>CAYOSX010000013.1:13667-33460 GCA_964406745.1 uncultured Opitutus sp.
CTTCAACTCCGCGGCGGACGCGCAGGCCCTCGTGCTCCGGTTGAAGGACGATTACGACGGCGCGGAGCCCTCGGCGAACTCCGTCGCGGCATCGAACCTCCTTCGGCTGTCCGGCGCTTTCCACGACAACGGGCTTCGTACACGGGCGCTGCGCACGCTGGCGGCGTTTCGTTCGCGATGGACCGCCATTCCGCAGGCTCTGCCGGAGATGCTCTGCGCGCTGGAACGGTCGTTGGAATACCCCCGCCAGGTCGTGCTGGCCGGTGATCCGCGTTCAGCGGCGTTCGCAGAGCTTGCGGCGGTGCTGCGCGAACGTCCGGGGCGTCGCATGACCGTCCTGGCAGCGCACCCCGACCTGACTGCCCGGGCTCCCTGGCTTGCGGGCATGGCGCCCGTTTCGGGAAGCGCCGCGGCGTATGTGTGCGATCACTACACCTGTCAGGCGCCGGTGACGACGCCCGGCGCGTTGCGCGAATTGCTTGCGCGATGAGCGAGGAGCCGCCTGCGGGCGGACGGCGTATTTACATTTCTCTGACCGTTTCTCCCTTTTCTCCGGGAAGGGGCCCCCAATGCTCAGGGGAATCTGACGGAAACCTTCGGCGGCTCGGGATTTCGGTTCGTTAAACCGGGCTCGCCAACGGCCTCGTCGTTTGCGAAAAACACCACGATGAACCCGGAAAGCCCAGAGCCGCCCCTCCGAGGGGAGAGGCCGCTTGCGATGGCGGTGCTCATTCCGGCCTTTTCGGGTTTGCTCGGCTGGTTCCTCGAAGCCCCGCGTTTGCTCAGCTGGGTGGAGGCCGGCACCCCGATGATGTTCAACACCGCCGTGGGCCTGCTCCTGTTGGGCCTTGCGTTGCTCGCGCTGCGTCAAGGAAGCCGGCGGGCGGCACAAGTCTGCGGTGCGTCCCTCGCGCTTCTCGGAGCGGCGACTGCCTTGCAGGTGTTGTTTCGCGTCGGGCTCGGCTTGGACCAGCTTTTCTGGGCGACGAGCCTAGGTTCGATCTACTCGCAGCCTGGTCGAATGGCCCCGGCGTCGGCGCTCAGTTTCATGTTTATTGGCATCACGCTCTGCCTCGCGGTGGCGCCGCGCCCGAGGCTGGGTGCGATCGGTGTCATGGTGGGGCTGGTGCTGGCGGCCGCGTTGCTGACGCTCGTCGCGTACGGCTTCGGCATTCACACCGGCTTCGGTTCCGGCAACTACGTCGGAATGGCACTGCCGGCTGCGCTGGCGCTCCTCTGCGCGGGCGGTGGCGTCCTTGTTCACCTCGAAGGCCGGGTTCGGGGACAGGCTCGTTCGATCCTGCGATCCCGGGTCAATTTCAGTGCGGCCGGAGCGATCGTCGCGATCGTGGGCGTGGCCGCCGTGGTGAGCAATCGCTCCCAACAGGACGCCGTTGCGTGGTCCGCGGAAACGCAATCTCTGCTCAACGCTTTCAGCCGCCTTGAGTTGGGGCTGACCCGGCTCGAGTCCGACCTGCGCACGCGCCTGCTGGTGGGCGAGCAACGGTTTCCCGCGGAGGGCATGGCCCCTGAGGCGCAAGTGAGGGAGGAGCTCGCCAAGATCGTTGCCCAAGCCGATCCGGAAGAGATCGCAGGCCTCGCTTCCCTGGTGGAGCACAAGCTTGACCTCGTGCGATCAGCTGTCGCGGCTGCGGCGCGTGGCGACCGGCTGGGCTCGATTCAGATTGTCCATGATGGCGACGAGACCGCCACCATGACGGCGATCCGTGAACTCCTCGGGCGCCTTCAGGAGACGAAACAGCGGGAGCTCGCGTTGCGCGGCGTGCAAAGCGCCCACCTGGCCTGGCTGACGAACCGCATCATTCTTTTCGGCAACGTTCTCGCCCTCGTCCTATTCATCGTCGCCCTCCTGCTGATGAACCGCGCCCGTCGCGCCCAGGCCGAGGCGCAGACGAAGCTGGTTGAAGCCAACCGCTTTCAAAGCGCGGTGCTTGACGGCACCGTCTACGCGATCATCGCCACCTCACCGGACGGCACTATCCGGGTGTTCAACACCGGCGCCGAGAGGATGCTGGGCTACCGGTCCGGCGAGATGGTGGGTCTGACCACACCGCTCGTCCTTCATGATGCGGAGGAGTTGAAGATGATCGCCGGCGGCGAGCGTGAGCCCGGTCTCGAGGTACTCTTCGCCAAGGCGCGCGAGGGCGGGGTGGAGGAGCGCGAATGGACGTGGCTGTGCCGTGACGGCCGCCGCCTGCCTGTGCGGCTGAGTGTGACCGGGCTTCGCGACGACGACGGCCGCGTGACGGGCTTCCTCGTCCTCGCCAATGACCTCACCGAACGGAATCGTGCGATGGCCGCCTTGCGCGAGAGCGAGGAGCGCTTTCGCAGCGCCTTCGACTCCGCCGGCATCGGCATGGCGCTGGTCGATCTCGACGGTCGCTGGCTGCGGGTCAACCGGGCGATCTGCGAGATTGTCGGCTATTCCGAGAACGAACTGGTGGGCAAGACCCTGCAGGATCTCACCCATCCGGAAGATCTCAATCTCGACACCGAGGAGATTGGCTCGCTGCTCGCGAACCGGCAGCGCTACTACCAGATCGAGAAGCGGTACGTCGACATCCACGGTCATACGGTCTGGGTCCGCATGACGATGTCGCTGGTGCGCGACGCCTCGCAGGTGCCGTTGTACTTCATCGCGCAAATCGAGGACATCACGGTCCAGCGCCGCTACGAGCATGCGCAGCGCGAAAGCGAGGAACGCATGCGTCTCTTTGCCGAGCATGCACCGGCTTCAGTGGCGATGTTCGACCGCGACATGATCTACCTCGTGGCCAGCCGCCAGTGGTTCGTCGATTACCGCCTCGAAGGCCAGCCGGTGATCGGGCGCAGTTTCTACGACGTCTTCCCCGACCTTGCCGGCATGTGGCGCGATGTGCATCGCCGCTGTCTCGCCGGCGCCGTCGAGAAAGCGGAGGCCGATCTCATCGAGCGCGCCGACGGCACGCGGCAGTGGCTCAGTTGGGAAGTGCGTCCGTGGTACCGGGCCTCCGGCAACATCGGTGGCATCGTCATGTTCACGCAGGACATCACCGAGCGGAAGCAGCTCGAGGAAAGCCTGGCCCGCGCCCGCGACGAGGCGATCGAGGCCTCCCGCTTCAAGTCGGAGTTCCTCGCGAACATGAGTCACGAGATCCGCACTCCGATGAACGGCATCATCGGCATGGCCAGCCTGCTCATGGATCTCCCGATGAACGGCGAGGCGCGGGAGATGACGCGCATCATCCAGAACAGCGCCGAAAGCCTGCTCGCGATCGTCAACGACATCCTCGACTTCTCCAAGATCGAGGCCGGCAAGCTCTCCATCGACTACGCACGCCTCCTGCTCGGGCCGCTCGTCGACGAGGTGCTCGCGCTGCTGGCGCCCAAGGCCCAGGCGAAGGGGCTCAACCTCAAGTACGAGTTCGACGAGAATCTTTCGATGCCCATGCAGGGCGATGCCGGCCGCATCCGGCAGGTGCTGCTCAACCTGCTCGCCAACGCCATCAAGTTCACCGAACGCGGCGAGGTGGCCGTGGTCGTCAAGGGAACCGGCGCCACGGCGGGCCGCGTCAGTTTCCGTATCCAGGTGAAAGATACCGGCATTGGCATGTCGCGGAAGGCGCAGGAGCGGCTCTTCCAGCCCTTCGTCCAGGCCGACGGCACCACCACCCGGCGCTTCGGCGGCACCGGCCTGGGACTGGCTATCTCGCGGCAACTGGTGGAGCTGATGGGCGGCGAGATCGGATTCGAAAGCGTCGAGGGGGCGGGATCGACCTTCTGGGTCGACCTCAGCCTCCCCTTGCTTTCTCCACCGCCGGACACGTCGCCCGGCGCATTGCCTGCCGGCTTGCGCGTGCTGGTGATCGATCCGCAACAGAACGAGGCACGTACCCTCATCGAGCACCTCGGCGCACTCGGCGCGACGTCCAAGTCCGTCGCCACCGGCGCGGAGGCGCTGGAGTGCCTGCGCACGCCGCCGGCCTCCGGACCTTTCCAGGTGGCGCTGCTCGCCGCCCACCTTCCCGACGGGCCGGGCCTCGAGTTCGCCGCCCGCCTGCGCGCCGACCCGGCCGTCTGTCCGCTGCGGCTCATCATGCTGGCGCCGGCCGATTCGCCGGTGCCGGCGGACGCGATGGCTGAATCGCGTATCGAGTCCGCCCTTACGCTTCCGATCCGGATCGAGCAGCTCTATCGCGCACTTCTTCCCTCGGGCTCCCGGCCCCCCTTTGGCGGCTCGTCCTCCGCGTCGCCGGTGATCGCGAGCGACGATGCTTCACCCGGCCCGCGCCTGCTGCTGGCCGAAGACAATCTCGTCAACCAGATGGTCGCGCGTCGGATGCTGGAGAAGCTCGGTTGCAAGGTGGACGTCGCCGGCAACGGCAGCCTCGCGCTGGCCGCGCTTCAGGCGACGCCGTACGATGCCGTGTTGATGGACTGCCAGATGCCGGAGATGGACGGTTACGAGGCGACGCGTCGGCTGCGGGCGTCAGGCCGGGGGGCGATGAATGTCACCGTACCGGTGATTGCGCTCACGGCCTTCGCGATGCCGGGAGATCGCACCAAGTGTCTCGACGCAGGCATGAATGACTACGTCAGCAAACCCGTCCGCGCCGACGCACTCATCGATGCGCTCGGCCGCTGCGGCGTTAAACTCAACGGGCGGCGAAAGGACGGGCGGGCCTCATGAGCAACGGCGCCGGTTCAACCCCTCCCACAAGGGTCGTCCTGGTCGACGATCGTCCCGATCTGCTTGCCGTCCTGCGCGAGGTTCCGGGCATCGTTCTTTCGCAGGTGGACGAGATTCAAGCCGCGGGTTGCGGGGATTCCGGACTCGATCCGGATGTGATCTTTCTTTCACGGCGGGGATTGCCCGCGGGCGACTCCCTCGCTCGCTTGATCGACCTGCGCAACTCGGGCTGCCGTGCGGGCGTCGTCTTTGTCACCGAGAAGCCCGACCCGGCCTTTGCGGAGGCGGCGGAAGCGGCGGGTGCGGTCGATTGCGTGGCCGAGCAGGAACTCACGCTGCCCGTGTTGAGTCGTGTGCTGCGCCTTGCGGAGGCATCGCGCGCGCCGGGCGGGCCGGGCTTCGACCGGCTCAACGCCCAGATCATGGCCAATCTCACCCATGAGGTGCGCACGCCCATGAACGGCATCATTGGCATGACCGGTCTGCTGCTCGAGGGATCGCTCAACGCCTCCCAGCGCGACCTCGCCCTCGCCGTGCAAAAGAGCGCCGAGGCGCTCATGCGCGTGCTTGGGGACCTGCTCGATTTCTCGGTGATCGAATCGGGCCGGCTTCAGTTGTACGAGGCGGACTTCGACCTCCGTGCCGTGGTCGTCGAAACGATCAACGCGCACCGTGAGCGTGCGGACGCGAAGAACCTCGCCTTGCGCGCGGACTTTCCGGAAGGCCTGCCGGAGCGCCTGCGCGGGGATGCCGGACGCCTGCGTCAGGTGCTCGCGAACCTCGTCGACAACGCGATCAAGTTCTCGGCGGAGGGCGAAGTGGTCCTGCGCGCCTCGGTCCATGTACTGACGGATGGAAGCCGCCGCGTACGGCTGGCGGTCACCGACACCGGCATGGGCATTCCTCGCTCGGCCCAGGCGGAACTTTTCAAGCCCTTCATGCAGGCGGACAGCAGCCTGACGCGCAAACATGGCGGCATGGGACTGGGACTTGCCGTTGCCCGCCGCCTCATCGAACGGATGGGCGGCCGCATTGGCGTGGAAAGCCAGCCCGATGCTGGCGCGACCTTTTGGATCGAGCTGCCGGTGTCCTCGCCCTCCTCGTCGACGGCGCCCGCCACGGATACGCCGGTGTCGGCAGTCAAGCCTCCCGGGGCCTGCCACATGCTGATTGTCGACGACAACGGCGCCAACTGCACAACGCTGCAGCGTGACCTTTCCAAGGGTGGCCACAGTTGCGACATCGCGCGCGACGGGGCCTCGGCGTTGTCGATGCTGGGCATGCGCGGCTACGATCTTGTGCTGATGGATGCGCAGATGCCGGTGCTGAGCGGCAGCGAAGCGACCCGCCGGGTGCGCGAAGGTCGCGTGCCGGGCGTGAATGCGCAGATCCCCATCGTGGGCATGGTCGCGTACGGTCGCGACGACGACCGTCTGCTTTGCGTCGAGGCGGGCATGGACGCCGTGCTCGACAAACCGATCGTCTTTACGGAACTGCAGGCGCTCATCGTCCGACTTGGACTTCCTTCGACCATTCGCGGCGGGTCGGCACCGGGTTTTGGAACGACCTCGGGCCTGCCCATCGGCCGGGCGGCCGTGCTCGAAGCAACGCAGCTCGACCATCTGGAGTCCCTTCAGGATGAGGAGCAGCCGGAGTTTGTGGCTGAGTTGATCGACCTCTTCCTCACCGAGACGCCGCGACGATTGAGCGAACTGCACGTGTCGCTCGCCACCGGCGACCTGCCGCAGGCGGCGAAGACCGCGCATACCGTGAAAGGCGCGAGCGCGACCTTCGGCGGCCGGGAGCTGCAGGCGCGTTGCGCGGAACTCGAGAAACTGGCCGGAGCCGGGCGCCTCGCGGAAGCGCGTTCGTCGGCCCGCGAGCTTGAGCGTGCGTACGAGCGGCTTGCCACGGCCCTCGGTTCTCACAAGAGAAGGCGGCTCCTTGAGAATCCTCACCGTTGAAGACGACTCCGTTGCGCGCCTCGTCCTGCACCAGGCGCTGGCCAAGCTCGGCCATCAGGCGGTCCCCGCGGCCGATGGAGAAACGGCGCTCGCGTTGCTGAAGACCGACCCCATCCGGGTGGTCGTCAGTGACTGGACGATGCCGCGCATGGACGGGCTTGAACTTTGCCGGCGCATCCGCGCCCGGTCCGGCGCGGATTACGTATACTTCATCCTGCTGACCGCACGCTCGGCCGACTCTCCGAATCGCGAGGAGGCGGGTGACGCCGGCGTGGACGACTTTCTCACGAAGCCGCTCGACTCCACGGAGCTGTGGATGCGCCTTCGCGTCGCCGAGCGCATCCTTCGCTTTGCGACGCAGGTCCGTCAACTCGAGGCGTTCCTGCCAATCTGTTCGTACTGCAAGAAGGTCCGCGACGACCAAAATTATTGGCAGCAGATCGAAAGCTATATCAACGAACGCACCGGGACGGATTTCAGCCACTCTGTCTGTCCGGGTTGCTACACGAACGTTGTCCTGCCTGAAATCGAATCCCTCAAGTCCACGACGG
The DNA here is from genome assembly GCA_964406745.1 of uncultured Opitutus sp. Taxonomy (GTDB): domain Bacteria; phylum Verrucomicrobiota; class Verrucomicrobiia; order Opitutales; family Opitutaceae; genus CAMAXB01. The sequence goes on from CAYOSX010000013.1 coordinate 20,873, forward strand.
CCGCCCGTCCCACGCCCCATGTCCGACGCACGCCTTGATCGCTTGGAAGAACGCCTTGCCTGGCTCGAACGCCACGTCGAGGAGCAGGACAAAGTGATGCTCGAGCAGGCCGAGACGATCGACCGCCTGCGGGCCGAGCTCCGCCTCGTTCGCGACCGTGTGACGACGCAGCCCGGGGACGGTCCGGATCGTTCATCGCCGGCGGACGATCGTCCGCCTCATTATTGAGGCCAGGTAGGAGCGGCTTTACGATGGACACCGTCCGCCAACCATCGCGGCGTAAAGCCGCTCCTACCGGGGCAAAACGAAGCCTACCACGCGATCTTCCGTTTCGCCGGATCCGCCTGCTGGCGATAGAACAACGCCGTCGCGCCGATCGCGCCCACGCACACGCAGCGGCCCTCGTCGGCGAGTTGCGCCGTCAACGCGGCGCGTTCGTGCCGGTCCGAGCCGAGGAAGCGGATCTTCACGAGCTCCTGCGCGTTCAGGTGACGTTGCAATTCCTTGAAGAATTCCGGCGTCAATCCTCCCTTTCCGACCTTGAGCGAGGGCTCGAGCCTCTGGCCCAGCCCGCGGAGGAAGGTTTTCTGCGCACCTGTCAGGGGAAACTCGTACATGATGAAATGAGCCGGCAGCCTTCGCCGAGGATCGGGCCAAGGCAAGGAGGCGGGTAAAGTTTTTCGCGAGGAAGTGTCCGCCGCCGCCAGGCCGGTACGTTGTAGGTGTGAAGGCACCCACGAATGACCATGATCGCAACCTCTCCGGCTTCCGACAGGGAATTGTCCCTGACCCGCGACATCGCCGCGTCGCGCGAGGCGGTCTACGGGGCGTGGACGCGGCGTTTGCCGGAGTGGTGGGGGCCGTACGGGACCCTCACGCCTGAGTTCGAGATGGACCTGCGCCCGGGCGGGGTTTTCCGCACGGTGATGCGGGCGCCCGACGGCACCGAGTTCGCCACGCGCGGAGTCTTCCTCGACGTGGTGCCAAACGAGCGCCTCGTGTTCACCGACGCCTTCGAGCCGGACTGGGTGCCGCACCCGCACATCTTCTTCACGGCGCACTTTGCGTTCAACGCGTCCGCGGACAACGCGTCCCGCTGCACCGCGCGCGCGATACACTGGACGACCGGGCAGCGCGCGGAACACGAACGCATGGGCTTTCATCACTGCTGGGGCGAGAGCCTGGACCGCCTGGCAGCGATTGTCGCCAAGACATGAATACATTATTATCATGAGCAACGCATCCCCCTCCCGTCCTGACACTCCCCGGCCCAACCTCGTTGTGCGCCTCCTTCCCGTGGTCGCGCGCATCCTGCTCGGCCTGCCGCTGACCGTCTTTGGGCTCAACGGTTTTCTCAACTTCCTGCCGCAGCCCGAGGTGACGCTTCCCGAGCGCGCCGCCACCTTCGTGGGCGCGTTGGTCGAATCGGGTTACATGATGCCCTTGATCGCCGGCACCCACCTGTTGGTTGGCCTGCTCCTGCTCGTGAACCGTGCCGTGCCGCTCGCCCTTGTGGTGTTTGCGCCGTTCATGGTCCACAGCGTCGCCTTCCATCTGTTCCTCGAGCGCTCGGGACTGCCCATGTCCCTGGTCTTCCTCGCCGTCGAACTCTACCTCGCGTGGGTTTACCGCGCCTCGTTCCGCACCCTGTTCGTCCCCGTGCCGCCAAGCCGGTCGCACGCCTGACCCTACGTCGCTTTCCCTCCCATGACCACCACATCCCAATTGCATCCCTACCTCTTCTTCGGCGGCAACTGCGCCGAGGCCCTTGAATTCTACCGCTCCGCCCTCGGTGCGCAGATTGACGTGATCATGCGTTACAAGGAGGCGCCCGATCCGCCGCCGGCGGGCATGCTCCCGCCCGGCTACGAAGACAAAGTCATGCACGCCTCCTTCCGCATTGGGCCCAACATGATCATGGCCTCGGACGGCTGCGGCGAAGTGGCCGGGTTCAACGGCTTCATGCTCTCCCTTTCGGTGCCAACCGAGGCTGAGGCGGACCGGCTCTTCGCGGCATTGGAGAAAGGTGGCAAAGTTGAAATGCCGCTGGGCAAGACCTTCTGGTCCCCCCGCTTCGGCATGCTGCGCGACCGCTTCGGGCTCGGCTGGATGATCAACCTGGTGCCGGAAGGCGCCACGCCATGACGCAAACGCTCACCGGCGGCTGAGCGTGCGGCACGGTGCGCCTCTCAGTTTCTTGCCAGTCTCCCGGGTCTGCCGCGGCATGGGCATCGTGCCAGGGTGGACCGGCGGGTCCCTCCGCCGGTTTCCGATGCCGGACGGCGCAAGCTCGCTCATCCTGCGCGCAGAGGGACCTGCGCGCCCACCGGCGAGACCGGCGGACTCGCGCCTCTCTCCGCCGTCCAAGCCTCTACATGTGGACCGACGACGCCCGGCCGTGGCACGCGTCCGATCCGATCACTCCGCGCTTCCCGCGTTTTCCTCCGTGTAGACCAGCTCGTTACGATGCCCGGGACGCGGCGAGCCCCCATGGTGAGAATGCGAACACCACGAGGATCCAGACGATCAAGAGCGCGGCGAGTGTACTGCGGTAGATCCTTTGTTCCCTCGGGCTGAGCCCTGGACCGGTCGTCTGACCCGGTCGCCAGACTTCGATGGAGGAACGTATCTGTCCCGCCCCTGATCTGCTGACGGCAACCATCACGACCGTGCAAATCAGCGTGATGACGAATCCGCAGTTCAAGGGGCTTTGCAAGTAGCGCGGCAACGCGTTTGACACCTCCGCCGACCCGAGAGCCCAGAAGGTGACCGCGCCAAGAACCGAACCGACCGCCAGCGTCGCCGTGGCACCGCGGCTGGTGGCGGTCGTTGTGAAGATTCCGGCGACCACGCAGACGAAGACCGGGGGCGCGAGCAATGACCACAGCTGTACCAAATAAACGAATACACCCTTGAAATCGCGGATGCCGGGCGCGAGGACGGCGCAGAGCAGGAGGATTCCGACCATCAACGCGCGGCCCAGGCGCACCCGCGCGCGATCCGACAGGCCGGGCAGGGCGCGGCCGGCGAAGTCAAAGGTGAGCATTGAGGCCGCCGCCGATAGGCCGGCTGCCACGGTGCCGAGGATGGCCGCGAGCAGGCTGGCGAGCACGAGTCCCTTCAGCCCGACGGGCAGGAAGGTGGAGACGAGCTGGGCGTAGGCCTGGTCGGGGTGGGCGAGGTTGGGCAGCAACCTGGCCGCGATCACGCCCGGCGCCGCGATGATGAAAAGCGCGGCCACCTTGAGGAAGGCGGCAAAGATCGCGCCCATTTTCGAGTGAAAGACGCTCCGCGCGGCGAGGGCGCGTTGCACGTAGTCGTGGTCGGTGCAATGGCCATGCACGCCGAGAATCATCGCTCCGGTCAGGAGGGGCAGCCAGCCGAAGGCGTGGTCCCAGGGTTGGACTAGGTTCCATGGACTGCTCCCATCGGCGGAGTGCGTTGCCAGCACTGTGCCCCAGCCACCGGCGGCGCCTACGCTCACGATCAGGGTGACCGAGCCGCCGATCAGGAGCAGGGTTGCCTGGAGAAGATCCGCCCACAGGACGGACCGAAGGCCACCGAGGATGGCGTACGTTCCCGAGGCCCCGGCAATGGCGAACACGGCGAAATGGAAGTATGCCTCGCCTGCGCCTCCGAGCAGGCTCGTGAGCACGGTCGCTCCCGCGTAGAGCGCGGTGGCGATGTTTGCGGCCAGGATCATGACCACGTTGATGCCGGAGACGAATAGGCGCGCTCCCGGACTATACCGCCGCTCGAAGAACTCCGGCGCGGTGCGCAGGCGCAGCGAGAGGTAGACGTCGACGAAGAACACGGCGAGGAAGACGAAGCACAGTGCGCCCACCATCTGAAACGCGCCGGCGACGAGGCCGATGCTGTAGGCAAGCCCGGCCTGCCCGACAAACTGCTGGCTCGAGATGTTGGCGGAGAACATCGACGCGCCGATCAGAGGCCAGGTGGCCTCACGATCAGCGAGAAAGAGCGTATCTGCGTTGCGGATCTTGCGACGTCCCATCCACACGCCGAACACGATCACGAGCAGAAAGTATGTTACCACGATGCCCGCGTCCCACGGCGACAATGCGGACGTATTCATCAAGCGAGCACGCGGGGGCTGTGTTCGGCTGGCGGCGGCATCCAGGGATCGCCGATCTGCCGTTGCCAGGCGTGAAGACGTCGTGTGAGCTCGGCCACCAGCGGGGCGAACTCCGGATGCGTCGACCGGTCCTCGATCTCGTCCGGATCGCTCGCCAGATCGAAGAGTTGCACGCGTTCACGTCCGGCCACGCGGTACTTGATCAACTTCCAGCGCGCGGTGGTGAGGGCTCGCTGGCAATCCATGTAGAGCGAGCCGAGTTCGCCACGAATCGATCTCATCGGCGGCGAGAGTGCGGGGAGGAGGCTGCGACTGTCGAGACCGCCGGGTGGCGTGAGGCCGGCGAGGTCGCACAGCGTCGCATAGAGGTCGAAGGCGTAGGCGAGGCTTGCACAACGGCGTCCGCGCGGAAGCCCCGGACCTTTCATGATCAGCGGCACCCGGATGCTGTGCTCGTACAGGTTTTGCTTGCCGAGCAGGCCATGGCTGCCGAGGGCGAGGCCGTGGTCGGAGGTGTACACGATGATGGTGTTTTCGTCCGCGCCCGTCTCACGCAGGGTCGCAAGCAGCCGGCCGAGCCAGGCGTCGTGGTGGGAGATCATGCCGTAGTAGCCGGCAAGGTGTTCGCGCACAGTCTCCGGATCGCGCGGCGTCGGGGCCAGTTGCTCGTCCCGGATGTCCAGTTCGCCGTTATCGAACCCGTGCTCCGGCCGGAAATTGGCGGGCAACGGGATTTCCTTGGTTGGATAAAGGGAGCGGAACTCCGCCGGCGGCGTGCGCGGGTCGTGCGGGGAGGTTAGCGCAACGCAGGCGAAGAACGGTCGCGCGCGGTCCCGGTTGCGGAGGAACGTGTCGGCGGCGCGGCAGAAAATCTCGGTCGAAAAACCGGGTCCGATGTGGGGAGGAAGGCCTGCCGCGATCTCGCGCAGGCTGCGCACGGGCACCTGGTCGTGGTCGCACATTCCTCCGTGGAAGATGGCCTCGCCCCCTTCGAAGGAGTGCAGAAGGGCGGGCAGGTCGTTGTGCCACTTGCCCGTAAAGAAAGTCTGGTAGCCAGCCGCACCGAACACGCTCGGGAGCGTCGGTGCATCGGGGGGCAGGGCGACTTCGTAGGCGGGACCCCTGACGAGTGCAGGGCAGGCGTCGGCCTTGACGGCGTTGCGGCCGGTTAAAAGACACGCGCGTGAAGGCGCGCAGACGGCGGGCATGAAGCTGCCCATGATCTGCACCCGGCTGAACGTCACTCCGCCGGCGACGAGGCCATCCAGTGTCGGCGTGCGTACAACCGGATGCCCGTGCGCACCAAGGGCCGCGGCCTGATGGTCATCGGCGATCACCAGGAGAAAGTTGGGCGGGGCGGAGGCGTCCATGGGCGGCAAAGGCGGGGCGGGGTGCGATGCCAAGGGTTAACGCTTGCGCAGGGTGCTTCGACCCCAATTAAACTGCAACAGTGCAGCAACCCCGACGCGCGACTCTGAAGGACGTGGCCACGCGTGCCCGGCTGAGTCTGTCGGCTGTGTCGCTCGCCTTGCGCAAGCCGAAGGCTCTGCCCACCGCGACCGTCGCGCGCGTGCGCAAGGCGGCGGAAGCCGTCGGCTACGTACCTGATCCGGCCCTGACCGCACTCGCGGCGTATCGCAGCCGCCAGCGGGTGCGGCGTGACTTCGCCGTCATCGGCCTCGTTTCCAACTGGTCGAAACGCAACGAGTGGTTCCATCGTCCAAGTGCCCAGGCTCTTTGGGAGGGTGCCTCCGTACGCGCGCGGGCCCTCGGCTACACGCTGCAGCATCTCTGGGCGCGCGAGGCGGGGGCGACGCCGGCCCGCTTCAGCCAGATCCTGCTGAATCGCGGCGTTCGCGGATTGATCCTCGCGCCTTTCGAGCTTCCCGATGCGCGCTTCGAACTCGCGTGGGAGAACTTCGCAGTCGTCACGATCGAACGGCCAACGCTTTACACGACGTTCCATCACGTGGTGCCGAGTTATTTTGCGGATATGCTGCTGGTCTGGGAGCAGCTGAGGCGGCGCGGTTACCGGCGGATCGGACTCGTCCTCGACCACGCGCTCGCCGAACGGGCTGCGCACCAATGGGAGGCTGCGCATGCCTTCGAACAGGCCCGCACCGGTGTTGGAGGCCTGCTAGTGCCGACTTTCGTCGCCCGTGAAGGCAAAGGGCCGACGGGGGTGCTCGATTGGCTGCGTACCCATCAACCCGACGCCATCGTCAGTCGGAGTGACCGCGTTTTCCCGGTGCTGCGTGAAGCCGGGGTGCGCATCCCGACCGACGTCGGCTACGTCAGCCTCAACGTCATCGACGACGCGCCTGGAGTGAGTGGCATCCTGCAGCCGCGCGACGTCATGGGCGCTGCCGCGGTCGACGCACTCAACGCGCAACTGCTCGTCAGCCAGCGGGGTCCCGGCGACCGCTCAGTCGGGACCCACGTCGATGGAGTGTGGCACGAAGGTGGCACGGTGAAAGGGTCAGGCGGTTAGCCCAAAGGTAGGAGCTGCCTTCGGGTGCCATCGACGCGGGCGTTACACTGTTGCAGTGCATCGGTGGTTGCGGAGGACGTGCGCGAGGCGGAGGCTTGTCGGCACCCCTCTGTCCGGCTTCCGCCTCCGTTCGCTCCAATGAAGAAACGCTTTCTGCCGTTTGTCGCCTGTCTGCTCGCCTTCGCGGGCGCCTGCCGTGTGGTGGGGGCGGGCGCGTCGTTGCCCAACATCGTCGTCATTCTCGCCGACGACCTGGGCTATGGCGACGTACAGCGGCTCAACCCTGCTCAGGGCAAGATTCCCACGCCGGCGATCGACCGCCTCGCGCAGGAAGGCCTGGTGTTCACCGATGCGCACAGCGGTTCGTCCGTCTGCACGCCCACCCGTTACGGTCTGCTCACCGGCCGCTACGCGTGGCGCACCCGCTTGCAACGAGGTGTCATCGACGGCTTTGCTCCGCCGCTGATCGATGCCGACCGGCTGACGTTGCCCGGAATGTTGCGCGGCCGTGGTTATCACTCGGCGGTCATTGGGAAATGGCACCTGGGCTTCACCTTGGACAAAGGCGCGGGCGCGACCGGTCAGGAGCCGGGTGCCCGCGGCGCGCCTTTAGGTGCTCGCACCGCAGACGGGCCCGTCTCTCGTGGATTCGATTTCTTCTATGGCGTTCAGCACGCACGGTCGATGGGGACGTTCTTCGAGCAGGACACCGCCGTCGACCACGTCCAACCGGTCGATGCTCTCGGCAAGCTGACGGGGCGGGCCACCGCCTACATCCACGAACGGGCGCGCACGGGGAAACCGTTCTTCCTTTATTTCGCCCAGACCTCCCCTCACACGCCGATCGTTCCCTCTGCTGCGTGGAAGGGGCGAAGCGGCCTGGGAGATTACGGAGACTTCGTCATGGAAACGGACGGCTCCGTCGCGGAGATTCTCCGCGCGCTCGACGAAGTCGGAGTGGCCGGGAATACGTTGGTCATCTTCACGGCCGACAACGGCTGTTCGCCGCAGGCCGACACGGATGCACTCGAGCGTCAGGGCCATTTTGCGAGCGCACACTATCGCGGTTACAAGTCCGACATCTGGGAGGGCGGTCATCGCGTGCCCTTCATTGTTCGCTGGCCGGGGAAGGTGAGGGCAGGCGGGGTGACGCCAGCCCTCGTGGGATTGAACGACCTGACGGCTACCTTTGCCGAGTTGGCGGAAATCCCGCTGGCGGATTCCGTCGCCGAGGACAGCGTCAGTTTCCTCGATGTGCTGTTGGGCCGGAAGGATGGGGTGCGAGAGTCGCTCGTTCATCACAGCATCCAAGGCAAGTTCGCCATTCGACAGGGACCGTGGAAGCTTGCGCTGACTTCAGGCAGCGGCGGATGGAGCAAAGGCGTCGAGGAAGGATCCCTCCAGCTCTACAACCTCCACGAGGACGAAGCAGAGACCACCAACCTCGCCGCCCGGCACCCCGCCACGGTCGCCGCGTTGAAGGAACTTCTTGCCTCGCTGGTCGACCGCGGCCGCAGCACGCCCGGTCCGGCGCTCCGCAACGACGTGCCGGTGCTGTGGCGGGAATCCCAATGAGTGCCTCCTCCTGCACATGACTATGCTTACCCTTGCAAAGGTTCTGACGAGATCAGCGCTGGTGCTGGCAATCGGCGTGAAGGCGTTCGCGGCTGAATCCGCCGACGAGGCCGGACTGCATGTCGATCCGGCGCGTCTCGAGGCGTGGAGCGATTCCCGCCTCGGCTTGTTCGTCCATTGGGGACCCTGGTCCCAGACCAGGATCGGCTACATTTGGAAGATCGTGGAAGCGATGCCGGCGGAAGAGCGCGAGCAGTACTTTCGGCTGGGCGACACGTTTAATCCGACCCGCTTTGACCCTGCCGCGTGGGCACGCGCGGCCCGCGAGGCGGGCATGAAGTACGTCGTCTTCGTCACGAAGCATCACGATGGCTTCAACAACTATGACACGGCCCTGTCGGATTATAAGATCACGTCGCCAAGCTCGCCGTTTGCCCGGAACCGGCACGCCGACCTGACCCGCGCGGTCGTCGAAGCGTTTCGCGCCGAGGGCCTGGCGATCGGGTTGTATTACTCCCACATCGACTGGCACCACCCCGACGGGCGCCTCTTCTCCCGGCGTTATCCGCAGTACGATCCTGAGAATGTCGATCGCCACCCCGAAGCGTGGCGGCGATTTGCCGAGTTCCAGAAGGGACAACTGCGCGAGCTGCTCACGAACTACGGCAAGATCGACATCGTGTGGTTCGACATCAGCTGGCCTCATGCGGGCAACGGGCTGGTGAAGGTGACGCATCCTGTCGTTCGGAAGGATGTGATCGAGATGGTGCGGATGATTCGCACGCTGCAGCCTGACGCGATTTTCAACGATCGCGGCACGGATGTTTACGGAGGATTCTTCACGCCGGAACAACGGGTGCCGGACGCGGGACTTCCCGGTGCCTGGGAGACCAGCATTACGATCACGAACGAACGCGGTTACTGGTACAAGGGAGAGGACGTGAGCAGCAAGACGCCGGCGGAACTGGTGCGCACCCTTGTCGACGTTGCGTCCAAGGGCGGCAACCTCCTGCTCAACGTGGGCCCGCGGCCCGACGGCACGTGGATCCCCGGCGAGGAAGCGGCGCTCGCCGGACTCGGCGAATGGCTGCAACGTCACGGCGAAAGCATTTACGCAACCAGGCGCAGTCCGTTTCTCGATCTTCCTTGGGGGCGGGCCACCGTGCGCGACGGCCGCCTTTACCTGCACGTGCTCGACTGGCCGGCAGATGGCGTGATCGAGTTGAGCGGCCTGCAAACGCCGATTGTCGGGGCGCGGAGTTTGTCCGATCCGACGCAGCCGGTGACCGCACTCGAACCGGGTCCGCGCGGACCGAGGCTGCGAGTAGGCGCCGTGCCTCACGATACCGTTGTCAGTGTGATCGCGGTCGACCTGGAAGGCCTGCCCCAAGTGCGGACGTCCATCTACGCCCAACCCGACGGCACCCTCCTGCTTCCCACGGGAAGAGCGCGATTGGACGGAGCGAAACTCAGCTATAATTACGGATCGAATGTCCGGCATGGAGACTATCTGGAGGGATTCGTCTCCCTGAATGATCGCGTCTCGTGGGCCTTCCTTGTCGAGCGTCCCGGTACCTATCGCGTGGTGCTGGAGTACGCGTTGCAGGAGGGCTATGAAGGCAGTGCCTTCCGGGTTCAGGTGGGCGGAGCTCCCGCGCTCGCAGGGGTGACCCGGCCGACCGCCGCGTGGAAAGGCTCCCTGCTGGACGTGGCGACGCAAGTCCCGGGCAAAGGCGAGGAGAGGGACAACCGGTGGACGTTCAAGCTCCACGAACTCGGGACGATGCGTCTGGACCAGACTGGTGAGCGGACGCTGACGATTGAACCGTTGTCGTTCGCAAACGGATACCTTTTCTATCTCAAGAGTGTGCGGCTGATTCCGGTCGTTGAATAAAGAATCTCCATGAAGCAATTCCCTCTCCCCCTTGCCCTTGCGCTGGCGTTTGTCGGATCGAGTTTGATCGGCCATTCGTCGGACAAGCCCAACATTCTCGTCCTCTTCACGGACGACCAGGCCGTCGAAACCATCCGCGCCCTGGGCGACATCGACATCGATACGCCGAATCTCGATCGGCTCGTCGCCCGCGGCACGACGTTCACGCACGCCTACAACATGGGCTCGTACTCGCCCGCGGTCTGCGTCGCCAGTCGCACCATGCTAATGACCGGCCGCAGCCTTTGGGATGCGCAGCGCATTTATGCCAACGCCGACCAAGAACGGGTAGCTGGCCGGTTCTGGCCGCAACTGCTCGCGCGTACGGGTTATCGCACCTATTTCACGGGCAAGTGGCATATTCCGGCCGACGCCACGCAGGCCTTCGACCGGGTGAGCCATGTGCGTCCGGGCATGCCGAAGGATACACCCGCCGGCTACAGCCGACCGGTCGCCGGCCAGCCCGATCCCTGGAATCCCTCCGATCCGGCGTTTGGCGGTTTTTGGGAAGGAGGGACGCATTGGACGGAGGTGACGGCTGATGACGCGGTCGGCTTCCTGGGAGAGGCCAAGGCGCGGCCTGAACCGTTCTTCATGTATGTGGCCTTCAACGCGCCCCACGACCCGCGGCAGTCGCCCCAGTCGTACGTGGATCGCTACCCGCTCGAACGCGTTTCGCTGCCGCAACCGTTTCTCGCCGAGTATCCGCATAACGAGGCGATGGGAGCCGGACGCACCTTGCGCGATGAACGCCTCGCCCCCTTCCCGCGGACGGAACATGCGGTCAAAGTGCATCGCGCCGAGTACTACGCCTTGGTGACGCACCTCGACGAACACATTGGCCGCGTGCTTGCCGCGCTCGACCAAAGCGGCAAGGCGGACAACACGTGGATTTTCCTCACGGCTGACCATGGGCTGGCTGTCGGACGGCACGGATTGTTCGGCAAGCAGAACATGTATGAGCACAGCATTCGCGTACCGTTCGTCGTCGTCGGCCCTGGGGTGGCTGCCGGCCGGAAGATTGCGACGCCGATCTACATGCAGGACATGATGGCAACCGCCCTCGAACTCGCGGGCGTTGAAAAACCGGACCACGTCTTCTTCAAGAGCTTGCTGCCGCAACTGCGCTCACCGGAAGCGCCCCCGCCGTATCCGGAGATCTACGGTGCGTACCTCAACCGGCAGCGGGCGATCGTGCACGGCGGATACAAGCTGATCGTTTACCCGGTGGTCAACGCGGTGCGGTTGTACCATCTTGCGCAGGATCCTGAGGAAAAACGCGACCTCGCGAACGATCCCGGGCATCAAGCCGTACGCAAGGACCTGGAGGAGCGCCTGCGGCGGCTGCAGCAGACGATGGACGATCCGTTGATCAGGTAAGGCCCTCCGAAGGCGGGCAAGCCGCTCCTACTTCTTCCAAACCTGGCTCTCCGCGGTGACGGGAACGTCCCAAGGCCGCGGTGGCAGCGGGGTGTAGATCGGGTCATTGTCGCGTGCCGGGAACGTCGCGAGCGGTTGGGAAAGGCGGGCGAAGGCGGCGACCGCCTCCGGGTCTTCGCTGGCGATCAGGTTGCGTTCCTCCCAGGGGTCGGAGCGAAGATCGAAGAGGCGGGACGGCCGCCGTTGCGTATCGACGTAGAGCTTGAAGCGTTCGTCGCGCAGCACGCGGTCGCGGTAAACGTAGGCGTTCTCCACGCCGTTCCTGGTCAGGCGCGCGTCATTGCCGCCACCCATCGCGAAAATCCACTCGTGAGGGGATCGGTCCTCCTGGCCGAGCAGGGCTGCAACGGCCGGCTTCCCGTCGTATACGAACGACGATTCGGGTTCGGTACCGGCGATCGCCGCGAAGGTCGGCAGCAGGTCGGCGATGGTCAGGAGGGCGGTGCTGACCTTGCCGGCGGGAACGCGGCCGGGGCTGTTCACGATCAAAGGGACACAGATGCCGGCTTCGGACGTTTGTGCCTTGGCGCCTTTGATGGCGCGCCCGTGGCGGGTGCCGGTGATGCTCCCGGCCGTACCGTTGTCGGTGGTCCAGATCACGAGGGTGTCTTCGCGCAGGCCGAGTTCGTCCAACGCCTTGACCAGCCGGCCGGTCAGTTGGTCGGCGTAGCGGACCATGGCCTTGTGCTTGTCGAGCGTCGTCGTGACGCCTGGTTCGGCCGGCGTGGCCACGAACGGACTGTGCGGCAGGCACATGGCGTAGTAGAGAAACATCGGCTGGTCCCGATTTTGCCGCATGAAGTCGATGAGGAAATCGACGAACAGGTCGTCGCCGAAGGCCCCTGGGCGGAGGGCGCTACCTTCCTTCGTGTGAACGTAGGGATTCCAGTAGCGCTCGTCGCTCTGGGGATTGTTTCCCTCGCTGCCCGTCCACATGCAGTACGCGTCAAAACCGACGTCGCGCATCGCCTCGGGCTGCACGCGAAAATCGTTGATCTGCCACTTGCCCGCGACGGCGGTGCGATAGCCTGCTTGTTTCATGACGCGGGCAAT
>CAYOSX010000014.1:0-9021 GCA_964406745.1 uncultured Opitutus sp.
ACTTCCACCTCACCGGTAATTACTTCATGGAACCGGGCGATGCGTCGGGCACCGCGCTGATGGATGTGCGCAAGCGCACCTGGTCCAAGGCCGCGGTCGAGGCGATCGATCGCAATCTCGCCGACTGGTTGCCGGCGATCGGCGACTCGGCCGGCGTCGCGGGCACGCTGCACCCGGCGCGGGCGCGCGCGTACGGTTTTTCCGAGGACGTGATCGTTTCCGCCGGAGGCGGCGACAACATGATGGGTGCCATCGGTACGGGCAACGTGTCGCCGGGCGTCGTCACCGCCAGCTTTGGCACGAGCGGCACGATCTACGCCTTCGCCAAGCAGCCGGTGGTCGATCCGCAGGGTGAGATCGCGGCGTTTTGCTCGTCGACGGGGGGCTGGCTGCCGCTGCTCTGCACGATGAACGTGACCACCGTCACGGAGCAGGTGCGTGCGCTCTTCAACCAGGATCACGCCGCGTTGAATGCCGCCGTCGCCGCCGCGCCTGCGGGGGCAGGCGGACTCGTGCTGCTGCCGTATCTCGCTGGTGAACGCACACCCAACGTTCCCGCCGGTTCCGGCGTGCTCCTGGGGCTCAATCACAAGACGTTCACTGCCGGCCACCTCGCACGCGCCGCCATGGAGGGTGTGACGTTGGGCATGAATTACGGACTTCGCCGCCTCGCCGAACTTGGCGTGAAGGCAAAGGAGATCCGCGTCACGGGTGGCGGCGCCAAGTCTCCCGTCTGGCGTCAGATCATGGCCGATGTCTTCGGCGTCCCGGTGGTCGCGATGGTCGAGGACGAAGGCGCCGCACTGGGCGGCGCCATCCAGGCGGCGTGGGCGTTTGCGCGCACCACAAAGCCGAAAACGCCCATCACCGCCTTCACGGAGGGTACGGTGGAGGTCGACGAGACCTCGCGTTGCCGCCCGGACAAGTCCCGCGTTGCCCGTTACCGCGAACTGCAGGCCTTGCAGGACACGTTGAGCCTCAGCCTGCGCGACGTGTTCCCCATGCAACGGGATCTCGCGGATTGAGCTGAGTATCTCGTCAACCTGTAGGAGCGGCTTTACGCCGCGATGAACACCGTCCGCATGCCATCGCGGCGTAAAGCCGCTCCTACTTGGCGAGCCAGCGTGCGCCGCCCGTTCAGGGATTCCGCGTTTGATCCGCGGAGTCCCCTCGCGCGGCCCAGTGCGCGCGGGCGTCGGGATGGGTTTCGAACAGGATTTCGTAGATCCGCTTCTTCTCGTCCTCCTCCAGATAGGCGTATCGTCCGCCCGCGTCGGCTGCGTGCAGGGCGTCGTACAGGCGCTCGAAGATCAACTCTTTCAATTGCTCCGGCAGGCCGGCGAAGGTGTCCGAGTAGATCAAATAGCTGCATCGGTTCGCGAACAACCGGTCGTGAAGCTGGAAGTCCTTCAACGCGTGACCGGCGCCCGTGCGCGGCGCACCGTTCATGAAATCCTCGTGGAAGGCGGAAAGTCCCGTCACGCCCGCGGGCAGGGGAGCGGCCTCGTGGAAGAGCAGGTGGTCGACGACATCCGCCGCCGCGCTCGCGAAGACGCTCTTCACGCTGTCGTACACCAACGCATCGGTGTCCGGTTGTTTGAATCCCTTCAGCAGTGACGCTTGGTAGACGAGCATCTTCCGGCAGCGTTGTCCGGCGGCGGTGAGGCTGTTTTGCATCGCCATCTGATGCTCCATCACGAGCAGGGCAACGACGTCGCTCGTTCCGGTCAGATAACGCCCGGTGTCGAAATAGCCGGCGAGGTCCGCGGGACGGGGGTCTCCCACCGGCGGCGCCAGCCGGTCGCCCGACTCGGCCGCCCAGGCGTTGCCTTGATGGTCCGTCGTTCCGTCGTAACCCGTCACGAACCACCCGCCCCAGCGCTCCTCAAACGGGGTCTGGTCGTCGACGAGCTTGGTCCCGAGTTGAAGCAGCGGTTCGCCCGTGGCATCGGGCACCACGCTCCGCGCGAACAACGCAGGAATGTCGCGAACGAAGTGGTCGCCGTGGCAGCGCAGGCAGTCGTCGTCGCGCTCGAACGTCCGCCGGGTGTCGCCGCCGATCCGGGGATCGAACGCATAAAAGACCGGTCCGAGCCTCGGGTCGATGGCCGCCACTTCGATCAAACCGCCGGGCACCCAGCCGACATACACCGTATCCGAAAAGTAGAGCGCCCGCGGCGTGTCCGGCCGGATCCGCCGGCGTTGAAGACTCGTCCTGGAAAAGACGATCACCTGGCTCGAGGCCGGGACCTGCAATTCGTCCAGCATCGCATGCAGCACCTGCCGCTCGTCCCCGACGAAAGCCAGCTCGCCGCGTTCGAGGCGTTTCTGCAGGCGGGTGACTTCATCCTGCGGCTCCGCGGTGGAATAGTGGGTTGGTGCCTGCTCGTAGTCAGGCACGCGTTGCGCCGCCACGGGGAGGCAGGCGCCGGCGGCGACGAGGAGCAGGAGTGGTCGAAGCATTCCAATAGTCAGGATAACGGCGCGACTTGTCATCGCTGCGGGCGGCAGGTGTCAAGGTACCGTTGCCCGCGGACTGTCTGACAAGGTCCTGCGCGCTTCGGATTGGGCTTTGTGCGCGAGGTGTTTAGCTTCGTCTCGCCAACGTCTTCGCGCCCCCTGCCCACCACCCCATCACCGCCCGCCCCGTTGGCCCTGCGGTTCTGTTCGTTTCCTTCCATGCGCCTTCTTTCGCTTTACCTCGCCCTCGGAATTCTCGTCCTCAGTCCGGCCGCGTCGCGCGCCGCGTCCCATCGCGCCGGGCCGGGCACCGTGATCATCGACGCCTCGGACTTCGTGCAACTCATGCCGGCGCGCAATATCCTGACCGAGGCGCGGCCGGTCTCTGCGGACAACTGGCTTTTCAACAACAGCGGCATGGTCCTGCGCGCCGCCGGGGACGCAGTTACGCGCGTCCGGATCGCCACCGCCGGTCGTTACCACCTGCGCGTCCGCACCGCCGGTGCGCGGGGCGGGACGTTCAAGGTCGCCCTCGGCGGGCAGGTCAGCGCCGCAACCTTCGGGGGAACCGCGACCGCCTGGACCGACGGCGGGTCGTTTGATTTGCCGGCGGGCGAGCTTGAGGTCCGGCTGACCGAAGTGACGCCGTCACCGGTGCTGGATGTCATCGTGCTGACGCGGGACGCCGCCCCCGACGACGAGGCCCTGCGTGCGTTGCAGTTGCCCGCGGAAGTGTCATTGCTGCATGAATACCGCATTCCGCCCGCGCATGCGGTCAAGTTCGGCGATCTCACCGGGGATGGGCGCATGGACTTTGTGGTGATCACGCCCAATTACTCGATCCACGCCTTCGATCACGACGGCCGGGAGCTGTGGAATCATCAGGCGCCTCCGGAGAACACACGCCTGCGCGGGGAATTCGAGGCGCCGGGCTCGGTCTGGGACTTTGACGGTGACGGGCGCGCGGAAGTCGTGCACTGGCGCATGATCGACGGGGAGCAGTGGATCGCGATGGCGGACGGCATCACCGGCGAAGTGAAGCACCGCGTCGCTTGGCCGGCGAAACCCTGGCCGCATGTCTACAACAACTTCCGCACCGCCGTGGCCCGCCTGAAACCCGGCCGGGCGGACAGCCTTGTTGTCCTCTGCGACTCGGGTGACACCATTGCGATCGCGGCGTACGACGCGCAGCTGCGCACGCTGTGGCGACACGATCATGTGCTGCGCAAGGATCACCTCGGTCACTACCTCTATCCGCGCGACGTGACCGGTGACGGGGTGGACGAGGTGATTGTCAGTCACCTCGCGTATGACGCCGGCGGCCGTCAGCTGTGGAGCAATCTCGGGGTGTTTCCCGTGCATCACGATCACGTGGACAGTTTTCGCTTTGGCGATCTCGATGGTGACGGGCGCATCGAGGCGATGGGCGCGGTCAGCGACATCGGAACGGTGGTCTTCGATGCGCAGACCGGTGCGATCGAGTGGATGCGCCGCGCGAACCACGCGCAGCAGATTGAGTGGGGACCGTTTCTCGAAGGGGTCGAGGGACCGCAGGTGGTCGTCAATGGGCGCATCTACGGAGACCGCGCGGCGGGGGAACCGTATCTGCGCGGCGTGTTGCACTACTTCACCGCGGATGGTGGGGCGCCGCGTTCGCGCTCGCCGTGGGCGGACAAGAACCCGGTCGTCTCCTCCTACCGTCAGCCCGGACCGTCGATGGGCGCATTCGTGCAATGGCCGCAGAATCCTTTGAACGGAAATCCGGAGATCGTGAAAGGCGACTGGCGCGGGGACGGCGTGCCGCGGCTTTTCTGGCACCGTTTTGGCATGAACGAGCATGGCACCGGGACGCTCTTCTTTGCGCAGGAGGTGTATCACATGTTCGACTACGTCGGGAACGGCGCCGAGCAGGTGATCGCCCTCAACAAAGGGCAGGGGATTCTGCAGGTCTATGGCCACCGCGGGGTCGTCCCGAAGACGGCCCGGCGCGACAATGAGTATCTGCGCAACCAGGTGGCCAACCACACCCATTATTAACCGCGTTGCGCTGGCACCGGTGGTGGCTGCAATACTGCGGGCGCGCACGTGCCGGCGGTGGATGGCCTGCTTCGTTCTCGTTCTCCGCCTATTCTCCTGCGGCAAGAGTAGAAGAACGAATAGGCAGGCCGCTCAAACCCCCGCCCGCACCCGCTTCGCCGGCGCAGTCGCGCGCAAGTCCCGGATGGTCGGGCCCTCGACCCAGTGGGCCGGGATGGTCGTGAGTGACGGGAACGCGGGGACGCCGGGCTCGTTGCGATGGAGCTGCGCGATCACGGTCTCGACGCCTTGGGCGCCGAGCAGGCGGGGCTGCAGGTCGAGGCCCGCGCAGGCCACGTCCTGCATGAGCACGTTGAGACAGAAGAAGCCGTGCGTCGCGGGGATGCGGGCACCGGCGGCACGCATCCAGGTGAGCACTTCGGAACGATGGCCAAGGACGACGTCGGGACGGTGGTATTTGAACCAATCGATGAACTCTTCCCGGGTGAGACTCTCCGTGACGAGCGCAGGGATCGCCTCGATGCCCGGCGTGCGGCGCTGAAAGGCGAGGAAGGCACCCTCCCACCGGTGCTGGAGGCGTTCATCGTGATGCTTTTGCACGAAGAGTCCGGGACGTTTGTACCCGAGCGCATGAAGGCGCTGCAGGGCGGTCATCATCGAACGGTAGTGATCGGAGCAGATCGTGTGAAGGGACGGCCGTTCGATGATGTAGTCGGTGTAAACGCCGGCGTATCGCGTCCAGTCGAGGGCCGAGTAGTCCGGGTTGCCCCACGCGGGGAGCAACAGGACACCGCGAATGCCGCGCGATTGCAGAATCGTGTTGAGCCGTTGCAGCGAGATGCCGTCTCGCCCGGCGGTGAAAGGCTCGATCTTGAACCCCAGTTCGTCGCACCGCTCCGCGGCGCCGGCGAGCAGTTCGCGGTGAAACTTCAGCGAGTGCGGCGGGCGGTCGTCCTCATGCACGTCGACGGCGGCGATCACGCCGCGAAAGGATTGCCCGCGCGAACGCCGGATCTCCGACATGACCGCGCCTGCCAGCGGGTTGTGGTGATACCCGGCGGCATCAGCCGCGGCGCGAATGCGGTCTGCCGTCTCGCGATTGACGCGCGATGAGCCGCGCAACGCCTCCGAAACCGTGGTGCGGGAAAGACCAAGATCGCGGGCGAGGGAACGGAGCGTGGGGGCGGGCATGGCTCTGACAGTCAGGGATTTTGAGTCGAGTCAACCGAAGTGAAGCAGACGAAAATGGCCGGGGGGGCGGCGCGATCGAAGCTAAGGAGACGCTGGCTGGATTCAATGGTTTCATGCGAAGGCCGATTTTGAAGCGCTTCGTCGGGCGGGATTTGTTCGGGTGCAAAATCGTCATGGGAAACGCGGGGTGTGACTTGTAACCGTGTCAGGGTTGAGCAGCGTCTTTCTCAGCGGCCGACTCCACGAAATCCTTCCTGTGCGGCCCCTCTGTTTTCGCATGATGACTTGTTCCGCTCATCCCCGTGCCCCTTGGTTCTTCCCATGGCGGGCCGTCGGGATGGTGGCGGCGCTGCTGGTTTGGATGAACGTCGCGGCGGCCGCAGAAATCGACGACGTGCAGGCGAAGTTGCGCACCGGAAAGTACGAGGAGGTCGTGAAGGACACGGAGGAATCCCTGGCTGCGGGGGCTACGGGCGACACCTGGCATCTGGCGCGCATCGAGGCGCTGCTGGCGCTCGGGCGCTACGCCGACGCTGACCGGGCGCTGTCGGAGGCGGTGTCCAAGGAGGCGTCCAGTCTGCGTCTTCGCATGCTCGGGCGCGAGGTCCTGCGCGCCAACGGACGGCCCGAGGAGGCCTTCGAAATGGTCAAGGCCGTCAGCCTGCTCGTCTCGACGCAGCGGTGGGCCTACCGCGATCCCGTGAACCTGGTTTATCTCGGACGGGCGGCGCTGCTGTTGGGGGCGGACGAGAAGGATGTGCTCGACCGGATCTTTGGCCTCGCCGAGCGCAGCACGCCGGTACCGCGCGAGTTGTTTCTCGCCAAGGGTGAACTGGCGCTGACCAAGCGCGATTACCCGCTCGCCGCGACCACGTATGGCGAGGGTGCGAAGCTGTTTCCCGACGATCCGGAGATGCATTACGGCCTCGCGCGCGCCTATGAGAATGGCGACCGCGCCGCGATGCTGGCGGCGCTCGAGGTGGCCTTGCGCATCAACCCGCGCCACGTGCCGAGCATTCTGCTCTCCGTCGAGCACCGGATCGCTGCGGAGGAGTACCACGAAGCCGAATCCTTGCTCGCGGAGGCACGCGCGGTGAATCCCTCGAGTCCCGAAGCCTGGGCTTTTCAGGCGGCGATCGCCCATCTGCGCAACCAGGCCGAGGGCGAACGCATTTCGCGCGGTGAAGCGCTCAAGCACTGGCCGACCAACCCGCTCGTCGATCACCTGATCGGCCGCACGCTTTCGCAAAAATACCGCTTCGCCGAAGGCGCGGCCTACCAGCGGCGCGCGCTTGAGTTTGATCCGGAGTTCCTGCCCGCCAAGTCACAACTCGGCAGCGATCTGCTCCGCCTGGGCGAGGATCGCGAGGGCTGGCGTCTCATCCAGGAGGTGCATGCCCGCGATGGCTATGATGTGGAGGCGTTCAATCTCGTGACGTTGAGTGACACCCTCGCGAAGTACGCGACGCTCACGAGTCCTGACTTCGTGATCCGCATGACCAGCCACGAAGCCGCAGTCTATGGTCCGCGCGTCATGGATTTGCTGACACGGGCGAAAGAGGCCCTGGTGGACAAATACGGAGCCGAGCTGCAGCGTCCGACGATCGTCGAGATCTTCGCCGACCAGCGGGATTTTGCGGTGCGGACCTTCGGCGTGCCCGATGTGCCGGGTTATCTCGGCGTGTGTTTTGGCCGGGTGGTCACAGCCAACAGCCCGGCGACGACGGGGAGCCAGGCGGTCAATTGGGAGGCCGTGCTCTGGCATGAATTCTGTCATGTGGTGACGTTGCAGCTCACGAAAAACAAGATGCCGCGCTGGTTGAGCGAAGGCATCTCGGTCTACGAAGAGCGGCAGGCCAGCCCCGTGTGGGGCGAGCGCATGAATCCGCGCTATCGCGACATGATCCTCGCCGGCCAACTGACACCTGTTTCCCACCTGAGCTCGGCCTTCCTCGCGCCCCGTTCACCGCTTCATCTGCAATTCGCGTATTACCAGTCCTCGCTGGTGGTGGAGTTCATCGTGGAGCGTTTCGGCCTGGAGGCGCTGAAGTCCATTCTCCGGGATTTGCGCGAGGGCGAGGAGATCAACCGGGCGATCGCGGACCGCACCACGTCGATGGCCAACATTGAGCGCGAGTTTGCCGCCTACGCCAAGGCGCGGGCCGAGGCGCTGGGGCCCGGGCTTGATTGGGAGAAACCGGACGAGGCCAGTGTCGCCGACCCGGTGGCGTTCGCGCGTTGGGCGCGCAACAATCCGGGCAATTACTGGGCCATCCTCTGGGAAGCGCGGGAACGTGCCAGCCGCAAGGAGTGGGAGGGGGTCAAGGAGTTGCTTGTCCCGGTTATCGAGAAGTATCCGAACCAGGCGGGCAACGAGAGTGCCTATCGTCTGCTCGCCGAGGCGCACCGCTCGCTGGGCGATACGGAGGGCGAGCGCGGCGTACTGGCGGCATTCGCCGAAGTCGACGGTGGCGCGACCGATGTTTACCTGCGGCTGATGGAACTGGCCGAGGCCGAGGCTGACTGGCCCGAGGTGGCCCGCAACGCCCGGCGGTTTCTTGCCGTCAATCCCCTCGTGGCCCCGCCGTATCGCCGGCTTGGCCAGGCGAGCGCCAAAACCGGGGACCTCACGGTGGCGATCGATGCGTACCGGGTGTTGCTGGAGTTGAATCCCACGGATCCCGCCGACGTGCATTACCACCTTGCGCTCTGGTTGCAGCGGCATGGCGATACGGTAGCCGCCCGTCGTCACGCGCTGCTCGCGTTGGAGGAGGCCCCGCGTTATCGTGAGGCCCTGAAATTGCTTCAGACCCTTGTGCGTCAGACGACCCTGTCGGAGTCCGCCCCCGTCGAGTCCTCCTCGTCCTTTTCCGTACCGACCTCCCTGCCGCCGCTTTCCCTGTGAAAAAGTTCCTGCTCGTCTTCCTCGCGACCGGCCTGTTCGCGAGCTTCGTCTGGGCCCAACGCCGCGGCTGGGGACGCAGCTGGGTCGGCGACGACGTGCGCACGGCGCGGGAAATTCCCACGCACAGCACCGGCACGCCGATCTGGGACAACCCGGTCGACTTCGAGAAGGACGTGTTCACGTTTACGCGCATCCGGTACAGCCAGGGCGGTTTTGGTCGGGGCGGCGGATGGAGCACGGACCTGCCTGATGCCGATCTGAATCTCTCGTACCGTCTGCAGCAGATGACCTCGATGCGTGTCGATCCCAACGGACGCATTGTTTCGCTGACGGATCCGGAGCTCGCGGACTTTCCCTTCATCTACATCGTCGAGCCAGGCAATCTCGGCTTCACCGACGAGGAGGCGTCGGCCCTGCGGCGTTACCTG
>CAYOSX010000014.1:9031-32380 GCA_964406745.1 uncultured Opitutus sp.
ATTCCTCATGCTCGATGATTTCTGGGGTGAGGAGGCGTGGGCAAATGTTGAATACGTCTTCCGGCAGGTCTTCCCCGAGCGCGCGTTCTCGGAACTGCCCATGAATCATCCGCTTTACACGAGCGTCTTCGAGATAAAGGCCAAGGCGCAGGTGCCCAACGTCGGCCTCGGCGTTGAAAGCCAGCATCACGGGCAGACCTGGGAGCGGGAGGATGCGCAACAGGTTCATCATCGCGCGCTCTTCGACGACAAAGGCCGCCTCATGGTGCTCGCCACCCACAACACCGACAACGGCGACGGCTGGGAGCGCGAGGGCGAGAGCGACTACTACTTCCACAACTTTTCCGAGAAAATCGCCTATCCGCTCGGGATAAACCTCATCTTCTACATAATGACCCACTAATGAGCTTCGTACCTCCCAATCCCTCCGCCACGGAACCGCCGCCCCTCAATTCGGACTCCTTCGAGGCCGACCAGCAGGCGGCCGAGCGTCTCATTGCGGGCCGCGCGCGCATCGAGGTCGAACTCGGCAAGGCCATCGTGGGCCAGCGCGAAGTGATCGAGCAGATCATGATCGCGCTCGTCGCGGGCGGCCATTGCCTCATCACCGGCGCGCCGGGTCTCGCGAAGACCCTTCTCGTCAAATCGATCGCCCGCATCTTCGACCTCAAGTTCCAACGCGTCCAGTTCACCCCGGACCTGATGCCCGCCGACATCACCGGCACGGAGATTCTTCAGGACGTCGAAGGCAGCCGCCGGCTGACCTTCGTGAAGGGTCCCGTCTTCGCGAACATCATCCTCGCCGACGAGATCAACCGCACGCCGCCCAAGACGCAGGCCGCCTTGCTCGAGGCGATGCAGGAGCACCAGGTGACCGCGGCGGGCGTGCGTTACGCGCTGCCGGAGCCCTTCTTCGTGCTCGCCACCCAGAATCCGATCGAAATGGAAGGCACCTATCCGCTCCCGGAGGCCCAGCTTGACCGTTTCATGTTCAACGTGGTCATGGATTACCTCCCGGTGGACGACGAGGTGGCGGTGGTCACCCGGACGACGGCGACGGGGTCGGCGGCGATCGACTCGATCTTCACGGGCGAAGACGTGCTGCGCTTCCACGAACTTGTGCGCTCTGTGCCCGTCGCCGAGGAGATGGTGCGCTACGCCGTGCAACTCTCGGCCGCCTCGCGCCCGCACCAGGCCGGTGCGCCTGACTTCGTCAACGACTGGGTCGGCTGGGGCGCCGGCACGCGTGCCGGACAAAACCTCATCCTCGGAGCCAAGGCGCGCGCGCTTCTGCAAGGGCGCGCGCATGTCACGATCGACGACATCCGCGCCATCGCGCGCCCGACGCTTCGCCACCGCATCCTGTTGAACTACCGGGCCGAGGCCGAGGGTGTGCGCGTCGAGGACGTCATCAAGCGCCTGCTCGACGCGGTTCCCGCGCCCGTCGGCGGCTAGGCCGCCTTCTCCGTCATGTCTTCCTCCGCCCAGAGCCTTCCGTCGGCGCGCTTCATCGATCCGCGGACGCTGATGAGCATCCGCAACCTCGAGTTGCGCGCGCGCTCGGTCGTGGAAGGTTTCTGGCACGGCCTGCACCGGAGCCCTTATCACGGGTTCTCGGTCGAGTTCAGCGAGTACCGGCAGTACTCGCCCGGAGACGATCCGCGTTACGTGGACTGGCGCGTCTTCGCCCGCAGCGACCGGTATTTCATCAAGAAATTCGAGGACGAGACCAACCTCCGCTGCCACGTGCTGGCCGACCGGAGCCGTTCCATGATGTACGGATCGAACGGATACACGAAGGCCGATTATGCCGCGACGCTGGCGGCGACCCTCGCGTACTTCCTCCATCGCCAGGGCGATGCGGTCGGGCTGCTCACGTTCGACGGCACGGTGCGCGACTTCCTCCCCGCGCGACACCGCGCGAGCCACCTGCGGCAGCTGATGCACACGCTGGAGCGGCCGGCGGAGGGGCGCGGCACCGACCTATCCGCCCCGCTCGAGCGTATTGCGAACCTCGTGCGCAAACGCGGGCTGATGGTCCTCGTCTCCGACTTTCTTGCGCCGATCGAACGCCTCGAGCGTGGCTTGCTCGGCTTGGCGGCCTGCGGGCACGAGCTGACGGTGTTTCAGATCCATGATCCCGCCGAGCTCACGTTGAACTTCGATCAGGCGTCGATTTTTGAGGACGTGGAGTCTGCGGGCACGCTCTACATCGATCCGCGCGTGGAGCGCCCGGAGTACCTTCGTCGATTCCGCGAGCATGGCGAGGCGGTCAAGGCCGTCTGCCGCAAACTGGGCGCGAGCCATCATGCGCTGGCCACCGACCAGCCCCTGGAGCTGGCGTTGTTTGATTTCCTGCAGACGCGCATGCGTCGCGGACGGCAGGTGCGCACGCGGGGTGCCAACCAAGGGGGGAGTCCGTCATGAGTTTCCTCGCCCCGCTCTTCTTTCTCGGCGCGCTGGCGCTGGCGGCTCCGGTGATCTTTCACCTGATCCGGCGCACGACCCGGGAGCGGACGCCGTTCAGTTCGCTGATGTTCCTGCGGCCATCGCCGCCGCGGCTGACCAAGCGCAGCCGGCTCGAACACCTGCTTCTGCTGCTTCTGCGCTGTCTCGCGCTTGCGCTGGTGGCGTTTGCGTTTGCGCGTCCGTTCGTGAAAGAGGCGGTCGTGGCCGAGACTGATGCAGGCACGGCCCGACAGGTCGTCCTGCTGGTCGACGTGAGCGCGAGCATGCAACGCGACGGACTCTGGGCGGCCGCGCTGGCGCGAGCCGGCTCCCTCTTGCAAGGCATGTCCGCGGGTGACCGCGTGGCCTTGATGACGTTTGGGCGTGAGGTGACGCCGTTGATCAGTTTTGAGGACTGGGCCAACACGCCTCCCGACCAGCGCGTGGCGATCGCCACCGGGCGCCTTTCGGAGGTGAGTCCGGGCTGGGGCGGCACGCAGCTCGGCGGCGCGCTCGCCCTGTCGGCGGAGTTGCTCTCCGATCTGGCCGAGGAAGGCGTTCAGGCGCGTCGCGAAGTGGTCGTGATCGGCGATCTGCAGACAGGAAGCAGGCTCGAAGCGCTGCAGTCGCTCGAGTGGCCGCGCGGGGTGGGACTCGTTCTGGAACCGGTCACCGCAAAGCCCGCGACGAACGCGAGCCTGCAATTGCTGGCCGATGCGGCCGACGTGGAACGAACCGGTCAGCCGGTCGTGCGGGTGCGTGTCAGCAACGCGGCGGAGTCCGGGCGCGAACAATTTCAAGTGTCCTGGCGCGGGGTGGGCGGCACACCCTTTGGGGAACCGGTCGGGACCTATGTTCCCCCGGGACAAAGCCGCGTGGTCACGCTGCCCGTTCCGGACACCGAGACGCCGCCGACGATGATCGCGTTGACCGGCGACGACGAGTTCTTCGATAACCGCGTCTTTGTGATTCCGCCGCAGCCGCGGACACTCACCGTTGCCTATCTGGGGGGCGACCGCGCCGGCGATACGACGGCACCGCGGTTTTTTCTCGAGCGCGCGCTGGCGGCTACGCCCCGGCTTGAGGTCAACGTGGCGGCAACGGCGCCCGGCGAGCCGTGGGCTCCCGACGCGCAGGCCGCTGCGTCGCTGATTGTCGTGACGGATCCAATGCCGCTTTCGCGCGCGGACGAGGTGCGCGCTCAGGCGCTCGCCGGGAAGACCGTGCTGGTTGCGCCGAAGGGGCCGGAGGCGGCGCCGATGCTGGCCCGTTTGCTGGGGCTCGACACCGTCGCCATGGAGGAGGTCAAGGCACCGCGCTACGCGATGCTCGCGGAGATCGATTTTCGTCATCCGTTGTTCCTCCCGTTTGCCGATCCCCGCTTCAGCGACTTCACGAAGATCCATTTCTGGCAATACCGCCGCTTCGACGTGTCCGGCTGGCCCGGGGCTCGTGTGCTGGCGGGATTCGATTCGCGGGATCCGGCGCTTGTCGAAGTGCCGCTTGGGCGTGGGCGCCTGGTGGTGCTCGCCTCGGGCTGGGCGCCGGCGGACAGCCAGCTGGCGGTCTCGTCGAAGTTCGTGCCGCTGCTGTATTCACTTCTTGAACTTTCCGGCGGAGTGGCGCCGGCCGTGACCACGTATCTGGTGGGCGAGTCTCCGGAGATCCCGGCGGCAATCGGCCCGGCAACCGTGCAGCGTCCGGATGGAACGACGGTCGACCTGCCCGCGGGTGCGATCCGCCTGCCGGATACGACGTTGCCCGGGATCTACACGGTGATTTCCGGCGAAGCACCTGTTGCCCGCCTGGCGGTGAACCTCGATCCGGCGGAATCCCGCACGACTCCGCTGGCCGCGGAGGAGTTCGAACGGCTGGGTGCGCCCTTGGCGAGTGCCGAGCCGGACCCGGTCCGCTCGGAGGAGCGGCGGGTTGTCCTGCGCGGCATGGAAACCGAGGGCCGGCAGAAACTTTGGCGGTGGTTCATCACAGCCACCTTGCTCGTACTCTTGTTCGAATCCATAATGGCGGGACGCGCGGCTCGTAAGGTCGCTGTCTCGGGATCGGCGGCATCATGATGGAAGACTTTCTCAAAAACAGACTGGGCCGGGTCATCCGGCGGCATCAGCGGGTCGGGCTTTGGCGTGCGCTCAGCGTGTGCTGGGGGCTGACCGCGCTGGTGGGACTCGGCTTTCTTTACCTCGAGGCGCTCACGGGATGGTCGTCGTCGCTGACATTGCCCGTCCTCCTTGCCGTCGGCTTGAGTGTTTCTGTCGGCGTGCTTGCGCGTCAGGCACAACGCCGCCCGGACGAACGCTGGGCCGCGCGTCTCATCGAGGAGAAGCATCCCGAGCTCGGCGGCGTCCTGCTGACGGCCGTGCAACAGCGTGCGGAGGCGCCCGAGGCGCGCGGCTATTTTCAGTATCGGGTGCTGCAGGAGGCGGTGTCCAAATTGCAGGCGCTCGACGGTCGCGACGTCATCCCTCGCTCGCGGCTGGCGGGTGCGCACGTTGCTCACGCCCTGGCGTTTCTCGTGCTCTGCCTCGTGGTCTGGCAACTCGGCACGGACCAGCGGCTGCCAATCATCCGCCCCGGCGGGGGAATGCTCGCCGGCCTCGAGGTCACGCCCGGGGACATCGAGCTTGAAAAAGGCGAGAGCCTCGTGGTCCTAGCGCGTTTCGGCGGCAAGTTGCCGGCCGGCGTCGAACTCGTTGTGCAGGGCGGACCGGGCCAGCCGCGCGTGCCGCTCGTGAAGAGCCTCTCCGATCCGGTCTTCGGCGGCAGCGTCGCCGACGTGCAGGCTGATTTTATCTACCATCTCGAATATGGCGGTGAGCGGACGCGCGACTTCAAGGTGAGCGTCTTCGAGCACCCCCGCCTTGAGCGGGCCGATGCCGACCTGACCTATCCGGCTTACACGGGCCTCGAGCCGCGGCGCATCGAGAACACCCGGCGCCTCAGCGCGGTCGAGGGCTCGACCCTCTCGCTTTCGTTGCAGCTCAACAAGCCGGTGGAGCGTGCAACGCTCGTGGCGCGCAACGATGAGAAGACCCGCATCGACCTCGCCGTGGAGACCGACCGGGCGGTGGCGGCGCTGGCGGATTTTCCGTTGGTCGCCACGCAGACGTACGACCTCGAGTTGATCGACTCCGATGGGCGTCGCAACAAGACGCCTACGCCCATCGTGCTCGACGTGCAGCCGAACCGTCCGCCCGAGTTGCGCATCGCCACCCCGCGCGGCGACGTGCGCCCGTCGGCCTTGGAGGAACTGGCGTTCACCGGCACGGTGTGGGACGACTTTGGATCGCCCGCCTACGGAGTCGCCTACACGCGCGCCGGCGAGGAAGCCGTTCACCTCGAACTCGGCAAGGACCTGCCCGCGCGTGAACGGGCCAACTTCGCCCACCTGCTCGCGCTCGAGCAGCTCGGCGTGCAGCCGGGGGAGCTGATTTCGTGGTACATCTGGGCGGACGACATCGGGCCGGACGGCGAAGTGCGCCGGACATCCAGCGATCTCTTCTTCGCCGAAGTGCGGCCCTTCGATGAGATTTTCCGCGAGAGCCAGAACATGGCCGGCGGCAACGAGCAGCAAGGCGGGCAGGGCGGCAACGAACAGCAGCGCCTTTCCGAGTTGCAGAAGCAGATCATCAGCGCGACCTGGCGCCTGCAACGCTCACCGGACTCGCCGACGCGCAAGGATGACGCGGTCGTCGTACGCGATTCACAGGCCCAGGCACTCGCCCAGGCTCAGGCCGGGGCCGCGGAGGCGTTTGACCCGAGCCAGCAGGCCTTGTGGCGGGCGGTGACACAGGAGATGGAGCGGGCGGTCACGCAGTTGGGTGAAGCCGCGTCGGGCGCCTCGACCCTGCCGCAGGCCCTTGCCGCGGAACAGTCCGCGTACCAGGCGTTGCTCAAACTCGACGCCCGCGAGACGTCCGTGACCCGCGGCGGTCAGCGAGGCGGAGGCGGGGGTGGCGGCGGCAACCAGCGGCAGATCGATCAACTTGATCTCGCGCAGGCGGAAAACCGCTACGAGACCCAGCGGCAGGCCAGTGCTCCGCAGAGCCCGGAGCGCCGCGAGGAGATGCAGATCATCAACCGGCTGCAGGAACTCGCGCGTCGTCAGGAAGATTTCAATCAGCGCCTGCGAGAACTGCAGACTGCGTTGCAGGAGGCGCGCACCGAACAGGAGCGCGAGGAATTGCGGCGCGAGTTGAAGCGGTTGCAGGAGGAGCAGCAGCGTATGATCGCCGACGCGGACGAACTGCAGCAGCGCATGAACCGCCCGGAAAACCAGTCGCGCATGAGCGAGCAGCGCGAGCGGCTCGAGCAGACCCGCGACGAACTGCAGCAGGCCGCCGAGGCGACCGGCGAGGGCTCTGTTTCGGAGGCGCTCGCCGCGGGGACGCGGGCCCAGCGTGAACTTCAGGAAATGCGTGACGAACTGCGCCGCGAGAACTCGAGCCAGTTTGCCGAGGATCTCCGGCAGATGCGCACGGAGGTCCGCGATCTCGCCCGCGACCAAGAGGCATTGTCGGAACGCATGGCCGGGCTCGGCGAGGAGCAGCGGCGCACCCTCAGCGACTCCGGAGAACGGGCCGCGGTACGCGAGGAAGTCGAGCGTCAGCGCGAACGCATGCGCGAACTCTTTGACCGCGCGACCGAGATCTCAACCCAGGCCGAGGGCACGGAGCCGCTGCTTTCCCGGCAGCTGTACGAGAGCCTTCGCCGCACGAATCAGGAGGAGTCGTTGAGTTTCCGCGAACTTCAGGAAGAACTGCTCAACTCCGGCCGGCTGAGTCGTCCCGTGCTCGAGCGCCTGCAACAAGGCGCCGCGAGTTCGGAAGGCGGAAAATCGCTCGAGTTGGTGTCCGAGCTGCTCGGGGACGGACTTCTACCGCAGGCGGGCGCCGCCGAGCGCCGGGCCCGCGCGGGCATCGAGGAATTGCAGCGCGGCGTTGAACGCGCCGCGGAGAGCGTGCTGGGCGACGACGCCGAGGCGCTGCGTCTGGCGCGACAGGAGCTGGAGGAGGTCACGGAACAGTTGCGTCGCGAAATGGCGGAGGCCGGCGGCGGCCAGTCGCCGGGCCAGCCCGGACAGGAAGGGTCGCCGCAGGCGGGCGAAGGCAATCAACCGGGTTCCGGCGGTCGCGAGACCCGGGATGGGGAACTTGCCGACGCGGGTAATCAACCGAGCCAGTCCGGTCAGGGCCAGCAAGGCGAAGGCCGGCAGGGCGAAGGTCGGCAGGCTTCCGCGTCGGGCGAACAACCGGCCGAAGGTCAGGGCGGTGGGGAAGGCCAGCGCGAAGGCCAGGGACAGGGTCAGGGGCAGGGAAGTCTGGCCCAGAACGAGGGCGGAGCCACGGCCGGCGAGTCCGGTCAGGGCCGCGGCGGCTCCCCCAACAACGACGCTCGGGGCGAAGGGCGCACAGGAGGCCTCACCCAGCGTGGCGGAACGCAGCGGGGCGGCAGCAATACGTATGGCGGCGGCGGATACGAGGGCGGCATCTTCGGCGGCGAGTGGGCCGGCAACAGCGGGCCGCTTGATCTTGCCGATCTGCTGGAGGAGAGCCGCGAGCCGGGTCCGTTGACCGGCGACGAGTTCGCCGACTGGTCGGATCGTCTTCGCAACGTCGAGGAACTGATCGACGATCCCGAGCTGCG
The DNA here is from genome assembly GCA_964406745.1 of uncultured Opitutus sp. GTDB lineage: Bacteria > Verrucomicrobiota > Verrucomicrobiia > Opitutales > Opitutaceae > CAMAXB01. The sequence goes on from CAYOSX010000014.1 coordinate 17,141, forward strand.
CAACGAGGTCGCGACGGCGCGGGAGCGGGCGCGGACGTTGCGGCGCGAGTACCGGCAGGATCAAAAGAAGCCAGACTGGGCTGTGGTGCGCCTCGAAATCGAGCGTCCGCTCATCGAGGTGCGCAATCGCCTCAGCGAGGAACTGGCGCGTCGCGATTCGCGTGATCCGCTCGTGCCCATCGACCGCGATCCCGTGCCGGCGCGCTTCGCCGAGCAGGTCCGGCGTTACTACGAAGAACTCGGCAAGGATCGCGACGAATGATGCCGCTGGCCACCCTCACCTTTGCGGGAACCGACTGGCTCTGGCCCGTCGCGGGTTTCGTCATTCTCGCGGCGGCCATTTTGGTGTGGTCCTATCGTGCGGCGCCGCGTGGACCGGTGCGGATCGCGTGCCTCGTGTTGAAGGTGCTCGGCATCGCCGCGCTGGCGCTCTGTCTGCTCGAGCCGATGTGGACGGGCCAACGGGCGCGTCCGGGGGCGAATCTTTTCCTCGTCCTGGCGGACAACAGCCAGGGCATGCAGGTCAAGGACAGCGGCGCCGGCCTCACCCGCGGCGACGATTTGCGTGCACTGGTCGACCCGGCGCGAACGGACTGGCAGGCCACGCTTGCCGACACGTTTGACCTGCGTCGCTACGTGTTCGACCGGCGTCTGCAGCCGACGAAGGACTTTGCCGAACTGGATTTCAATGGAACGACGACCGCGCTCGGCAGCGCGCTCGAGTCGGCGGCCGCCCGCTTTCAGGGCCGCCCCGTGGCAGGCGTGCTCCTGCTCACCGACGGCAACGCCACCGATCTTCGCGATCCGTTGCCGGACCTCGCCGGACTGCCGCCCGTTTATCCCGTGGTGATGGGGCGGCGCGGTCCCGCCCGCGACCTTTCCGTGCAACAAGTGCAGGTCAGCCAGAGCGCCTTTGAGGACGCGCCCGTGTCCATCCAGGCGGACGTATCCGCGACCGGATACAGAGGCCGCCCGGTGGTGGCCCGGCTAATCGATCGTGGCGACCGCGTGGTGCAGGAGCAGACGTTGCAAGGCCAGCGCGACGGGGAGACGCTGGCATTTCGCTTTCAAGTGAAGCCGGAGACGCCGGGCCTTTCGTTCTATCGGATCAGCGTGGCCGGAGGAGGTATCGACGAGGTTGCCGCCGTCGAGGAAGAGGCGACCCTCGTCAACAACCAGCGTGTGGTGGCAGTCAATCGCAGCCGCGGACCGTACCGCGTCCTTTACGTCACGGGCCGGCCCAACTGGGAGTTCAAGTTTCTCAACCGGGCGGTCATGGAGGATCGCGAAGTGGAGCTCGTCGGCCTGATCCGGGTGGCGAAGCGCGAACCCAAGTTCGATTTCCGCGGCCGCGCCGGCGAGACCAGCAATCCGCTCTTCCGCGGCTTTGGCAGCCAGTCGCCGGAGGAAGTCGAACGTTACGACCAGCCCGTGCTCGTGCGTCTCAACACGCGCGACGAGTTCGAGCTGGCGGGCGGCTTTCCGCGCACGCCCGAGGATCTTTACGGCTATCACGCGATCATCCTCGACGACCTCGAGGCAGAGTTCTTCACGCCGGACCAGGCGATGCTCGTGCAGAAGTTCGTCTCCGAGCGCGGAGGCGGCTTCATGATGCTCGGCGGCATGGAATCGTTTCAACAAGGCAACTATCACCGGACGCCCATCGGGGAAATGCTCCCGGTCTATCTCGATCGTGCGCAGGACAGCCTGCCGCCCGGCGCCGTGCGTTGGGATCTGGCACGCGAAGGCTGGCTTCAGCCGTGGGCGCGTTTGCGGGACAACGAGGCGGACGAACGCGCGCGGCTGGAAACGCTGCCGACCTTCGAGGTGGTCAACCGCGTGCGCGCGGTGAAGCCCGGCGCGAGCGTCATCGCCACGGCGCGCGACGTCGAGGGCGTGGAGCTGCCTGCACTCACCGTGCAACGCTTCGGACGAGGCCGCACGGCGGCGCTCACCATCGGGGATTTCTGGCGGTGGGGCATGCGCAGCGCGGAGGCCCGTGAAGACATGGACAAGGCGTGGCGCCAATGGGCCCGCTGGCTGGTCGCCGATGTGCCAGGCCGCGTGCAGCTCTCGATCGAACCGCTGGCGGGTGACGCCGTGGGCTCCGTGAACCTGCAGGTCCGCGTGCGCGACGAGAAATTTCTTCCGCTCGACGACGCCACGGTGTCGATCGAGGTCGAGCCGGTCATGGCCGAGGGTGCCGCCGGGCCCTTGCGGCTGCAGGCAGAGCCATCGGCCAACGAAGCCGGGCTTTACGAAGTGACCTACGTTCCCCGCCTCACCGGCGGCTACAAGGCCACCGTGATGGCCACCAATGCCGTCGGAGCTGAGGTGGGACGCGACGAAGCCGGCTGGAGTGTGGACCTTGCGGCGGACGAGTTCCGCTCGCTGAGTCCGAATCACGCCTTGATGGAGACCCTCGCCCAGAAGACCGGCGGCGAAGTGGTCGACGCGGACCGGCTCAACGCCTTCGTTCGAGGACTTCCCGAGCGCAACGTTCCGGTCATGGAAACCTGGTCGTATCCCCTCTGGCATACACCGGTCATGCTGGTCTTCGCGTTTGCCTGCCTGCTCGCCGAATGGGGCCTCCGTCGGTGGAAAGGATTGCCGTGAGAAAAAAACTGAACGTGTGGCGTTGCCTCGGGATGATCGCAGGTCTGGTCGCGGCAGGCGCGATCCTGCCGGCGGAAGAGGCACCCGCCCCGGCCGTGGCCGAGCAGCCGACCGTGATCGTCGTGGTCGGCGCTCCGGGCGAGGACCAATACGCCGCCGAGTTTGCGCAACAGGTTGAGCTCTGGAAGAAGATTGGGACCGACGCGGACGCGCGGCAGGTCGTCATCGGCCTGGAAGGCGAGGCGGGCGAGCGCAACGATCTCGACCGCCTTGTCGCGACGCTTGCCGGAGAACCCAAGGAAGGCCCCGGGGAACTGTGGCTCGTGTTGATCGGACACGGCACGTTCGACGGACAGGAGGCCAAGTTCAACCTGCGCGGTGCCGACCTTACGCCCCTGGCCCTCGCGCTCGAGCTGCAGCCCTTCAAGCGCCCGCTGACCATCGTCAACACGGCCTCCGCCAGTGCTCCCTTCATGGCGCGTCTGGCCGGACCGGGCCGCGTCGTGGTCACGGCCACGCGCAGCGGCCACGAGCAGAATTACACCCGCTTTGGACGCCACTTCGCCGAGGCCCTGGCGGACACCGAGGCGGATCTCGACAAGGACGGGCAGACGTCGCTGCTCGAGGCCTTTCTGAGCGCGAGTCATCGGGTGACGGAGTTCTACAAGGCGGAGGGCCGCCTCGCGACGGAACACGCCTTGATTGACGACAACGGTGACGGCCTGGGTACGCCTCCGGACTGGTTCCGCGGCGTGCGCGCCCAGCGCAAGGCGCGTGACGGCGCATTGCCGGACGGCACCCGTGCCCACCAGTTCCACCTCGTCCGCTCAGAGGAGGAACGGAATCTCTCCGCCGAAGCGCGCGCGAAACGCGACGAGGTGGAGCAGAAGATCGCCCGGCTACGCGAGATGAAGGACAAGCTTTACCTCGAGGACTATTACCGGGAGTTGGAGTCCCTCATGCTGGAGCTGGCTCTCATCTACGATCAGAGCTCCGACTGACCGCTGCGGCGGTGTGGGGTCCTCGGTTTTGGCGGACGCGTTAGGGATGTTCGTCCGGCAGGGGCGCGTGGCACATCGTGTGCTATGTATTACGGGAACCGACATCACCCGACCCATGAACAAACTTACTAGCGCGCTGCTGCTCCTCGGCACCGCGGTGGCCGTGCAGGCCCAAACCCCAACGGAAGCTTCCAACGAGACTGCGGTCGAATTGGAGAAGTTCGAGGTCAGCGACGTTCCCATTGAACAGAACGTCCTGCCCACCTCGCGCCCCTTCAGCTCCGTGTTCGGCACGGATCGAAGCATTCTCGAGACGCCGCGCAATGTGACCATCATCTCGCGCGAGCAGATGAACGTGATTGGCATCGAGGACGTGCGTGACTTCTCCAAGCTGACCGCCTCCAGCTATACGCAAACCAACTTCGGCCTGCCCTCCAATCCGTCCATCCGCGGGCAGACCGCCGACGTGCTTGTCAACGGCATGCGCCGCGGTCTCACGGTCAACGGCAACGGCCTTCCGGTGAATTTCAACTCCGTCGAGTCCGTCAACATCGTCAAAGGCACGGCCAACGTGATCTACGGAGCGACGAGTTACGCCGGCGGTTACGCCGACTTCATCGCCAAGAAGCCGTACTTCGATCGCTTTCGCGGCTCCGTTTCCGGCACGGTGGGTTCGTATGACATCTACCGCTGGTCGCTGGACGTAGGCGGCCCGCTTTCCGACAAGCTGGCCTATCGCGTCAGTTATTCGGGCGAGGCTTCGGACGGCTATTACTACGACGGGAAGAAGAATACGCAGGCGATCTACGGCGCACTCGAGTGGCGGCCCACGGACACCTACACGCTCGAGGTGAACGCTGAATATTTCGTTGCCGATGTCACCGAGAACTGGGGCATCAATCGTGTCACACAGCAGCTCATCGACGAGGGGCTCTACATTCCGGATGCCCTGACCGACGCGCAGTACGTGGCCTCCCTCGCCAACGTCGGCGGCTTCGGCAACCCGGTCGCTCCTTACGGAACGCCCGTAAAGATCGACCGAAGGAGCCGTCTGCTTTCGCCTGGTGACGATAGCTACGGCGTGAACCTGACCGCCCAGGCGATCCAGACCTTCAAGCTGCCCTCCGATGCGAAGATCGTGAACAACACGTTCTTCAACTACATCGATCGCGACACGTTCTCGTCGTACTACTACAACTCCGTGCATCGCGACAACTACGGCCTTGAGAATCGCCTGCTGCTGCAGAACAGCTTCGAGACGGGTGCCTTGAAACAATCATACGCGGTGGGTGCGAGTCTTCGCTACCAGAAGGTCTGGGCGGCGGACGATTTTTATCATGAACCGGTCAATTCCTTTGATATCACCCGCGATCCGGACCTCAACCGCGTGCCCGCCTCGGCCTTTGGTGGCTTCAATGCCTCGGTCCTTATTCCGGGCGAGGGGCCCCGAGGCGTGCTGCCCGGGCGTTACGGTTCGCCCGGTGCGTCGTACGGGTTCGATCCGGCCACCGGCGGGATCTACAATGGCAACGGCAGCACCAACGACTCGCGGCTTACGCAGATCTCGCCGTTCTATCAGCACGACATCGTCTTCAACGACCATTTCAGCGCGCTGGTGGGCGGACGCGTGGATTTTCTCAAGGTCGAGAACACGGACCCGCTCCCGCCGGCCGGTTTCGCGCCGGTGAGCGACGAGATTTCGGTCGAGATGCCGAGCTACAACTTCAGCGCGATCTACAAGTTCAACGAACGCGTCTCGGCCTACTACACGTACTCCTACGCGACGTCGGCCTATGCCGGGCTGGGCGGCGGGTATCCGTTCATGGACTCGAGTTACGTCGTGGACACGAACCGGTTTCACGAATTCCAGTTCGACCAGGAGAACACCCTCAACGAACTCGGCCTCAAGGGAAGCTTTGTGGACGGCAAGCTCTTCGTCGGCGCGGCGCTCTACGAGCAGAAGCAGGACTGGACGACGGGCGACTCGGCGGCGAACGCGCGCGATCGCTACATCAAGTCGAAGGGGTTCGAGATCGAACTCAACTACCAGCCCAACAAGCGCGTCTTCGCGACGCTCGCGTACAGCCTGTTTGACTCGGTGCAGCGCTACACCGGCTTCCTTGCGGATTCCGTGACGTACGACCAGCGCCTCAGCGGCGTCGCCGCGCCGATCACGCCGGACTTTCCGTCGATCTCGGAGGAGTTCACCCAGCCCGGCGTGCCGGAGCACCTGGTCAACTTCCTCGTGAATTATAAATGGGACAACGGCTTCAGCGTCTCGCTCGGCGCAGTCGTCACGGGCTCGATTGTCACCAGCCAGGAAGGTGCGGGCAACGCGCTCGGTTCGCCGATTCAGCTGACCGCCAACAAGATCCCGTGGCAGCACTCGATCGACGTGACCTTTGCCTACCAGGCCGCGAAATGGAACGCCCGCCTCGCCATCCGCAATGTGACGGACGAGGAAAACTGGAGCGCGCCGAATCCCGGTTATGGCAACGGCTCCATCAACGCCGAACTGCCCATCACCGCGGAGCTCACGTTGGGCTGGCGGTTCTAGTGTAGCCGCGGTCGTGCCGGCCGCGCGGGTGTAGCGGTGCCTGTCCCCAGGCACCATGCCCGGAGCGGCTGAGACAGCCGCCTCTACACATTACCCGGAGAGCGCCCGACACGGGCGCTGCTACACCTCCGCCAGCCAGACGGCGGCTACGAGCAGCACCAGGCTGGCAGTCAGCCGCACGAGGTCGGTGCTCTCTCCGAAGAAGAGGAGGGAGCACGCCACGCCCAGCGGTACCTTGGCATTGTTGAACACGGCGAGCGTGCCGGTGTTCACCCGAGTGGCGCCGAGGTTCCACCAGAAGAAACACAGGCCTGAGGCCAGCACGCCGAGGTAGGCGAGCACGAGCCATTGTCCGGCGTCGGGCGTGAACGCGGTCCAGTCGGTGTCGAAGGCGGAGAACGCCGCCGTGGCCGCGAGCGCGCCGAGGTAGAGCAAGGCGAAGTGGGCGTGGTCACGACCCGCTGGATACGCGGCGCGCGCTCGCTTGTAGGCGAGCTGGCCGGCGGCGAAGCAGAGGTTGGACCCTTGCACGAGCAGGAAGCCCGTCGTCACGCCGGAGCCGGGCGCGGCATTCCAGATCACGACGCCGGCGCCGAGGACCGAGAGCACCGCGGCCGCGAGGTGACGCAGGTGCCAGCGACGTTCGATCGCAGCATCGAGGAGCGCGAGGTAGACCGGCGTGAAGATCGTGAACAGTGCGACCTCGGAGGCCTGCAGATGCGCAAACGCCCGCAAGTAGAGCACGTACATGCCTCCGAACTGGACGGCACCGATGGCCGCATAGGTGAGCGTCAGCCGCGCCGGAAGCGCCTTCAGTCGGAGGAAGGGGACAAAGACCACGGCGGCCAGCGCCAGGCGGACGACCGCGACCGCCGTCGGATCAAGCCCGGCGAGCCGGCCCTTGATCAGCCCAAACGAAAACGCCCAGACGAGCGACACAAGAACGAGCCAGCTCATCCCTGGGAGGACGGACACTCCTGTCCGTCCGGTTCGTTGCCACCCCTCGACCTCACCATGCGCAGGGTCCTCACACCCGGAAGATCGCCCCGAGCTTCTTGCCGAGGAGGAGGCCCATGCCGACGATGGTAATACCGAGGAAGACCATCGCCCAGACGCCGAGGGCGCTGGCGATGAACTTCCCGTCGCCGAGCAGTTGGAAGAGTTCGAGAATAGCCTTGGTGATCGGATAATACGCCTGCTTCTGCGCGAGGATGAGCGAGTCGGACACCTCGAGCATCGCAAAGGCGAAGGCCAGCAGGCCCCCGGCGATGAGGTTGGCCGCGATGAGGGGAAGCGTGATCTTGATCGTCGCCTTGAGCGGCGGGCAGCCGAGGTTTTGCGCCGCCTCCTCGAGGGTTTCGCTCGTCTGCTGGAAACCCGCCACGGCCGAACGGACGACGTAGGGCAGGCGACGGACCGAATACGCGATGATGAGCAGGACGGTGGGATTCTCGACCGGGTTGATGAACGAGAAGAACTTCCCCTCCTGGCTCATGGCCAGATAACCGAAGGCCAGCACGATGCCCGGAACGGCGAGCGGCAGCATCGCGAGGAAGTCGAGCACCTGCCGGCCGGGGAGGCGGGACCGCACGATGACGTAGGCAATGGCGATGCCGAGGAAGAGATCGATGATCGTCGAGATGCTGGCGAACTTCAGGCTGTTCGCGATTGCCGGGACGGTGAGGTCGTTGCCGAGGGCGTGCCGGAAGTTATCGAGGGTGTAGCTGTTGGGCAGAACCGAATTGTACCAATCGGTTGAGAACGCCACGAGCACGACGCCGATGTGAGGCAGGACGGCGATGAACGTCACGCCCGCGAAAGCGGTCGTGCAGGCGAGGTGTTTCCAGCGGGGCAGCGCACGCGCCCCGCCGGACGTCGTGGCCTTGGCCATCATCGCGTAGGCCTGGCGCCCGAAGAGGCCCTTGCCCAGGGCGTAGAGCAGCACCGTGCTGAAGAGCATCACCGCGACGAGCGTGTACGGGAACGGGTTTCCACCGATATCCTTCAGCCCGTAGAAAATCTGCACCGACATCACGTGCGGGTAGTCGAAGATCAGCGGCACGCCGAGTTCGGTGAACGCCCAGATGAAGACGATCGTGCCGCCGGCGAAGAGCCCTGGTTTCATCAACGGCAGCGTGATCTTGAAGAAACGACGCAGGCCCGTGCAGCCGAGATTCTCCGCCGCCTCCTCCATCGCCGGATCGATGTTGGCGAGGGCGGCGACGGCGTTGAGGTAAATGATCGGATAGAGGGAGAGCGCGTTGACGATGGCGACCCCGAGAAACTGGTTCGCCGCGAACCAATCGTACGTCCAGCCCTCGGGCCGGAGGCCGAGCTCGATCAGCAGGGCGTTGAGCGCTCCGTATTGACCGAGGATCTGCTTGATGCCGATCGCGCCGACGAACGGAGGAAGGATCATCGGGATCAGCACCAGCGAACTGAGCAGGGCCTTCCCGGGAAAGAGATAGCGGTCGGAGATGAAGGCCAGGGGCAGGGCGATCAGCAGGGCGATGGAGGTCGTCGTGCAGGCGAGCAGGAACGACGTGCGCAGGCCATTGAGGTAAACGGGGTCGGCGAGAAGGGCCGTCAGGTAGCTGAATGTCAGATCGCCGTCGGCGTCGATGAAGCCTCCCTTCAGGATCTGGAGAATCGGCCAGAAGAAGAAGGCCGCGAAGAAGAGCGCCGTGAGCCCAAAGACGATTCGCGCGAATGACTGCGACATCGCCGGCAGCTTGGCGGGGCGGCCCGGCGGCGTTCAAGGAGGAACTCCTGCCGTGACGCAATTACAGGGCCTGTTCAGACAGCATTTTACAGGAGGCCGCTGAGGCCGCGGAGGGTATGAAACGAGACCGTCTTGTACGTTCTTCATCCTAGCGTTAGACTAACCCGCCGGTTGTTGATGACCCCGGACGGCATGCACACTCTTTATGCTTACCCCATGCATGCTGCGCTTCGTTTCGTTTTCCTGACTCTGGCGATCTGGCTGGCGGCGCTCGTGACCCGGGCGGCGGAGCAACGCCCGTTCCTCAGTCCGATCTTCGGCGACCACATGGTGCTGCAACGAGGGAAGCCGAATACCTTCTGGGGCTGGACGCAGCCCGGCGAGCGCGTCCGTGTCGAAATTGCCGGCCGGGTCGGCGAAGCGACGGCGGCGAGCGATGGCCGGTGGCAGGTGCAGGTTGATCCGCCTGGCGTGGGGGAAACCTGCGAGGTGGTCGTGTCCGGTCCGCAGCGGGTCGTCTTGCGCAACGTGATCGTAGGCGACGTGTGGCTTTGCGGCGGGCAGTCCAACATGCGTTGGGGGCTGCCGGCGACCGACGAGGCCGAAGCGGCGATTGCGACGGCCGACCTTCCTGGCATCCGGCTCTTCGCCGTGACCCCGAAATCGGCCTACGCACCGGCCGACACCGTAGAGGGAGCCTGGCAGGTGTGCACCCCGAAGAGCGTTTCCGAAGACGGCGGGTTTTCGGCGGCGTTTTATTTTGCGCGCAAAGTGCACGCCGAAACGGGCGTGTCCATTGGCTTAATCGAGGACTGTCTGGGTGGAACGCCGGCCGAGTCATGGATGCGCCCTGAAACGCTGGCGGCGCGCGGCGATTTTGACCGCCCCATGGCGGAGATCGCGCGGTTGCGCGCGGCGGGTGTCGAGCCGTATGGCAACTACATCATGCATTGGTACGACGAGCATGACGCCGGCATCCGGGGCACGCCTTGGTCCACGCCCGAACTCGACGACAGCGACTGGCGGCGCGTGCCGTTGATGAATGGCTTTGCCGAGCTCGGCCTCGCGGAGGTGCCCGCGGTGGTGTGGTTCCGCCGCGAGGTGGTCCTGCCGGATCCGTTGCCCCCGGGTGACGCTACGCTCTCGCTCGGCGTGGTGGAGAAGATGGATACGGCGCATCTCAACGGACGATGGATCGGCGCAAGCTCCTGGGTTGAGAATCCCCGGCGTTACCGGGTGCCCGCCGACGCGCTGAAGGCGGGGAGCAACCAGCTCGCGTTGCGTGTGTTCAAGTTGAAGTCCCGCGGCGCTTTCGAGAGTCCGCCTGAGCAGATCAACCTTACCCTGGGTGACGGCACCGTGATCCCGCTCGACGGGGAGTGGAAGGCCCGCCTGAGCGTGAAGGCCGCGCCGCCGTTCCCGCTGCCGCTCGGGTTTGAGAATTATCCGACGATGCCGGCCGTGCTCTACAACGGCATGATCGCGCCGGTCGCACCGCTGGCCCTGGCCGGTGTGCTCTGGTATCAAGGGGAGGCCAACGCGAGCCGCGCCCATCAGTACCGGAGCCTCATGCCGGCGTTGATCGCGGACTGGCGCCGCGTGTTTGGACAGGGCGACTTTCCCTTCTACCTCGTGAGCCTGCCGGCGTTCCAGCAGCGCAAGACGAACCCCGGGACGGATGATTGGGCGGAGTTGCGCGAGGCGCAGGCGATGACGGCGAAGACGGTGGCGAACACCGGCCTCGCCATCACGATCGATACGGGAGACGCCAACGACATCCACCCCCGGAACAAGCGTCCGGTCGGGGAGCGGCTGGCGTTGCTGGCGCTCGCCGGCCACTACGGGAAGGAAGTCGTGGCGCACGGGCCTGTGTATCGCTCGATGAGGCGCGAGGGTGGGGCGATTCGTATCCATTTCGACCATACGAATGGCGGCCTTGTGGCGCACGGGGATGCGCCCGGAGAATTTGCCATCGCGGGCGCCGACCGGCGCTGGGTCTGGGCACGGGCACGGATCGAAGGCGGGACCGTCGTCGTGTCATCGCCCGAGGTGCCGGAGCCCGTGGCGGTCCGGTACGCCTGGCAGGCCAACCCGCAGGCGACCCTGTTCAACGGCGCCGGTTTGCCGGCAGGACCATTCCGCACGGATGACTGGCCCGGGGTGACGGAGGGGCGGCCGCCTTGGTAGGGTAGCCCTGGCTTGGCCAGCTTGGCCAAAAGGCGCAGAAGACGGACAAGAGTGTCCGTCGTCCCAGGACGGAGAGATCGTTGCGGAAACCCTGGGAGGACGGACACTCCTGTCCGTCGGATCGGCTGCCGGACGGCACACGTCGGCCGTCCTACTTCGGGTTCGGCGACAAGAGTGTCGCCGCTCCTTCCAGTCACTGTGCAGTGCGTTCGCCGTGGCGCGGCTTACAGGTACTTGTCGGTCACCGCGCCCTCGGAGGCGGTGGCGACGAGCTTGGCGTACTTGGCGAGCACGCCGCGGGTTTCCTTCGGCGGTGGCGGCGTATAGGCGGCCATGCGGGCGGAGTACTCGGCGTCGGGAATAAGCAGGCTGATCGTGTTCTTGATCGCATCGATTTCGATGAGATCGCCGGTGCGCACGATGCCGATCGGGCCGCCCTTGGCGGCCTCGGGCGTGATGTGACCGACGTCGAAGCCGTGGCTGCCGCCGGAGAAACGTCCATCGGTGATGAGGGCGACGTCCTTGATCAGGCCGCGCCCGGCCACCGCGCTGGTGGGAGAAAGCATCTCGCGCATGCCCGGGCCGCCGACGGGGCCTTCGTTGCGAATGACGACGACGTCGCCCTTGACGACATCGCCGCGCAGAATGCCCTTCAAGGCGTCCTCCTCGCCCTCGTAGACCTTCGCGGTTCCCTTGAAATAGAGACCCTCCTTGCCGGTGATCTTGCCGACGGCGCCCTCGGGGGCGAGGTTGCCGCGGAGCACGCGGAGGTGGGTCTCCTTCTTGATCGGCTGGTCCCACGGGCGGATGATGTCCTGGTCGTCTGGATACGAGGGGTACGGCTGCACGTCTTTCAGGGACTCGGCGATGGTCTCGCCGGTGACGGTGAGGCAGTCGCCATGGAGCAGGCCGCGGTCGAGCAGCATCTTCATCAACGGGCGGATGCCGCCGATGCGGATGAGGTGGCTCATGTTGTACTTGCCGAACGGCTTTACGTCGGCGAGCAGCGGGATGCGTTCGCCGATGGTCTTGAAATCGTCGAGGCTGAGCGGCACCCCGGCGGAGTGGGCGATGGCGAGCAGGTGAAGGATGAGGTTGGTCGAGCCACCGAGCGCGAGGCAGGTCGTGATGGCGTTCTCGAAGGCTTTCCGCGTCATGATATCGCGGGGGAGGAGGCCGCGTTTCAGCATGCCCATGACGGCGGCGCCAGCGCGGCGGCAGTCGTCGCGCTTGGCCTCGCCTACGGCGAGCTGGGCGCTGCTGTTGGGCAGGCTCATGCCGAGGGCCTCGATGGCGCTGGCCATCGTGTTGGCCGTGTACATGCCCCCGCAGGAGCCGGGGCCGGGGATGGCGGCCTGTTCGACTTCCTTGAGGCCGGCGTCGTCGAGATCGCCCTTGGCGTGTTTGCCGACGGCTTCGAAAACGGAGACGATATCGAGGGGCTTCTTGTGGTCGCAGTCGCCCGGGAGGAAACCGGGAAGGATCGTGCCGCCGTAGATGAAGACCGCGGGCCGGTTGAGGCGGGCGATCGCGATCATGGCGCCGGGCATGTTCTTGTCGCATCCACCGATCGCGATCAGGCCGTCAAACCCCTCCGCGGCTACGGCCGTTTCGATGGAGTCGGCGATGACATCGCGGGAAACGAGGCTGTAGCGCATGCCCTGCGTGCCCATGCTGATGCCGTCCGTGACCGTGATCGTGTTGAAATAGACAGGCTTGCCGCCGGCGTCGGCGACACCCTTGCGCGCGTGTTCGCTAAGCTCGCCGAGGTGGACGTTGCACGGGGTCATGTCGCTCGCCGCGGAGGCGACGGCGATCTGGGGCTTGCGGAAATCCTCATCGGTGAAGCCGACGGCGCGCAGCATTGAGCGGGCGGGGGCGCGGTCGTTGCCGTCGACGACGACGGAGGAGTGGGGACGCAAGGAGTCGGCGGGCTGGGATTTGCTCATGGGAAAATCGCCGGCAGCAGACCAAACGCCTGCACGCCGGGCAAGCGGCGTTTTCAAGGTTGCTTCGCCTGCGGGCGGTTGCATCACTCGGGGTCTTTCGCCCGCATGGCTTTCAATCTGCAACAGGTTCTCAAGGCGCTGCTCTTCTCGTCGAGCCAGCCGCTTTCCATCAAGGACATCCAAGCGGCGTTCGCCCGTTTTCATGATCAACCCACGGCCCTGCCGCTGGCGGCCGAGGCGGAGGGTGAGGCGAAATCCGAGGAATCACCCGCGGACGGTGAGGCCAACACTGACGGCGAAGGCGCCGCCCCCGGCGAATCCACCTCCGGGGAAGGCGAGGCCCCTGCGGAGGTGCCCGTCGAGACCGAGGCCGAGCGGGACGCAGATCTCTATCGCGATGTTCCCTCGCTCATCACCGCGGCGCAGATCCGCGAGGCGATGGATGCCCTCGCGATCGCCCTGCGCGAGGCCAACGATATCTATCTCCTGATCGAAGGCGCGCAAGGCTACCGCCTCGTCACTCATCCGCGTTTCGCTCGCTGGGTCCGGATTCTGCGCAACGAGCCGCCGCCCGTGAAACTCTCGCAGTCGGCGCTCGAGACGCTGGCCATCATTGCCTATCGCCAGCCCGTGACGCGCTCGGAGATTGAGGCTATTCGCGGCGTCTCCGCCGAGGCCGGTGTGAACAAGCTGCTCGAGCGCGAGCTCATTTACATCACGGGACGCGCGGACCTGCCTGGCCGGCCCTTGCAGTTCGGCACTACGGACAAGTTTCTCGAGTTCGTCGGCGTGAAGTCGCTGGTCGAGTTGCCCGCGTCCGACGTGCTTTCTCCGCGTCAGATCGACGAATGGCTGAAGAACGCGATGAACCCGACGAAGCCCGGCGACGCCGACATGGGCCTTCCCCAGGAGGACCTGCCGCTCGAGACGGCCGTGGTCACGGATCACGGCGCCCTGGTGCAGGACCTGCCGGAGGCGGCTTCGGAGGCACCGGAGGCGGTTGCGGCCGAGGCGGAGGCGGACCAGTCGAAGACGACCTCGTGAACGGCATGGACAACCTCGGCCCCATTCGCGATCAGATCGACCAGCTCGACCGGCAGATCGTCGACCTGCTCAACCAACGCCTCGCCCTCGCCGCGGAGATCGGGAAGCTCAAGCGCAGCACAGGCGGCCAGATCTATGTGCCGGAGCGCGAGGATGCCGTCCTGCGCAAGGTGGCGTCGCTGAACAACGGCCCGATCAAGAACGAGGCCCTGCAGGCGATTTATCGCGAGATCATGTCCGCGGCCATCGCCCTGGAGAAGCCGCTGATGATCGCCTACCTCGGCCCCGAGGCGACGAACACGCACGCGGCCGCGATGAAGAAATTTGGCGCGAGCGTGGATTATCACGCAATGGCGACGATTGCGGATATCTTCACGGCGGTGGAGAAAGGGGAGGCGGATTACGCGGTGATCCCGATCGAGAATTCCACCGAGGGGAGTGTGCGCGAGACGCTCGATAGTTTCGTCGAGAGCGAGCTCAAGATCGTGGCGCAGATTTATCTGGAGATCACCCATGCGCTGATCTCGACGTCGCCTCTCGAGAAGATCGAGAAGGTGTATTCGAAGGATCAGGCGCTCGCGCAGTGCCGCAACTGGCTCTCGCGGCACCTGCCGCATGCGCAGTTGATCGACGCCTCCAGCACGGCACGGGCGGTGCAGATTGCGCGCGACACGCCGGGCGTGGCCGCCGTTTCGAGTGAGTTGTCGGCCCAGTTCTACGGAGTGCCGATCGTTGCGAAGAACATCCAGGACAAGGCGGACAACACCACGCGCTTCTTCGTTCTCGGCAAGAAACCCTCGGGCGCCGTCGGTGGCGGTCGCGACATGACGAGCCTCATCGTATCGCTCGGCGACGAAGCCGCGTCCCATTCAGGCTCCCTGCTGCGCATGCTCATGCCGCTCGCGGAACGCGGCATCAATCTTTCGAAGATCGAATCGCGTCCCAGCAAGAAGCGTCCGTGGGACTACTACTTCTTCCTCGACGTCACCGGCCACTACGACGATGCCGCGATGCGCGAGGCAATTGGGCAGCTGCGAAAGTTCTGCCCGATGGTGAAGTGGCTGGGCAGCTATCCGTCGGTGACCTGAGGCCGCGTTGGCTGAGTTGTAGGAGCGGCTTTACGCCGCGATTGATTGCGAACGGTGCCCATCGCGGCGTAAAGCC
>CAYOSX010000015.1:0-32069 GCA_964406745.1 uncultured Opitutus sp.
TTCAACCTCGTCCAGTATTTCGGCGAGCTGGGCGTCTCGCAGCGCGTTTTCCGCAACAACGAGATCACCCCCGAAGAGGCCCTCGCGCTGAATCCCGAGCGGGTGATGATCTCGCCCGGGCCCTGCTCCCCCTCCGAGGCGGGCGTCTCGCTCGAGATGATCGCTGCCTTTGCCGGAAATAAGCCGATCTTCGGCGTCTGCCTCGGCCACCAGTCGATCGGCCAGCTCTTCGGCGGCAAGGTCGTTCGCGCCAGCCGTCTCATGCACGGCAAGACGTCGCCGATCCTCCATCGCAACACCGACCTCTTCCAAGGCATGCCGCAGGGTTTCGCCGCCACCCGCTATCACTCCCTGCTCGTCGAACGCGCCTCGTTGCCCGACTGCCTCGAGATCACCGCGGAGACGGCCGAGGGCGAGATCATGGGCCTGCGTCACAAGACCCTCCCCATCTGGGGTGTGCAATTTCACCCGGAATCCATCGCCACCGAAAAAGGCCTCCAGATGCTGCGGAACTTTCGTTCGCTGAACTAAACCCATCCTCCCATGCGCTGCCCCAAGTGCACCTCCATCGAGGACAAGGTCATCGACTCCCGCATCAGCCGGGAGGGAAGCACGATCCGCCGCCGTCGCGAGTGCCTCGAATGCAGCCATCGCTTCAGCACGACCGAACTGCTCGTCCGCGAAGGTATCGTCGTGATCAAACGCGACGGTCGTCGCGAGGACTTCGACCGCGAGAAACTCATCCGCGCCGTCCGCGCCGCCTGCCACAAGCGGCCTGTCGACGCGGAACAGATCTCCATGCTCGTGGAGGACGTCATCGACATCCTCGAGGCCCAGTACGAAAGCGAGATCCCGTCCCGCGCCATCGGCGACGCCGTCATGGAACGCCTCCGCCGCATCGATCAGGTCGCCTACGTCCGTTTCGCGAGCATCTACAAGCAATTCCGCGACGTCGCTGAGTTCATGAACGAGATCAACGCGCTCGACAAACCGAAGCAATGACGTCGCGCGACGACCTGCGCCGCCTCCATCTCATCGACGGCCTTTTCGCCCACGTCACCGGCCACGATCTCCACCTCGCGCGCCAGATCAAGGAGGCCATCGCCTTCAGCCTCGCAGAACTCGAGGTCCAGACCCGCGAACATCCCGACTTCGCCACCAAATACGACGCCGCCTTCAACGCGGCCGCGGCCGACCTGCTGGCCAAGCTGTTCACCCACCTGCCGCGCCACGGTTTTTATCATTGGGACGCCTCCCTCACCCTCGCGTCCGCCACGCCGCTCTTCACTCGCGCCGAGGTCATGACCGGCCTGAAGCACCTCGCCCGCTACCGGGAATCGACGTTGCTCATCACAAACCTTCGCCCCGCCTTGCTCCCTCCCGGCCACCGCGCGACGGCGAAACGCAAGCGCGACTACGCCGAAGCCCTCGCCTTCATCCAAGACCTCGCCGCCGCCCGAACCGCGCGCAGCGCAAAACTTCATCTGCTGTTTTTGTGAGACGTCCGGGGAAACCCGGAGGACGCCACCCGAGCTCAAGGCTTGGCCTTTCGTGGCTTTCGTGTGTTTCGTGAAGGCCTCACCGCCATGTCCAAGACGCTCTTCCAAAAAATCATCGACCGGGAGATCCCGGCGAAAATCGAGCACGAGGATGACCTCTGCATCGCCCTCCACGACATCCAGCCCCAGGCGCCGGTACACCTGCTGATTGTACCCAAGAAACCAATACCGCGCGTCGGCGACGCGGAGGCCGCCGACCAGGCCGTGCTCGGCCACCTGCTGCTCACTGCCGGCACCCTTGCGCGCAAGCTCGGCCTCGCGCGCGGCTTTCGTCTTGTCGTCAACCATGGGCCCGACGCCTGCGAAAGCGTGCCGCACCTGCACGTCCACCTTCTCGCCCGCCGCCAGATGACCTGGCCGCCAGGTTGACCGGCCCCACGCCGCTCAACCGCGGGCCTCGAACCGTCCGTCCACACGCTTCACCACCCGCCGGCTGATCTCGAGCATCATCATTGTGGCGGACACCTCCGCCGTGCTCCGCCCCGTGTGCGCCGCGAGCTCGTCGATCGAAAGCATCGCCCCGCCGGCGAAGGGCGCCAGCATCGCGCGCTCATCCGGGGTAAGCCCGGTGTCGGAACTTCGCACGTCACCTGACGGCGCGGCGGCCACCGGAGCCGGACGCAGGCCGTCGAGGTAGTTCAGCTCGGAGAGCAGGTCGTCCACACTGGTCAGGAGGATCGCTCCGTCGCGGATCAACTGATGGCAGCCGGCGCTCGACGGCTGGTCGATCCGCCCGGGGACGGCGAAAAGCAGCCGCCCCTGCTCCCCGGCAAAGCGCGCGGTGATCATCGACCCGCCGCTGACATCCGTCTCCACCACGATGACCGCTTCACAGATACCCGCGACAATCCGGTTGCGCATCGCGAACGACTGCCGGTCCGCCCGGCGCCCGAAGGGAAACTCCGAGAGGATCGCGCCGTGCTCCTCGATCCGCCGGTACAGGTCGAGGTTCTCCGGCGGATAGATCAGGTCGATGCCCGTGCCCAGGACGGCCGCGGTCCTCCCGCCGGCGGACAGCGCGCCTTCATGCGCCGCCGTGTCGATGCCACGTGCGAGCCCGCTGACCACGCAGAAGCCGAGGCGTGCAAGCCCCGCCGCTAGCTTTCCCGCCACGGCCTGACCATACAACGTCGTGCGCCGGCTCCCGACCATTGCAACGCAGGGTGCCTCGAAGGCGTAACCACCTTTTCGATAAAGCCCGATCGGCGGATCCGGGATCTCCCGAAGAAGGCGCGGATAACCCGGATCGCGATTCGTCACGAAGGCCGCCCGCGCCTGCTCCATCCGGCGCTCTTCCCGCTCGAGATCAAAATGCTCCCGCCAGCCGCAGACCGTCGTGCTGATCGCCCGCCCGACCCCCTTGACCGACTCCAGCCGCTTCGCCTCGGCAGCGAGCACGGTCCGCGGATCGCCCCCGAGCTCCGCCAGAAGCCGGTTGAGCGTGATCGGCCCGATGTTGGGCAAGGCGTTCAGGATGAGGAAGGCCTGAGCCTCGGTGAGCGAAGGGGGCATTGACGAATTAATTGCATCTCGATTGCCATATTCGCAGGCGACGTAAAGCCCCGACTTCACGCAGGCGAACGCGCACGGGCCTCGGCGGCGCAGCGCGAACTCCAATCCCCCGTCCGCCGCCTGACGTCGTCTCTCGAGGAGAATATGCGAGGCGAACGCACGCATGCCGTCGTCGGAAAATTCTCGGCTCGCGAGGCGCTGGAACACATGCTCGCCGGGACTGCCCTCGCAATGGCCCAGGATCCCGCCACCGGCGCCTTCTTCGTCGGTCGCAAACGCCCCGCAACCACCGCGCTTATCCCGCCCGCGTCTCCCCTAAAATGAAGCGAACCCCTCTCCTGCTCGCCTCCCTCATCATGATCGCCGGATCGGTGGCCTCCGCCTCCGACGGGCGGATAAAGCCGTGGGAGCAAGACCCCCGGTTCTGGCAGTATCAAGGCAAGCCGGTCTTCCTGCTCGGAGGCAGCAAGGATGACAATCTCTTCCAGATTCCCGATCTCGAGGCGCACCTCCGGGCGATGGCCGCCGCCGGCGCGAACTACATTCGCAACACGATGAGCGACCGCCGGGAACGCGATTACGAGGT
Organism: uncultured Opitutus sp.; assembly: GCA_964406745.1. GTDB lineage: Bacteria > Verrucomicrobiota > Verrucomicrobiia > Opitutales > Opitutaceae > CAMAXB01. The sequence continues at coordinate 3,658 of CAYOSX010000015.1, forward strand.
CTACCCGTACAAGCAGCTTCCCGACGGTCGTTACGATTTGAAGCAGTGGAATCCCGAATACTGGCAGCGGTTCGACAACCTCCTGCGCTGGACGCACGAGCTCGGCATCATCGTGCAAATCGAAATCTGGGATCGCTTCGACCATGCGCGCACCCATTGGACGCCCAGCCCTTACAACCCGAAGAACAACGTCAATTACACCTATGAAGAGTCCGGGTTCGTCGCGGAGTACCCCGACCATCCCGGACGCAATCAACAGCCGTTCTTCTTCACCACCCCGAAGCAGCGCAACAACACGGTCGTCCTGCCTTACCAACAGCGTTTCGTCGACGAGGTCCTCCGCCGCACTCTCGCCTACCCGCACGTGCTGTACTGCATGGATAACGAGACCAGCGGCGAGAATGCCTGGTCGGTGTACTGGGCGGAGTACGTGCAGACGCTCGCCCGGGAATCCGGCACCCCGGTCAACCTCACCGAGATGTGGGATGCGCACGACCTCAAGTCCGACCAGCACAAACGCACCTTCGACCATCCGGAACGTTACACGTTCGTCGACGTGTCCCAGAACAATCACAAGGTCGGCGACGAGCACTGGAATAATCTGCAGTGGGTCCACGCCTACCTCGCGGAGCGGCCGCGGCCCGTGAATACGGTGAAGACCTACGGCGCCGAAGGCGGCACGCACGGCAGCACCGACACCGTCGGACTCGAACGCTGGTGGCGCTCCGTGCTCGGCGGCGTCGCCTCCGCGCGTTTCCACCGTCCGCCGTCCGGCCTCGGTTTCTCGCCAAAGGCCGAGGCATCGATCCGTTCCGCCCGGCTCGTCGAACAACGCGTGCCGTTCTGGAATCTCCAACCGGCGCTCGAACGCTTGCGCGATCGCGAGCCGAACGAGGCCTTTTCAACCGCGCAGGCCGGGCGCGCGCTCGTCGTGTACTTTACCAATGGAGGCAGCGTCGAGGCCGACCTCGCGGATTTCCCGTCCACCTGCGACGTGCGCTGGCTCGACCTCGCACAGGCCGAATGGAAAACCGCTGCCACCGTACGTGGCGGAAGCTGGGCCCGCCTCACGCCTCCGGCCGAGGGGTCCTGGATTGCCCTGATCGAGGCCCGCTAAGCGCTCGCCAAATCGGCGAAGCCGTTACGCGCAGGAGGTCACGGAGCGAGCGGAGCCCTGTCCGACCCTCGACCCGGTCCGTGTCCTCCTGCGGTTAAATTACGCCGCCCATTGTAGGAGCGGGTTTACCCCGCGATTGCAGGCCGTCCGCCTGCAATCGCAGCATAAAGCCGCTCCTACCTTCCAAGCGTGCCTCCGGGTGGAACAACGCCTTCCGCCTGTCACTCTGCGCCCGGCTGACAAAAGCAGGAGCTCGTGATCTTCACATCCGCGTCGCGCCAGACCGTCGCGAAGCGCGCAAGCACGCTGCCGGCCTCACGTTCGTTTTCCTGCTTGGCCAGCGCTTCCGAGAGACCGAGCAGCGACCAGCCGTTGTTCGGCAGGCGCTTCAGGTCCTCGCGGTAAACCGCCTCGGCCTCGGCATAGCGTCCGTGCGCCATGAGGTTCGCGCCGAGGGCGTGGCGCACCGGCAGGATCCAGCCGGGAGGCTCATCGTAGCGGAGCAGATCCTCCGCGGCGATCGACTCCCGCAGGGCGGCGAAGCCGTCGTCGAGCCTGCCCTCGCGCACGAGAATCTCGCCTTCGATCATGGGTGTCGCCACCGCAATGATACTGGAGAGGGGATTATTGCCCATCGTGGCCTCGGCAGGAATCTTCGCAGCCATCTCGACGTAGCGAACCTGCTCCTGACGCGCCGACTTCACGTCGCCTTTGGCCGCGTAGGCGATCGCCCGGGCTCCGTGGCGCAGGGCCTTGGTGAACGGCATGTAATCGGGATAGTTGTCCGGTTCGGCGAGAATCTCGTCCCACATGCCGAAACGCACGAGCACTTCGAAAGGCATCGCCGCGAAGCCCTCGACTGCGATCGCCCAGTCCTTCATGAACTCGGCAGGCATCTCGGCCACCATCGCGCGGATGTGTTTCAATGAAAGCTTCCGCTGGCCGGTCATCATCGCGGCGTAGGCCAGCATATGACGGTTGTGTGCCGCATAGACCACCACCATGTCGCGCGGGGGGCCGACGACCTTGCGGTACGTCTGATCGGCTTCGATGGCCTTGAGGTTGGAGACGACCGCCTTGTGCCAGTCGCCGACGCGGATGTCGATGTGCGAGGGCATGTGGACGTTGTGCGCCAGGCCCGGTTGCAGGGCGCGCAGGCGGTCCGCGGCGGCGAGGGCCCTCTCGGGATTAGGCGAGGCTTCGACGGCGTGGATGTAGAGATGGTTGGCGAACGGATGGTCGCCGTTGAGCGCCAGCACGGTGTCGAGGACCTTGATGACCTCCTCGGTGCCGGGTTGCGCCACGCCCTCGGCCGTCCACTGGTCCCAGGGCCGGAGGTTCATCAGCGACTCGGCGAAGAACGCGCCGATGTCGTCGTCCTTGGGGAACTGCCACCACAGCTTGCGCATCGCCTCGGCATAGGCCTCGTCGAGCGGACGCCGGTCTTCCGGCTGGGGGGAGGCGTAACGATGACCGAGTGCCGCGATCAGACCTTGCTCCGCGGGCGTGCCACGCGACGCGAACTGGCGGGCGAGCGTGAGATGCTTCCAGGCTTTCTCGGCCTGCGGGGGAGGCACGAGGGGGAAGTTGATGTGCGGACCGTTGGCAACGGCGACGCCCCAGTGGGCCATCGCACACTCCGGATCAAAGGCCACGGCCGCCTCGAAGGAACGCACGGCCATGCCATGGTTGAAGCCGAAGAGGAACCGTATGCCTTGATCGAAGTAACGCTGCGCTTCGGGCGACGTGGTGGTGATCGCCCGCGAGTGCGTGCCCAGGTTGTCGAACAACGGCGGCGCGGCGGGCGTCGGGGAAGACGGAGGGCTCGCGTACGCAAAGACCACCACGGCGAAGACGCCGGTGAGGCCGAGAAGGGAGACGAGGGTGATCACACGCGCCGCCAGGGACGCGGACGGTTGCCTCGTGGAGGCGGAGGGATTGGCAGGGTTCATTGTAATCATGGCGGGGGTTCGCGTCGGCAGACGCCTTTTCGAGAAAGGCCGGAGTTTACGCCGTTCGTTCGCAAAAGTCCTGACGCGCACCTTACCAAAACCTGATTTCATCGCGTTGCCGGAGCCGGGCGCACGAAATTCGCCGCATGCCTTGCTCGCGGCTCGCGTCAGCGCCAGGAAGCCGTTGTTTTTTCCCGAGGCCCACGCTGGAATGATCCGGCTTTTCATCCCCCATCCCTCCCGGCGTTGTGTCACGCCTGACGACACGCCTCCTCCCGCCCCTCGACTCGCATACGTACCCGTGAATATCCGCCCCCGCCTCCTGTTCGTCCTCCTGTTCCTTCCGATCTTCGGCAGCCTCCGCGCGCAGGAACGTCCCAATATCGTTTTCATCATCTCGGACGACCACGCGTGGATGGACTATGGCTTCATGGGTCACCCGCAGATCGAGACACCCCACCTCGACCGGCTCGCCGCGCGCAGTGCCGTGTTCGAACGCGGCTACGTGCCGACCGCCCTTTGCCGACCGGCGCTCGCAACCCTCGCCAACGGCATGTACGCGCACCAGCACCGTATTTCCGGTAACGACCCCTCGCGCCTGCCAAGCATGGCTCCTTTCGGCGGCAAGGGCGAAGTCATTCCCGACGAGTATGAGGCCTTGCGCGCCAAACTCATTGCCCAGATCGACCGATTCCCGACGATCGCAAAGCTCCTCGGTCAGCAGGGTTACCTCAGCCATCAGTCCGGCAAATGGTGGGAGGGAAACCACCGGCGCGGCGGGTTCACGCATGGAATGACCCGCGGTTTTCCTGAACCCGGCGGCCGACATGGCGACGACGGTCTCAAGATCGGGCGCGAAGGCCTGACGCCGGTCACCGACTTCATCGATCACGCCGTCGCGGAGAAGAAACCCTTCTTCCTCTGGTACGCGCCGTTCATGCCGCACACGCCGCACACGCCCCCCGATCGGCTTTTTGCGAAATACAAGGCGAAGGGCATCGAGTCCGACTTCGTCGCCCGCTACTACGCGATGGTCGAATGGTTCGACGAGACCTGCGGCCAGCTGCTGTCTCACCTCGATGCGCACGGCCTCACGGAGAATACCCTCGTTGTCTACGTGGCCGACAATGGCTGGATCCAGAAGCCCGACGGCGGCGGCTACGCGCCGCGCTCCAAACAGACGGCCAACGAGGGCGGCGTCCGTCAGCCCATCCTCTACAGCTGGCCCGGCGCGATCCGCCCCGGCAGCCGCGGACAGCAGCTCGCTTCCAGCATCGACATCGTGCCCACCGCGCTCGCCGCCGCCGGCCTCCCCGTACCCTCTCACCTGCCCGGCTACAACCTCCTGCCCGCGCTCAAATCCGGCGCGCCCACCCCGCGCCACGTCGTCTACGGCGAGACCTTCGCCCATGACGTCCCGTCGATCGAGAAACCCGTGGCGAGCCTCGTCTACCGCTGGGTGATCGACGGCAAATGGAAACTGCTGCTCACCTACGACGGCGAGGTGAGCGAACGCTATGCCGATTCGAATCCCCGCAACGAGCTTCGTCCTCAGCTCTTCGACCTGCTCGCCGATCCGCACGAGAACAACAACCTTGCCGCGCATCACCCCGAAGTCGTCGCCCGCCTCGCCGATCTGCTCCACCAGTGGTGGCCCACCCACGAGCGGAAGGTGCAGACGGTCTGGCGCGAGTGACCCGACCGGCAGTGGGTCGTGTGCTCCCGCTGCCCATGCGTGGGCGTCCCTACGCCCGCGCCCGCCAACGCGCGATGCCGGAGCACAACGCTCCGTAACCGCCGCCGTCCTGGATCGTTGAAAGTTCTGTCCTTTTCGGTGGCCGTCGGCGCGTGCTCGCTGCAAACAAAAGGCATGCCCCGCGTCCTGCACGTCTTCGTTCTCGCCCTCCTTCCGTTTGCGATCGCCAGCGCCGCCGGCGATGACAATCGCCCCAACATCCTCTTCGCCATCGCCGACGACTGGGGTCGCCACGCCGGCGCCTACGGCACGCCCTGGGTGCAAACGCCCGCCTTCGACCGCGTGGCTTCCGAGGGCCTGCTTTTCACCCAGGCTTACACGCCGATGGCGAAGTGCGCCCCGTCGCGCGCGATTGTCCTCACCGGACGCCACCTCTGGCAGCTCGGCGCCGCGGGCAACCACATCGCGTTCTTCCCGCCACAATTCAAAACCTGGCCCGAGGCCTTGCGCGACGCGGGCTGGGTCGTCGGCCAGACCGGCAAGGGCTGGGGTCCCGGCATCGCCCGCCACCACGACGGCTCGCCGCGAACCCTCATCGGCACGCTCTACAATGAGCGCAAGGCCGAGCCGCCCGCACGCGCCATGTCGAACCTCGACTACGCCGGCAACTTCACCGCCTTTCTCGATGCCCTCCCCGACGGGAAGCCGTGGTGCTTCTGGTACGGCGCCCAGGAGCCGCACCGCGCCTACGAATTTCGCGCCGGCGTGGAGAAGGGCGGCAAACGCCTCGACGCGCTCGACCGGGTTCCGGCGTATTGGCCGGACCATGACACCGTCCGGCACGACATCCTCGACTACGCCTTCGAGGTCGAGCACGCCGACCGCCACCTCGGCCTGATGCTCGCCGAGCTCGAGCGACGCGGCCAGCTGGACAACACCCTGGTCATCGTCACCTCCGATCACGGCATGCCCTTCCCCCGGGTCAAAGGCTTCACCTACCACGCCTCCAACCACATCCCGCTCGCCGTCCGCTGGCCCGGAGGCATTCGCCGAGGCGGACGCATCATCGACGACTTCGTCGATTTCACCGATCTCGCGCCCACGCTGCTCGACGTTGCCGGGCTGACGCCTGCCGCGGCCGGACTCGCCCCCGTCGTCGGCCGGAGCTGGCGGGAGATCTTCGACAGCGGGCAGACTGGCCGCGTCGTCACCGCACGCGACCACGTGCTCATCGGCAAGGAACGTACCGACGCCGGCCGGCCCGACGACGCCGGCTACCCCATCCGCGGGATCGTCCGCGACGGTTTTCTCTACCTGCTCAACTATGAACCCGCGCGCTGGCCGGCGGGCAATCCGGAGACCGGCTACCTCGACACCGACGGCAGCCCGACCAAGACGCTGATCCTCGAACGCGGCCGTCGCGACAGATCGGATACGTATTGGCGTCTCAACTTCGCTCCCTTCCCCGCCGAGGAGCTGTACGACCTCGCCCGCGACCCGGACAACCTGCGCAATCTCGCCGCCGACCCCGCCTTCGCCGCAGTCCGCGTCCGCTTGCACGACGAGATGACCGCCCGCCTCACCGCCCAAGACGACCCGCGCATGTTCGGACGCGGTGACGACTTCGACCGCTATCCCATCTCCGCACCCGACTCCCGCGGCTTCCACGAACGTTACCTCCGGGGTGATCGGCCGCGCGCAGGCTGGGTCAACGACACCGACTTCGAGGCGGCCCCGCTTGAGATCACCCCGTGAGTTGCGATCGCGCTTTCCTCCGAATGGCCCCGTCCCCTGGCAGCTAGTCACCATCGATATTGCCTCGCCCGCAGATGCGCCCGTTGCCCTTCGTTCTCCTGATTCTTGCCGCTCTCACGGTCCAGCCTCCGCGCGCGCATGCCGCTCAAGAAAGCCGCACCGCCGAGAGCCCGCGGCTCGCTGCCGTGCGCACGTTTCTCGACAATGTCCTCACGCACGGACGCGATCGCTGGAGCGGCGAGGAGACGCCCTTGCTCGTCGACGGCCTCAACGTGCTCACGGGCGAACCGGTCGAGTGGGTCTACGATGCCAGCGAGGGACGCGGCGGGGAGAACGCCCGCTGGATCGTCCATAACCTGGCGAACCAACAACGCCTTTTACGCACCCTCGTCGCCTACGGAAACCTGACCGGGAAAACAAAATACACCAAGTCCGCCCGCGCTGTCGTCCGTTATCACTTCGACCACCTGCGCAGCGAATGCGGCCTCTTCTATTGGGGAAGCCATCAATTTGTCGACCTGCGCACCTTGCGCCCGGTCGATCATCGTCCGTTCGCCCCGTCCGCCCGCGCCAGGACCCATCAGTTGCGCCACGTTCTCCCGTTCTACGACCTCATGTGGGAGGTCGACCCCAAGGCCACGACGGCCTACGTCGAGGCGCAGTGGAACGCGCAGGTTGCAGATTGGAGCGTGCTCGATCTGCGTGCCCACGCCTTGTACGGGTTGCCCCGGGGAGAGATTTGGACGTCATCGTATTCCGATCCGCAGCCCTTCTTCGAAAGCACGGGCCTCACCGTCATGAGCTCGGGCATCGACCTGATCTACAGCGCCGCCAGCTTGCACCTGCTGGGCGGGGCCCCCGGACCTCTCACCTGGGCCCGACGCCTCGCCGGGCTGTATGCCAACGCTGCTCACCCAAAGACCGGCATCCACGCCACCCGCTACAACCGCTACCCGCGCACCGAAGCGCCTCCGAGCTCCGGCCCCGTTCCCAACCGCATCGCCATGGGCGACCGCGCCGAAAACCAGTTGGGCGAACCGTTCCCCGACGTCGCACGGGAGGGCTGGGCGCTCTTTCGTCAGAACATCTACGGCACCCCGGCGCTCGCCCAGCTCGAGCTGGCGGAGCGACTCGGTCCCGAGGGGCGCGGCCTCCTCGAAAACACGGTCGCAAACCTGAAGGCGTACGCAAAATACGGATACGATGCCGGCGCCCATCGCCTTCGTCCCATCTGGGCCGACGGCACCGACCTCACCGGCTACATCCTCCCCCGCACCGGCTATTACGGCAGAAAAGGGACCGCCCTGACCACCTATCCTCCGACGGTGCTCCACTTCCTCGCCTACGCCCGGGCCTTCCGGCTCTCCGCCGATCCCGAACTCTGGGACGTCGTTCGCGCCCTGAGCCGCGGTTTTGGCCTGGGGGACGTTGGCGACTCGCCCGGCGGGCGACCCGACTTGAACTTCGAAACCCATCACTCCCGTCCCGAAGTGATCCTCATCCTGCTCGAGCTGCATCGCGCCACCGGCGCCGCGGAATGGCTGCGTCTCGCCGAAGTCGTCGGCGACAATCTTTTGGAGCGGTCGTTTCACGATGGATACTTCCTGCTCGATCGCAGCCATCTCTTCGCCCGCTTCGACGCCTTGGAGCCTTACGCCTTGCTCGCCCTCGAGGCCGCCCTGCAAGGCAGGCCAGAGGCGGTCCCGCCTTACAGTGGAGGCCGCAATCATCTGGTGGGATGGTACGCCGGACTCGGCCGCGCCTACGACAACGAAGCAATTTGGTCAGTCAAACGCCCGTCCGCGACGCTCGCCGACAAGTGACGTCCCCCGTTCTTGGGCGGCCCTCCATCTTCACCCCATGCACCGTCCTCCCTTGACTTGGTTACAGCCCGCCTGCCTCGCGCTCTTCCTTGGATTGAGCCTTTCCTCCCTCGCCGAGAAACCCCGCCTCGCCGTCCTCACCGACATCGGCGGCGATCCCGACGACCAGCAATCACTCGTCCGGCTGATGGCCTACGCCAACGAATTCGAAATCGAAGCGCTCATCGCCAGCGCCTCCGGTACCCCGGGCGAATTGAAGGAGGCCGTGACCAAACCCCATCTCATCCGCGAGATCGTCGAGGCTTACGGCCAGGTCCTGCCCAACCTGCGCCGCCACGCCGAGGGCTGGCCTTCGTCCGAATCGCTGCTCGCCGTGATCCGCTCGGGCAACCCGCACCGCGGACGCAACCACATCGGTGAAGGCCACGACACCGACGGTTCCCGTTACCTCATCGAACGCATCGACGCCGGTTCCGCCGAGCGTCCGTTGAACCTCACCATCTGGGGCGGGCAGACCGATTTCGCCCAGGCTCTCTGGCGCGTCAGGCGCGATCGCGGCGAGACCGGCTACCGGGACTTCATCGGCAAGGTCCGCATCTTCGACATCGCCGACCAGGATGGCATCGGCCCGTGGATACGGACGGAGTTCCCCGGCCTCTTCTACATCCTGTCGAAGGCCCCCGAGGGGGCCGACAAGCGTGCCGCCAGTTTTCGCGGCATGTACCTGACCGGCGACGAAGACCTGACCAGCCCGGAGTGGATCGAACGCCACGTTCGCAACGCCGGTCCGCTCGGACGGCTGTATCCGCTCAAGACGTGGACCGCCCCGAACCCCCACGGATGTATGAAGGAAGGGGATACGCCGTCGTGGTTCTTCTTTCTTCCCCAGGGGGGCAACGATCCCGCCGATCCCACCCGGCCCGGCTGGGGCGGGCAGTTCCGGCGGGCAGCCGACGGATGGTATGTCGATCTCGACCCTGCCGACGGGGTCGATCCCCGGCAGACGGTCAGCCGCTGGCGGCCGGACTTTCAAGCCGACTTTGCCCGCCGCATGGCGTGGTGCCGCTCCGACGCCTTGACCCTCGAGGATCCCGAGGCCCGCGCCCGCCTGCCCGAATTCAAGGTCATCCCCGCCGCCGAGCCGCAGGCTCTCGCCGCCGCCCTTCCCGTCGACGCCGCGGGCTTCACCGGGTGGGCCCGCTCCCAAGGAGACAACGGTGCCCGCCGCTACTCCGCCCTCGACCAGATCACCAAGGAAAACGTCCACCGCCTCGATGTTGCCTGGACCTACCGCTCCGGTGATCGCGTCGGCAATGTCCAGTGCACGCCGATCATCGTCGACGGAACCTTGTACGCGCCCACGCCCGGCCATGCCTTGGTCGCCCTCGATGCCGCCACCGGACGCGAACGCTGGCGTTACCAGGTCGAGGGACTCGGCCGCCGCCTGCAGGACACGCCCGCCCGCCGCGGGCTCGTGTATTGGCCGGGCAACGACACGGCCTCCGCGCGGATTCTCTTCGGCGCCGGCGACTGGATCTACGCGCTGGATCCCGGGACCGGAAAACCCCTTCCCGGGTTCGGGGAGAACGGCCGCACGCCCATCCCCACCGGCGCCACCGCCGCCGGCGTTGTTTACCGCGACGTGTACGTGACCACGGGCCTCAACGGCGATACCTTTGGCTACGACGTGCGCACGGGCGCCCTGCGCTGGAAATTTCGCTCCGTCGCCCGCGACGACGACTTCGGCGCCGACACCTGGGACGGCCCGCAGGCCGGGGCGAACGGCTGGAGCGGTCTCTCCCTCGACGACGCCCGCGGTCTCGTCTTCGTCGCGCTGGGCGCCCCACGGCCCGACATGGTCGGCGTCGACCGGCTCGGCGACAACCTCTTCGGCAACTGCATCGTCGCCCTCGATGCCCTCACCGGCGAACGCCGGTGGCACTTCCAGGATGTGCGCCACGACATCTGGGATCTCGATGTCTGCGCGCCTCCCAATCTCGTCACGATCGAGAAGGACGGCCGTCGCATCGATGTCGTCACGTCGATGTCGAAGGCAGGCCATCTCTTCGTGCTCGACCGTGAAACCGGCAAACCGGTTTTTCCCGTGCGCCTGCGTCGCGCGCCCGTTTCGAAACTGCCCGGCGAACGCACCGCACCATACCAGCCGGATCCCGAACTGCCCGAGCCGATCTCGCGCATGGAGTTTCACCCGGACATGATCACCGAACGCACGCCCGAGGCGCGCGCGTTCGTCGAGGCCATCGTGGCAAAATCGACCCATGGTTTCTTCGAGCCTTTCACTCCCGGCGTACCGAATCTCTTCATCGGCACCCGCGGCGGCGCCGAATGGTCGGGCGCGGCGGTCGACGTGCCCACCGGGCGCCTCTACGTCACCTCCAACCGCTGGGTCTCGCGCATCACCGTGATTCCGAACGACGACAAGGAACGCGACCCGCGCCACCCACCCTCGGCCGGCGAGCTCGTTTATCAACAGCACTGCGCCGCCTGCCACGGCCCGACCCGCCAGGGGATCGGCGTGGCCCCTCCCTTGCTCGGCCTCAAACACCGTCTGACCGACGCTGACGTGCTCGCGTTGATCGCCCAAGGCCGCGGTGCCATGCCGCCAAATCTCCTGCTCGGCGAAACCGAAAAGACCGACCTGCTCGACTACCTCTTCCGACGCAACCAACCGCCCGTCCGCGCCGGCGGTGGCGGCCCGGGCACCGCACGCGAGCCAAAGTACGTCTTCGGCGGCTTCGGCTTCCTCGTCGATCACGAGGGCTATCCGGGCATCAAGCCTCCATGGGGCCTGCTCAACTGTTACGACCTCGCCACGGGCAAGGCCCTTTGGCGCGTGCCGCTCGGCGAGCACGAGGAACTCACCCGTCAAGGCGTGCCGCTCACCGGCTCGCAGAATCTCGGTGGCGCCAGCGTCACCGCCGGCGGCCTCGTCTTCGTCGCCGGCACCTCGGACGAGCGTTTGCGCGCGTTCGACGCCGACACGGGCAGGGAACTTTGGTCCGCGAAACTGCCACACGCCGGCACGGCCGCTCCCGCCATCTACGAAGCGGACGGCCGCCAGTTCGTCGTGATCACCGCCACCGGCGGCGGTCGCGTGGGCGGCGCCTCCGGGCCCGGCGACGCTTATGTTGCCTTCGCCCTTCCGGACGTTTCCGCCAATCGGTGACGGTTACCCTCAGGCGCCGTCTGCAGGTTTGGTTGCATAAATCCTTTCCCGATCCGCGCGCCCCGGTCACAACCGTCTGCGCCGACTGATGCCCGCCTTGCTCCCTGCCCTTTCCCGCCCCGACCGATCACGCCCTTGGGCCGCCACGTTCGCCGCCGGCGCCGTCATGACCACGCTCGCCGTGCTTGGCGCCTTACCCGGTTGCCGCAAAGCCGCCGAACCTCCCTCGAGCGCCTCCGCCCCGGCCGTCGCCGCCGCTCCGGCCAGAGCCGCGGTCCCGCCGTCAACCGATTGTCGTTCGTGTCACGAGGACATTTATAATAACTGGTCCCACTCCCATCACGCGCTCGCCAACCGGCCGGTCGACGCGGAGAAGGACGCCGACGCCTTCGGCTCCGTGCAGGAGTTCACCGCCCACGGCATCGCTTACCGGCTCGAATGGAAGGAAGGCAAACCGCACTTCACCGAGAAACGCGAAGGCTCCGATGCGACCGAGACCTACCTCGCCGACTACGTGCTCGGCCACACGCCGTTGCGCCAGTACGTCGTGCCGATCGGCAACGGCCGCTTTCAAGCCGCCGAACTCGTCTGGGATCCCGCGAAGAAGGAATGGTTCAACGTCTTCGGCGACGAGCGCCGCCAGCCCGGCGAATGGGGCCACTGGACCGGACGCGGGATGAACTGGAACTCCATGTGCGCGCACTGCCACATGACGGGTTACGACAAGAATTACGACCTCATCAGCGACGCCTACACGACCACCTGGACCGAGCACGGGGTCGGCTGCGCGTCCTGTCACGCGATGCCCGCCGATCACGGCAAGAACCCCGCCTCCGCGGTCGCACTCGATCTCACGCCCGAGGCCCTCGCCAAGCGCCGTCACCAGGCCATGGAGACGTGCGCACCCTGCCACGCGCGCAACGAACTGCTCACCGGCACCCTCCGCGCCGACCAGTCGTATCACGACCACTTCCGCCTTACGCTGCCAACCGATCCCGCCGTCTTCCATCCCGACGGCCAGGTCCTCGATGAGAACTTCAACTACACCTCCCACCTGACGAGTCGCATGGGCGGCAAGGCCGGCGTCACCTGCCTCGACTGCCACGAACCGCACAGCGGCAAGACGATCCTCCCGGTCACCAACAACGCCCTCTGTCTGCAATGTCACGCCGCACCCGGGCGCGACACCGCCATTGTCATCGACCCCCTCGCCCACTCCCGCCACGCCGAAGGCAGCACGGGCAACCAGTGCGTTTCGTGCCACATGCCCACGACGACCTACATGCAGCGCGACCCGCGCCACGACCACGGCTTCATCAAGCCCGACCCGCTGCTCACCAAGGAACTCGGCATCCCCAACGCCTGCAATCGCTGCCACACCGATCAGACCGTCGACTGGGCGATCGAACACAGCGAGCGCTGGTACGGCGAGAAGCTGAATTCTCGTCAACGCTCCCGCACGCGCGCCGTCGCCGCCGCGCAACGCGGCGAGCCGGACGCGCTTGATCCGTTGCTCGAACACATCGCGTCCGAGGAGGTGCCCGCGTGGAAGGCGACCTTGATTCTGCTCGCGCGCCCCTACGTCGACACGGATCCGCGCGTGCGCGCCGTCGCCCGCGATGCCACCCAGCATGCCGATCCGCTCGTCCGTTCCGCCGGCGCTCAGGTGCTCGCCGGCGTACCAGGAGAGGAGGCAACCCTCCGCCCTCTGCTCAACGACCCCGTCCGCCTCGTCCGCCTTGACGCCGCCTGGCCGCTCTCCCCGGAGTTGACCGCCGGCAGCCCGATGCGCGCCGAACTCGACGCCTACCTCGCCGTCTCCGCCGATCAGCCGCTCGGTCGCCTGCGCATCGGGCAGGACCTCTACAACCGCGGCCGCGTGAGCGAGGCCGTGGCCCACATGCAGACCGCTGCGCAGTGGGATCCGAATTCCGCCGGCCTGCACGACGCCCTCGGCATTGTGCTCAACGAGCTCGGGCGTCCCGCCGAAGCCGCCTCCGCGCTCTGGCGCGCCGCACGTCTCGATCCGGACAACGCCCGCGCCGCCTTCAACGCCGGCCTCGCCTTCGCCGGCGCCGGCCGCCTGGCCGACGCCGAGGCCGCCCTGCGCGAAGCCGTCCGCCGCGATGAGCGTTTCGATCGCGCCTGGTACAACCTCGGCCTCCTCCTCGCCCAAACCGAACGCGCCGCCGACGGCATCGCCGCCCTCCGCACCGCGGAGCAAATCGCCCCTCGGATCGCCGATTACCCGTACGCCCGTGCCACCCTGCACTGGCAGCGCGGCGAACGCGCCGAGGCCCTCGCCGCCGCCCAGCAGGCGCTGTCCGCCGACCCGAATCACCCCCAGGCCCGCGCGCTCCTCCGCCAGGCCAGCCCGTAGCAGCCCCGGGTTCGGTACGTCTGATCGGACAGATCGGTCCGATCGGTCGGATCAACAACAGGCCGGAGAACGAAATACCTACCCCCATGCGCACCTTCATTACCCTCGCCTCCCTCGCCCTCCTCCCCCTCCTCGCCACCGCCGCCGAAGACCTCCCGGGCAACCGTATGCTCGAAGCGTACCTCGCTGACGAAACCGCCTCGGTCGCCGGCCAGGCCTTCGCCGACATCGCCACCCTCGATGACTGGCAACGCGAACGCCCGCGTTATCGCGAGGAACTGCTCGAGATGCTTGGTCTTTCGCCCCTACCCGAACGCACCGATCTCCAGGCCACGGTCACCGGGCGTATCGACCAGCCGGAATTCACCGTCGAGAAACTGCACTTCCAGTCGATGCCGGGGCTCTACGTCACCGCCAACCTTTACGTTCCCAAAAACCTGACCGGGAAGGCGCCCGCAACTCTCTACGTGTGCGGACACAGCCGCCAGATCGTCGACGGGGAGAGCTTTGGAAACAAAACGGGCTACCACCATCACGGCGTGTGGTTTGCCCGCCACGGCTACGTCTGCCTGATGATCGACACGATCCAGCTCGGCGAGCTCCAGGGCCTGCACCACGGCACGCGCAACCAGGGCCTTTGGTGGTGGAACGCGCGCGGCTACACGCCCGCGGGCGTGGAGGCCTGGAATTCCATGCGCGCCCTCGATTACCTCGAGTCCCGCCCCGAGGTGGACGCCACCCGCATCGGCATGACCGGACGCTCGGGCGGCGGCGCCTACACCTGGTTCACCGCCACGCTCGACGAACGCGTCAAGGTGGCCGTGCCCGTCGCCGGCATCACCGACCTGCACACCCACGTCGTCGACGGTCGCGTGGTCGGTCACTGCGATTGTATGTTCCAAGTGAATACCTACCGCTGGGACTTCGCGCAGATCGCCGCCCTGATGGCCCCGCGCCCGCTCCTGCTCGCCAATTCCGACAAGGACCCGATCTTCCCGCTCGAGGGCGTGCTGCGCGTCCACCGCGACCTCGCCCACATCTACCGGTTGCACAACGCCTCCGACAAACTCGGGCTGCTCATCACGGAGGGCCCCCACCGCGACACACAGGAGCTGCAGGTCCCCGCCTTCCGCTGGTTCAACCGCTTCCTCAAGGACGATGAGTCCGCGATCTCCGTGCCCGCCGAGAAGATCTTCACCCCGGCCGAACTGAAGGTCTTCGACACGCTGCCCTCCGAACAGCGCACCACCACCATTCATGACACCTTCGTCACGGCGGCCACCCCGGCCGTGCCGGCAAACGCCGCGGCCTGGCGCGCGCAAACCGACGACTGGCGCGCCGTGCTCCAGCAAAAAGTCTTTGCCGGCTGGCCGGCCGCCGCCACCCCGCTTTCGCTCGTGCGCACCGCGCAGGTGACAGAGGGCACGCTCGCGCTGACGACCTGGGAGTATTCCCCGCAGCGCACGGTCCGCCTGCCGCTCTACGTCTTCTCCTCGACGCAAGCCACTTCACCTCGCCCCGGCCGCCTCCACGTCCTCGACGAGGAAGCGTGGCTCGCCTTGCTCGGAACCGCCCCCGCCGCCCTCCGCGAAACGCTCGCCGCCCCGTTACCCGTTCCGTCCACTCTCCCCGCGCCTTCCGCGTCGCTGCAGGCGCTACTCGACCAGGCTGCCCGCGGTGAACTCACGCTCGCCTTCGCCCCTCCCCGCGGTGTCGGCCCCACACGCTGGTCGGGCGACGATGCCGCCCAACGCAACCACCTGCGCCGTTTCATGCTGCTCGGCCAGACCCTGGAGGCCATGCGGGTCTGGGACATCCGCCGCGCGATTGCGGTGACCGGCGATCCTCGCATCGGTGCCGACACGACCGCCTGGACGCTCTCCGGCGATCGCCATCAGGCCGTCAACGCCCTCTACGCGTCGCTCTTCACCGACGGCCTCGCCGGCGTGACCTTGATCGCTCCTCCCGCCAGTCATCAGACGGGCCCCGATTATCTCAACGTTCTCCGCTTCCTCGACGTGCCGCAGGCGCTCGCCTGGGCCGCCGAACGCCAGCCCGTCACCCTCACGGAAACACGCGAAGCCGACTGGACCTGGACCACCGCCACCGCCCGCACCCTCGGCTGGCCTGACGACCGCCTGCGCTGGTGAGGATCGGCCGCGGATCAGTCTGATCCGTCCGATCGGTCCGATCCGAGCAACGCCGGTTGGAAACGACAATCATCGAACCCCGCCTCGGATACACCGCTCACGCCCGCGTCAGCGCGAGCCCGTAATGCCAAGGCGGCAACAAGAACGCCTCCCGCGCGCCCTCCAAACCGGCCTCGCCCGCCCAGGCAACCACCTGCTCCGGACGAGGCCGGATGGAAAACGACGGTCCCCGCGGGGTCTCAATATCGCTGCGCCAGTGAATAACGGCCACCAGCCCGCCCGGCCTCACCACGGTCCGCGCAGCCCGCAGAAGCGCCACCGGGTCTTCCGCATGCAGGATGTTGAAAAGCAGCGCCGCGTCGCACGAGGCGTGCGGCCGGCCGAACCCATCTGCCAGCACGTCTCGAACCGCCCCCACCACGTTGGACACTTCCTGCGCAGCTGCACGGCGCGCCGTGATCTCCACCATCTCGCGATCGATGTCGTAGGCGTAAACTGTCCCGGCAATCCGTTGCGCCACGGGCAGCGTGAACGTCCCATAACCGCAACCCAGCTCGACCACATCACCCGTTGCCGGTCCGAAGCCGAACGCATCGAGAATGAGGGGCAGATCAAGCAGTGTTTCCCAGTAATCCTGAGGCGGCATGCCGCTGTCGCGCACTTTCATGTTTAAGAAGTTTGCCGACCCGTTGAACGGCTGCGGTGGGGAACCCGGCAAGTCTGCCGTCTCACGCCAAAATCAGGCCGGTCTTCACTCAACGAATCTATTGAATGTCCACGGATTCACCTGTCAATGCCTGCCCCGGCAGCATCGGTTCGGCTCGCTACGCTCCCGGCGACCACACGCCTGAAATCAACGACTCGCACGGCTCCTCGGGCAGGCCCCGGTCGTTCAGGCCGAGCGCCGAAACGAGCAGGTTGACCGAATGGCTGCCCACGTGCTGCGGATCGTGGTAAATGCCCGGCCAGGGGTCGTCGGCGTGATGCTTTTCCAGGTCCACCAGCAGGACTCGCTTCGCCCAGCGTCCACCGATCTCGTCCAAGGCCTTTCGCACCTCCTGATAGCGGATCGTGAGGATGGCATCCGGCTGATTCTTCTCCAGCCACGCCTCAAACTTATCCGGATCGCGGCTGGTTGAGCGCATGACCGGCAGCTGCCGGGATCGAGGCAACTGGCTCTGTTCGCTCAGGTAGCCGCCAAGGCGGCGTTTGGCCGACATCGTGGCCATCCAGCCAAGTTCAACCAGCCCGATCCGCTCGCAACCCGCGTCCGTTACCCGACGGAAGGCGAGATTCGCGCTTTCGAAATGATTGTACGCCACGCGATTCGCCGCCGGGCGCCGGCAGTTGGCCCCGAGGATGACGGCGGCAAACTCATCCCAAGGGAACAGCAGCTCCGTTACCTGATACGGCGGCGGCGCGACCAAAACGCCAAAGATTCCCCGGCTGCGCAGGATCTGCACAAGGCGCTCCGGCCGCTGACCGGGTTCAAAGAGCCAGAACGGCTCCAGCCGATAGCCCAACGCCTTCGCGCGCGCGGCCGCCGCCGGCTGGAACTGGGGAGTGAAATGCCGCCACTCATCACGCGTCTCACCCGAAGTCAGGTAACACAACACCGTCCCATGCTCGGCCCCCCGCCCCCTTCGCCGACGGCTGGTCATCAGCGCGCTCACGAGCGGATTCGGCCGATAGCCCATCTCCACCGCGAGCCGTTGCACCAGCTTTCTGCGCGTTGCGGAGATGCGGGGATGATTACGCAGGGCGAGCGAGACCGTGCTGCAATGCACGCCGGCACGACGCGCCAGATCCGTCATGGTACATTCGCGCGACTTCATGCGCAACGATGTGACTTTCGGCCGGATTGGTCAAGGTTCCGGAATGTCCTACCGATCCCTGCTGTCGCCCGCGGCACCCTGCGGTCGCGATCGGACCGGCGATTCCAGCCGGACCGTCACCCCAATAAACCCCGATCATGACAACCTTGTCCACGTCCTCGCCGGCGCGCCGGCTCGTCGTCTGCGTTGTTCTCCCGCTGCTCGCAGCCTCCGCCCACGCCCAGACAGACGCCTCCGCCTCCGGCGACGTCGTCCAGCTCGACCCCTTCCAGATCACCGCAGCGGAAGATGGCGCCTACACGGCGGCCGAAGCCCACACCGGAACCATCATTGCTGTATCGCGAGACTTGATACCGTTCAACACCTCCGTGCTCACCGCCGACCTGATCAAGGACCTCGGTATCGACAATGCCTCCGACCTGAGCGAATATCTCGCCGGCGTTTCCCGCGGCACCAATCCCAGCATCGCCGACGAAGGCGGACAGCCCTCCCTTGGCTTTCGCGTCCGCGGCTTTGCGAGCAACCCGCTCTACAATGGCTTCCAGACGGGCGGACGCCTCTTCAGCCCTGACAGCCTTGGTCGCGTGGAGGCGAGCAAGGGCCCCAACGCCGTCCTCTATGGACAAGCGCCCGCCGGCGGTGTGATCAATTTCATCCCGAAGGCCCCGCGTTTCACGGACCATGCCTCGTTCTCCGCAGGCGCAGGTACCAACGCGTATCGCAAGGCTTCCTTCGACCTCGGCGGCCCGCTCAAGCTCGACCGGCTCCCAGGCGAACTCGCCTTTCGGGTCGGCGGCAGCCTGTTAAGCTACGAACGGGAACAGATCTTCTTCGAGTCGGAGACCGCCTCCGCCTTCTCCGCCGCGACCTGGCGCGTGAATCCCCGGCTCAGCTTCGATTTCCGGGGCGAGTACACGAAGCTCGACGTCGTGCCCAGCCGCACCGCCGCCTTCGTCTCGCTCGGGTCCGGCCCCAACCGCGTGGTCGATCCCTACAACCGCCTGCGCAACGACCGCAATTTCAGCTACAACGGTCCTCACAGCAAAAACAAGACCGACAATTACCTAACGACCCTCCACGGCACGCTTCATCTCTCGGAGTCGCTCATCCTTCGCGTCGGCGGCTTCGCCAGCGAGCAGACGCAGGACTCCTTCGTGCTCAGCGGTCCCTTCGGCCTGGGCACGTCGCAGCGCGTCACGAACGCGCGTTATCAACAGAACGACACGCAGCGGAAGACGACGGCATGGAAGGCGGACCTGCTGTGGCAGGCGACGCTCGGTGATTGGAAAGTGGATACGCTTTTTGGCTACGAGGCCCACTGGGAGAACTCCGACGGGGTCAGCATCCAGACGCCGCCGAACATCGTCGTCGACATCCCCTTCACCCGCCGTCCGCTGGCGTCCGATTACCAGGAACCTCCGCCGCTCTCCGGGTTCACCGAGCTCAACTCCAGCAGCCGGAACACCCTGGAGTGGACCAACGTGCGCTTCACCCAGTTCATCAAGCAGCGCGACGAACGTCTCACGGTCATGTGGGGCCTGGCCCGCGGCGAGGGTGAAACCATCGCCAACAACCGCCGCCTCGGCCAGCAGGCGTCGGCCGAGGGCGAAAAAACCACCTACACCGCCGGCGCCACCGCCACGGTCCTCGATCGGGACGCGGGCGCGCTGGACAAGGTGATCCTCTTCGCGAATACATCCACCAGCTTCAACATCCAGGGCGGCAACGCCCAGGATCCCTCGCAGTTCGAAGGTTTCACCTCCGTGGAGGCGCTGCGCGATTTCGCACGTTCCGTTTCGCCCAACGCGATCGAACCGCAGGAAGGAAAGGGCTTCGAGTTCGGCGTGCGCTCCCGCTGGCTCGACGGCAAGGTGGATTTCACCGCGCTCTACTTCGACCAGACCAACGAGAACATCGCCCGCAATTTCTTTGTACGCGAGAGCAACGTCGCGGGCACCAACTCTGAGGTCGTCATCGCCACGTTCCAGCTCGCAGGCGGCGAGGAGAACTCCAAGGGGTTCGAGTTTGCCTTCGACTGGCGCCCGGTCACCGGGCTTACCTTGACCAGTTCGGCCCAGTTCACCGATGGCAAGGTGAAGAAGAATCCCGAGGCCCCCGAGGAAATCGGCTTCGGTCTTGTGCAGTCGCCTGAGCGCATGGTCAGCGTCTCCGCACGCTACGACTTTGCCAAAGGCAGCCGCCTCGATGGGCTCAGTTTTGGTTTCGGGCTTTCTCACAACACACCCACGCGCATCCGACCTGAGATCGGCGACCGCTACCGCCTCAGCGACACCTACACCCACGTGCGCGCCCACGTGCGTTACGCCTTCCGCCGGGGAGAGCTTCTCCACTCCGTCGGCGTGAACATAGAGAACGTTCTTGATGAGGAGTACACCCAGGAGGAGAACTTCCTGAGCGAACCGCGCCTCTGGCGCTTCTCCTACAGGCTCGACTTCTGAGCGTCCCGCCGGTCGCGGGCATCCCCTCGGCCCCGACCGGCTCCTCCTCGCCCGGCCCTTGCGTCTCCACCCGATCCTCACCTTCCTCCTCCTGCCCTGCACGTCCGGCCCCGCCCAGACGACCGCCGACGCATGGGCCGCACTGGACGAACGACGGCTGGAGGACGCCCTGGTGCAGTTCGAACAGGCGCGCCGTGACGGCGACACCTCCGCTCGCACCGCCTTCGGCCTCGCCCTCGCCCGCCTCAACGCCCAACCGCGCACCCCCGGTTCACTCGAATCCGCCCGCCGCGCTTTCGAACACATCGTTCGCGACCACGCCGGCACCGAGGAGTCCATTCGCTCAAAGTACTTCCTCGCCCGCATCGCCCAAATCCACGCCTACTCCCCCGACCCGGCCGCCGCACGCGAGGGATTTCTCGCGCTCCTCGCCGACCATCCTCAGCACGTCTTCGCTCAGCTTGCCCTCGCCAAGGTGGCCGAGATCGAGCTCTACGAGCCAACGCTGTCCCCTGCCGATCGCCTTGCCCGCTTCGAGTCCCTCACCGCCCGCGGTGCGGCGCTCACCCATTGGCCGGCACGGCGCGATTTTCATCAGGTCATGGCCCAGTCAGCCCTCTTCTTCGGCCTGCCCCTGCCGCTCGCGCAGCACCATCTGCTCGCCAGCCTCGAGGCCGGTTTCAGCAGCCGGATCAACCGGGCCAACGTCGTCTTCCGCGCGGCGGAGGTGGCGGCCGAGCTGGGCGATGCCGCCCTCGCCCGGCAACTCTACGACGAGTTTCTCCAGGTCCTGCCCCGTGACGCCCGCGCCCGGCTCGCGCGAGAGCGGCGCGCCGCTCTCGCCGCTGACGGCGACGCCCGATGAAACGTCTGCGTATCCTTTTTCTCCTGACGCTTGCCATCGCCGCCCTGGGCTACGCCGGCCACCGCCTTGCCGAGCGGCAGCGGATGGATCGCGGCGGACAGGTACTGCGGATCGCCCACACGCACCTGGAGACAGGCGTGCGCGAGGCCCTCGCCGCCGTCGCCGACGCCTACGAGGAACGCCACCCTGGCGTCACCATTGAACAGATCGCCGTCCCCGCCAGCCACTACGTCGCCTGGCTCCGCACCCGCCTGACCGGAGAAAGCATGCCGGACATCGCCACCTTCGGAAACGTGCCGGAGCACGAGTTTCCCCGCTACTACCTGCCGCTCGGCCCATACCTCGACCAACCGAATCCGCACAACGAGGACACGCCGCTCGCCGGCCGTCGTTGGCGGGATACCTTCCTCGACGGTCTGGCCGGGCCTCCGTCCTTTCGCTTCAACCTTCTGGAGAACTACGGCATCACCCTCGCGCCCTATTCCGTGCGGCTAATGTACAATGCGGACCTTCTGGAGCGCATTGCCGGTGTTCGCGAGATTCCGGAGGACTACGTCGGCTTCCTCGCGCTTTGCGCTCGCATCGCGGAACGCGCGCCTGCCGTGCAAGGAGGCATCGTCCCCATCGCCGCAGCGCAGAACAACGCAAACCTGCTGCTCAGCCAGATCCTCTCCACGCAGACGCAGCGTCTCGCCATGGACGTCGAACGCACCCACCGCCATTACTGCCCGGCCATGGACTGGCAGGCCGCCTATGTGCGGGGAGACTGGAGATTCAGCAGCCCCGCCGTCCGGACCGCTCTGGATCGCCTGCGCGAACTCGGCCCCTACCTGCAACCGGGCTTCATGCAACTGCGCGACGCCGACGCCCTGCTGAGTTTCAGTGCGGGTGACGCCGTCATGATCGTCGCAAGCAGCTTCGACGCGGCCAGCATCCGCCGGGCCGTGTCCTTCCCGGTCGGCGTGGCCGCCCTGCCGATCCCGACGGACGCCACCCACAGCTTCGGTCCGGCCGCGGAACTCGAGGACGTTTCCTCCGCCCTCTACCAGGTCTGGCGCGGCGGTAATCAGGAGCTTGCGATCGACTTTCTCCGCTTCCTTACCAGCTGGGAAGGCGCCCGCCTGTTCTCCGAAAAGTCGCTGTGGCCGACCAATGTCCGCGAGGTGCCCGTGCCCGCCGAGGTCGTTGCCTTCCAGCCGATGATCGACGGATACCCCGCCGGAATCATCCCTTGGGACGGAACCAATCCCCGCCGCGTGGTCATGCAGAACCTGCACCATCTGGTGCGTCCTGGCGCAACCGTCGAGACCTTCATCGAAGCGATCGAGGCACCGTACGCCCTCGCAAATCGCGCCGAACTTCGCCGCGGCATCACCAGCATCCTGGGCAACTCCGCCCAGCTCGACACCGTGCTGGGCGCCGTCTTCCACGATGACCCGGAGGTTGAACTGCGCCGCGTCGCCGCCGTCTCCGAATCCCAGACGCTCCAGGAAGCCGCCACCGCCCCGCGTCAGTTCTCCATCAGCGCGGGAGCCCCGCCGCCGAACCGACCATCCAACGCCCAAGATTAATTGTAGCGGCCGCTGTCTCAGCCGCCACCTCCTCGCGGATCTACACCTCGGCCTGCCCCCCTTCATACTTCATAATTCATCCTTCATCCTTCGCCTTATCCTTCTTCCTTCGCTTCAATGCCTTTGCCGCGCTACTACTCGCCTGCACCCCAACTCCCCGCCGATGCCCCCGCGCTCGAGGCTGATCTCTGCGTCTACGGGGCCAACGCCGCCGGTGTGATCGCCGCAGTGCAGGCGCGCCGCTGCGGCCGCAGCGTTGTCCTGCTCAATCCGGGCTCGGAGATCGGTGGACTGACGACGGGCGGACTTGGCTGGACCGATTTCGGCAACAAGGAGGCCGTCGGCGGACTCGCCCTCGAATTCTATCGCCGGCTTGGCGCGCACTACGGCTGCGAGACCGAATATTGTTTCGAACCCTCCGCCGCGACCGCCGTGCTGGCCGGCTTCCTCCGCGAAGCAGGCATCGAGCCGCTGCATGGCCACTACCTCGCCGACGCTACCGCGGTGGCCGGCCGCCTGACCGATCTGCGCACCACGAGCGGCCTGCGCGTGAAGGCCCGCGCCTTCATCGATTGCAGCTACGAGGGCGACCTCATGGCCGCGGCCGGCGTTTCCTTCACCGTCGGTCGCGAAGCCAACGCAACTTACGGGGAGATCTACAATGGCCAGCAGCGTCATGCCTCGCATAATTTCCCGTATCCAGTCGATCCTTACATCGAACCGGGCAACCCCGGCAGCGGCCTGTTGCCCGGCATCGATCCCGACGCCCGGTACGAGGAGGGCGCCGGCGACCACCGCGTGCAGGCCTACACCTTCCGGCTGTGCCTGACGCGCGATCCCGCCATCCGCCGGCCTTTCGTGAAGCCCGAGGGCTACGATCCGCTCGACTACGAACTGCTCGCGCGCGCCCTGCACTCCGGATGGCGGGAGGTCTTCGGCAAGTTCGACCCGATCCGCGGACGCAAGATCGACCGCAACAACCACGGCCCCGTCTCGACCGATTTCATCGGCGCTAACTGGAACTGGCCCACCGCCCCGCATGAGGAGCGCGACCGCCTCTTCGCCGCGCACGTGCGCTGGGTCATGGGCCTGCATTGGTATTACCAGAACGATCCCAGGATTCCCGCCAAGGTCCGCGCGCGCTACGCCGAATGGGGCCTCGCCTCCGACGAGTTCGTTCCGTATGACGGCTGGCCCCACCAGCTCTACGTGCGCGAAGGCCGGCGCATGGTCGGCCTCGACGTGATGACCGAGAACCACTGCTTGAGTCGCACCATCGCGGACGGCATCGTCGGGCTGGGCGCCTACCAGATGGATTCCCATAACTGCCGTCGCTACGTGGAGAACGGCCGCGTCTGGAACGAAGGGGATGTCCAGGTAAAGCTGCCCAAACCCTACGGCGTCGGTTACGGCGCGATCGTGCCCAAGCGTGGCGAATGCTCCAACCTGTTCGTGCCCGTCGCGCTCTCCGCGAGCCACATCGCCTTCGGATCGATCCGCATGGAACCCGTCTTCATGGTCCTCGCCCAGTCCGCCGCCCTCGCCGCCGACCTCGTGATTCTTCGCGGCGGCGCCGTGCAGGACCTGCCGTACACCGAATTAAAGCCCGCCCTCGTCGCCGCCGGCCAGGTCGTCGCCTGGGACCCGCAGCGGCTCAACCCCCGCCACGGCAATGAACAGGATCACTCCCGCTACGAGCCGATGGTTGAAAACGTCGTAAGCTGGTAACGATGTGGGCTCACCACGGCTCGCGCCGACCGCCCAATGTTCGTAATACGAACATTGGGCGGTTAGCGGGAGGGTCGCCAGGGCACAAGATTCGCGTGGAGCGACCAGCCCCGGCTTCCCAATTTAACGTGCCGGTGGCAAGGCGATCGCCCTCAACGCCTCGTGAAGTGCTTTCGCCTGGTCGGCTCGCTCCGCGACGATGTTCACATTCTCCCGCGGATCGACGCGGTGGTCGTACAACATCGTTCCCGTGACGTCTCCGCCGACCGTCGAATACTGGGTGAAGCGTAGGCCATCACTGCGGATCGTATCTCCGGCCCCGAAGCGGCCCACGGCATACGGCTTGCCCGGTTGCGAGGGATCGCGCATCTGCGGGAGGAAACTGGTTCCCTGCACGTGCTTCGGGATCGGCAGGCCGGCGAGTTCACAGAGCGAGGGATAGATGTCGATGAACTCGGTCAGCGCCGAAATACGGGTGCCTGGCGCGACGTCCGTCCGCATCGGCGCCGAAACCCAGAGCGGGGCGTGCATCGACGTCTCGAAACACGAGTGTTTATTCCACATGCCGTGGTCGCCGAGCTGCCAGCCGTGATCACCCCACAGGACCACGATGGTGTTGCGAGCAAGGCCGAGCCGCTCGAGTTCATTCAGAAGCTTGCCAACCTGGGCGTCGGTAAAGCTTACGCAGGCGTAGTATCCGTGGATCAGCTCGCGCGCGGTCTCCTCGTCCAGCGGTCCCGTTTGCGGAATGCCCGCGTAGACCCGCAGCTCGCCCGACTGGTGCACGGCGCCCTCCGGCGCATCCTTGGGCGGTCGGGAATAGTTTTCCGGAACGGCGATTTTCTCCCTGTCGTATAAATCCCAATACCGCTTCGGCGCGACGAACGGGAGGTGCGGTTTCAGGAAGCCCACCGCAAGGAAGAAGGGCTGGTCGGGCTTGGCGGCCAGGTCGCGCAGCCGCCGCATTGCTTCGTTGGCGATGCGTCCGTCCGGGTAGGCGTCGTCCGGCGCCTCGACAGACTCGACCGCCGGTCCGCGATGGTCGCGTTTTCCCGGATACAGCTGCTTGTTCCGGGCGATCGCCGCCTCCGTTGCCTCGCGATCCTGATACTCGCTCCCGCGCGGCCTCCACGCCGGCTCCGACCAACCGTCCGCGCTGTCGGGCGCATTGTGGAAGATCTTGCCCAGACTCAGAGTCGTGTAGCCATGATCCTTGAAGTGACGATTGAGCGTGACGACGCCGGGCGCATCACGTTCCGCCCACGTCATGTGATTGACGAAGCGATCGCGCTTGGGACGCAGACTTGTCATCAACGCGGCCCGCGAGGCCCCGCAGGTCGGCACCATGCAATAAGCCCGTTCGAAGAGCACGCCGGCTTTCGCCAGGCGGTCGAGATTCGGGGTCTTCATAAAGTCCAGTCCGTAACTGGCGGTCTGCGGCCGCAGGTCGTCGACGGCGATGAAGAGAACGTTGGGACGATCAGCGGAAAGGCAGGCCACGGCCGCGGCAAGGCTGAGCAGAAACAGGAGGGGTGTGCGCATGGGGACTGATGGGGTGACGGTACAACGCACACCCTATGCGCACTGCCCGACCGATGCGAGCACTCCGCATCGTCGGAAGCTCCGATTGTTCAAGAATGCACCAGCGAGGACCGACCCACTCCACCCATGTTCGTAATACGAACATTCAGATCCCCTGTCAGCGACGCTCCCAAGGAATGCGGGCAATCCTCGAATGTTCGTATTACGAACAAACGACGCGAGCGCGTTGCGTGCCGGCCGGGTTTCAGACCGCCGTCTTGCTATCGCAGCTGCGACAGCCGGACGGTGAGCGCGTGCTTCACGTCACCGTCGATGCTGACGATCTCGTACGTGAGCGCGGGATCGGCAGTTGTAGTGTCGAAGGTGAGCAGGCCGAACGAGGGCAGGTCATTATAACCGAAGAGGCTGCCGTCCATCACGCGATGCGTGTGCTGATTCGTGAACTGGCCTGAGGCGAATTCGTGCAGGTCGTAGCTGTCACTCCGCTTGTTCAACCACACATCCGAACGGTGCCGGTCTGACGACAACAGCACCACGCCCGGAATGCGTTGGTCACGAATCCAGGAAAAGATGGTCTCACGCTCTGCCGGGAACCCTGCCCAACTGTCCATCCCCTGCTTGCCGGTCTTCGCCAACTCGTGCCACGAGACCGGCGAAACGAGCAGTTTGAACGTGGCGTCGGACGTCCGCAGTGTCTCCCGCAGCCAGGCGAGCTGGCGCGGCCCGAGCATCGTCGGATTCGCCACGCCCGGTTCATCAAAACGGCCCGGATCCGTCCGGTAAGTGCGGCTGTCGAGCATGATGAAATGCGCATCACCCACGCGAAAATCGAACCAGATGCCCGGTTCATCCTCACTGTCGCCGTAGGCCGGGTTGACCCAGTTCTGCCGGAAGATCTCGCTGACCATCGGCTTCCAGTACGGCAAATTGGGTTCAGTACCCCCGATGCTGTCGTCCATCGCAAAATCGTGGTCGTCCCACACTGCATACACCGGGGCGCCCGCGACAAGCCGGCGGAACTCCGGACGCGACTGCCGCTGATAATAACAGTACCGCTGCTGGTCGGGGCTCTCCGGATCGTCGATGTAAACATTGTCGCCCAACGTGAGAAAAGCCGCCGGGGAGAAGCGGCGGATGGTATCCCACACGCGCTCGTTGGGCGGCACATAGCCTGAGCACCCGCCGAAAATTACGCGGACCTTGCCGGACGCGCCGGCCGATGGATAGGTGCGGAAACGCTGTGCCTCGCCCTGCACCATTCGGGACTCGTCACCGAGTTGCACGGCATAGTGATACTCGGTGTCCGGCTGAAGTCCCTCGATCGTCATCACGGCCGTGTGGTCGTCCGCGGTCCGGGTTGAGGCCCAGGGCGACACGACCGGATCGCGGAGATCGGCCGAGGTACTGGCCACCACCCGTACCTGCGTTTCGGCGGCGCCGCGCACCCATACCTTGACGCTGCGATCCGTCATCGCGCCCAGCATCGGACCGTGCACGAGTTCGCCCGCCAGGCGCTCGCGCAGCGCCGCGAAGGCGGCATGTCGCTCCATGGGCGCAAACAGCCGGCGCGGCCCGGCGAGGAAACGCTGCGGCGGCAACTCGGCCTCGTCAATCGCCTGCGTCATCGCGGCGCCGGCCTCGTCCAGTCGCCCGAGCTGCGCAAGGGCCAGGGTCCGCATGAATAACGCCTCCTGATCCATCAGACCCGGATGCGCCGCGCGGTACCGATCGACGTAGTCCACCGCCTCCGCGGCGCGGTCGGTCTGGATCAGGCGCAATGCGTACTGGCCGATGCGCTTGAGTTCCTGCAGCGGCGGGGGCTCCGCCTTCATGTAGTCGTTCGACTTCCGCGGGTGCGAAGCTCCACCGAGCGGATACTCAGGGAATGGATACCCGTAGGGAAAGTCGTGGGGCGAGACCGCGGGTTGCGCAAAGAGGGGCGAGACCACCAGCAGACCGGCGACAAAGGGTAATCTCATGCGGCCGGAAAATGCCACGAGATCCCGGCGTGGCAACCCTCGGCAACGGCTTGCGCAAGGCGCATCTCCGCTTCTCGGTGGACCGGCGGGTCCCTCCGCCGGTTTTGCGTCCCGCACAGCGCAGGCCCGCCCTCCTGCGGGCAGAGAGACCTGCCCGCCCACCTGGGTCTTCAGAACGTGAACTTGCTGCTCAGGTACCAGCGGGTCTCGTTCGGGATGCGGATCACCGCGATGGTGCCGTCGGGGTTGGCCGTGACGGGGATGTCGTCGCCGTTGCCCCAGGCGTTCGAAATGTTGAGACGCAGCGTCCAGTCGATTCGGTTGGCGATCTTGCGGCGGTAGGCGATCCAGACGTCGCCGTTGAACTCGGTGG
>CAYOSX010000016.1:0-14378 GCA_964406745.1 uncultured Opitutus sp.
ATGATCTGGACCTCGTTGAGGAAACCCTCGGGGAAGAGAGGTCGGCAGGGGCGGTCGCACAGGCGGGAGGTAAGGATTTCCTTTTCGGACGGGCGGCCTTCACGTTTGAAGTAGCCACCGGGAAAGCGGCCTGCCGCGGCGTATTTTTCGCGATAGTCGACGGTGAGCGGGAAGAAGTCCTGACCGGGGCGCATGGTCTGGGCGACGCAGGCGGTGACGAAGAGGTTGGTCTCTCCGACGGACACATTGACTGCACCGTGGGCGAGCTGGGCGATGGAGCCCGTGGAGAAGGTGATCCCGAGTTCCGGGACCGTGACGTTGTATTTCTGATTCATGATATGTTTTTTGCGGACGTCGTGTCGCGGATAGAGTCAAGGTCTGCCGTGACACGCGACGGCAAGCCTGGGGTGGTTAGCGACGGGGGCCCTGGGGGGCAGTCACAGGTCAAACGTCGAAAGTCGAAGGTCAGCACGGGCCCGTTGGAGCGAGCCATTTTTAGCGGTGAGCCGCTCCGCGATGCGGAGCCGCTGACGACGTTGGACCTGCGACATTTGACTTTTGACTGCGTGCCCGGAAGGGCACCCGGGCTTACGGGTACGTGCGCGACCGGAATGGTCGTGGCACGATGGGGAAGGGCTGGTAACCAGCCTGCATCCTCGCGATTGACGCGAGAGATTCCCGTTTGGCGCCGCGGAGCGGGGCTCAGGCGGCAAACGGAAATGTCCCGGTCTTCTCTCGAGTGTCGTAAAGACAACGGGCGACCCGCGGATCGGGTCGCCCGTGTTGCAAAAGGGTTACTTGCGAAGATTCAGCTTCTGCAGCAGCTCGTTGTACTTCGGCAGGTTATGCCGTTTGAGGTAGTCGAGGAGCTTGCGGCGTCGGCTGGCCATCTGAAGGAGACCCCGGCGGCTGTGGAAGTCCTTGCGATGCGTGCGCAGGTGATCGGTCAAGTGATTGATCCGAGCGGTGAGCAACGCGATCTGGACTTCGGAAGATCCGGTATCCTTCTCGTGGGTTTTGTATTCGGCGATGATTTCGGGTTTGGCGACGGTAGACATGGTTTGATTGAAGGTTGGCACGACTGTAGGGGACCTTTGCAGGCCCCGTGCCACCCGCTTTCGCCCCGGGGAATCCGAGGCTCAAGCCGGCGGCACCGTTCCAATCCGGCGGGATGCCGGACCAGTCATGGTGTGACCCCGAAACCGACGGGGTCTCACTAACGCAAGGCGGGTGTATCCCATATCGGCACAAGACCGCGCAAGCGTTAATTTCTCTGTTGCGTGACTGTTGCCCTGATTGCGCGATCCGTGCATCCCGATGGCGATAAAACCGTCAACCGGAGCGCAGCAGCAATTCCTTGACGTGATCGCAGCCGGGCAGTTGGCGCAGGCGTTCCACAATCGTCTTGCGATGGTGGAAGAGTTCGTTGCGCACCACGGAATGACTGACGAGCACGAGCAGCCGGCCGCGGGGGTCGATTTGCACGGCGTGCGCGTAGGAGGCGTTGGCGGGGCCGACCACCTCGCTCCACCGGGCACGGATGGTGTGTTCGGGGGCGTCACAGCCGATCTGGTATTTTTGCAGGAGTTGTTCGACGAGGACGGAGAGGTCCTTGGTCGGACGCTTCTTCTGTCTTCGGGGTTCCTGAAACGGCACGCCGCGGAAGTCGCCGATCAATTCTTCGGCGAGTTTGCTGAAAGCGGCGGGTTCGTCGGACGGCATGGGCAAAAGGGAATTGCCTCGCACCTTCGCGCACGGCAAGGCAGGAGGCAACCTGCTTCGCCTCCGCCGGAGGCGCCGCCCATGACCGACGTGCTCATCATCAAGCCCTCCTCGCTGGGCGACATTCTCAACGGATTGCAACTGGCCGCCACGCTCAAGGCGGGCCGGCCGGACGTGCGGATCAGCTGGGTGGTGGCGGATGCGTTTGCTCCCGTCGTCCGGGACTGCCTGACCGTCGACCGGGTGTTCGTGTTCGCGCGCAAGGGCGGGCTTGGCGGTTTCCTTCGTCTGTTGCGCGAACTGCGGCGCGAGCGGTTTGACGTCGTCCTCGATCTTCAAGGACTCGCGCGCTCGGGGTTGATGACCTGGGCCGCACGCGCGCCGCGAAAAGTCGGGCGGAGCGACAGTCGCGAAGGAGCGGGGCTCTTCTACAACGAGACCGTCCCGTTGCCCGTCGGCGAATGGCGTGACCATTCGGTGGCGATCCTTCTGGAGTTCTGCCGGGTGTTCGACCTGCCGCCGAAGCTGGCGGGCCGGGTCACGTTTCGGGAGCCGGCGGAGTTTCGCCACGAGCAGGCCTTCGCGCCGGTGGATGGCGCCGGACCGGTGCTGATGTTTCCGGACAGCCGCGGCGCCGATCGCGAATGGCCGGGATTTGCCGCGCTCACCCGGCGGTTTCTCGCGAACCACCCGCGGGCACGCGTGGTCTGGGCGGGGCAAAAGGTCCTGCGCTCGCCCGAAGGCGTCGATCCGGCGCGCTTCGTCAACCTGATGGGCGGGACGACGCTGCCCGAGGTGATTGCGGCGATCCCGCGTGCCAGCCTCGTCGTGGCCAACGACAGCGGCCCGATGCACCTCGCGGCGGCCCTTGGTGTGCGGACCCTTTCGCTCTTCGGTCCGACCCGGGCGACGATGCGTGCTCCGTATCCGCCGGACGGTGACAAACACGCTTTCATTGATTCACCGGATGGAACCATGGCAGGCCTCTCGGTGGACACAGTTTCCGCCGCGCTGGACGCGGCGTGGGCGCGAGCGGCGGCCGGCTGAAGCCGCCCGCCCTGGGAGGACGGACACTCCTGTCCGTCGTTCGCTCGCCGTAGCCCCCAACCGCAGCAGTGCATCAGCAGCCGTGTCGGCCGCTCCCAGGCACACGAACTCCACCAGTCCCCCCCTGGGAACGCCGACGTCCCCGTCGGCCCTCCGAGTACCGCCGCAGTCAACGACTGCCCAAACGCCGCGATCCTTCGGAATCTTCACATGAGGAAAGGAAGGCAACGGAGGGGGAGGGAGTAGCGGCACGGACCCCACCAGCTTAAGGGCACGTCGCCTCCACCCTCCTATGCGACAAGATGCATCGGCAGATCGGTCACGCGTTCGCAGCCGACCTGTTCCATGACCTGCTTGAACTGCCGTTTCAGCATCGTCATCGTGTGGTCCCCGCCGTCTTTGCCGAGCGCAGCGACGCCGTACATCCAAGAGCGGCCCATGAAGGCGAACTTCGCACCGCTGGCGATGGCGCAGGCCACATCGGGGCCGGAGCGCAGGCCGCTGTCGATCATCACGGTGGTGCGATGGCCGAACTTCTTCGCGAGTGCGGTGAGCGGCTTGATCGTGGACTCACCTGCATCGAGCTGCCGACCGCCGTGGTTGGAGACGATGAAGCCGTCCACCCCGAGCCCGAGAGCCGTTTCCGCATCCTCTTCCGTCACGATGCCTTTGACGACGAGCTTGCCCTTCCACCTGTCGCGGATCGCGGCGATTTTTGCCGGATTGAGGCGGCCGGTGAAGGTCTTGTTCATGAACAGGCCGAGATGCTTCATATTCAGGCCCTTTGGCAGGTAGGGTTTCATCGTTTTGAACTCGGGCGCACCAGCCGCGAGCTGACTGAAGGACCACGTGGGATGAAACATCATCTGAACGATGTTGCGCAGCGTCATGCGCGGCGGGATGGAAAGGCCGTTGCGGATTTCCTTGGGACGATAGGCAAAGGTGGGCGTGTCCGCGAGGATGACGAGCGTGGGGAAGCCCGCCACGCGCAAGCGCTCGATCAGCTTGTCCCGCAGCGACTCCTCCGTGGGATGGTAGAGCTGAAACCAAGCCTTTCCTTCAGTCAGTTCGGCCACGGTTTCGATGCTGGCTGTTGCCACCGTGCTGAGGATGAAGGGGATGTTGTGCTGATGCGCGGCTTTGGCCAGGATCTCGGTCGCCTTCGGCCAAATGAGCCCCTGCAGACCGATGGGTGCGACGCCGAAAGGTGCGTCGTAGGTGGTGCCGAAGAGTTCCGTTTTCAGATCCGATCCCGGATAATCCCGCAGATACCAAGGCCGCAACTGCACCTGCCGGATCTCGTCCGTGTTGCGCTGGATGTTGACGTTCGAGAAACAACCGCCCTCCAGATACTCGAAGGCGAAACGCGGTACGCGTTTCCGGGCACGTTCGCGCAGGTGCTCGATGGAGGGGTAGTTGGAGTTGAACACTTCTGACATCCGAGGAAAACAAGCTTTGACCGTAGGCAATTCCAATCCCGAAATCCGAAACCCGACGGGCCTTTGCTTCGTTGTCGGCTGACAGGACCCGGGTGCCAAATACGATTTTAGAATTGTCGTCGTACCAATGCTGGCAACTACCGCCTTCGGATGGAGGCTTCGCCCTTCACAGTGGGTTCCATTGGCCGATGGCATGAGGTCGAGCCGACGGGGCCAGCGGTACTGACGCCGGCAAATGTCGAGCGGCGGTGCGAGGCGTTAGAGGACTTGTCTCCTGCGGCGGGGGGCTGCCGTGCTCAGTCCGCCACCGCATCCAGCAGCGCGCGCCGAAAATTCTCGCGGGAGTGATGTCGCGCGTACGCCGCCAGGCCCGGCTGGAAGGACGCCGGCGGCAGCGTGATCGCCTCCGTGATGGCCCGGGCAAGTGCGGTGGCGTTGCCTGTTGGGAAGGTGAGGCCCAGTCCCTGCGTGCGGGTCCGATGCCCGACGAGGCCTTCATCCGACGCGATCACCATCCGGCCCGCGGCGGCGGCGCGGGCGAGGACGGCGCTCGATCCGTAGTGACCTTCGTAGGCAAGGATGACGGCGTCGCAGGCGCGAAAGAACAACGGCTCCTCCGCGTCCTCGATGAAACGGTTGAAGACATGCGCCCGCCCCCGGCGGGCAAGCGCCTCCAATTCGCCCGCGTGACCCTCTCCGGCCCGCCCTGCGCACACCAAGGCGGCGTCCACGCCGTCGGGCAGGGCGGACGTCGCCTGGATCACGGTGGGCAGGCCCTTGCGCGGACTTGCTGTGCCGTAATGTA
This sequence comes from uncultured Opitutus sp., assembly GCA_964406745.1. Taxonomy (GTDB): domain Bacteria; phylum Verrucomicrobiota; class Verrucomicrobiia; order Opitutales; family Opitutaceae; genus CAMAXB01. Next base: position 5,014 of record CAYOSX010000016.1, read on the forward strand.
GGAAGAGGAATCCCGTTTCAGGCAGGCCAAGCGCGCGACGCGCTTCCGTGCGTTCCACGGAAAAATCACCCTCCCAGGGATCGGGTAACGCCGTGGCCAGCCGGGGAGGAATCCCTTTGACGAGCGCACCCGGCAGGGTCTCGTCGAGCACCAGCAGGCGCCGGAACCAGCCCTCTTTTGTGAGACGGAGAAACCCCCGGCGTTTCGCGCGCTCGCCGGGAGCCGGGGGCAGACGCGTATCCATCACGCGGGGACGGACAAAGATGCCTGCGACCCTGCCGTGCAGGCAGGCCGGGGCGCGGAGTCCGAGGGCGCGGCGCCGAAAGAGGTTGGAGCTGAAGACATCGAGGCAGTTGACGAAGACGAGGTCGGCACGAACTGCCGACTGGGCCCGGGCAAGCTGATCCAGGCGGCGGCCGCGCCAGAGGCGGCCCGGTCCATTGTCGAGTCGATGCCAGCGGCACGCGTCGAGGTGGGCACCGAGCGCGTCGCGCAACGCGGGTGAAGGGATGTCGCCACTCTCGGCGGCGAGTGTGACGGCGTGCCCTCCCGCGAGGAAGTCCTCCACGGTGTGGCGAAGGAAGGCCAGGTGGTGTCCGCCCCTTGCCGGTTCGAAGACCAGCAGATGGAGCGGCGGCGATGTGTGCGCGGGTGCGCTCATGCGAGCAGGCCCGGTTTCAGGCGCCGCCCTGCCGTTCATACAGGGTTCGGTAGAGGGGACTCTCCCCGAGGAGGCTTGCGTGCGAACCGGAGGCGACGATGCGTCCCTGGTCGAAGACGAGGGTGAGTGTGGCGTCGCGAATCGTGCTGAAACGGTGAGCGATGATCAGGACGGTTTTGCCTGCAACGAGGGTGCGCAGCGCCTGTTGGATGTAGGCTTCGCTCTCCGTGTCGAGGGCGCTCGTGGCCTCGTCGAGGATGAGCAACGGTGCGTTGCGCAGGAAGGCGCGCGCGAGGGCGAGGCGCTGTTTTTGTCCGCCCGAAAGCCGGGCGCCGCGCTCGCCGACAATGGTGTCATAGCCTTCGGCAAACCCCACGATGAAATCATGCGCGTACGCCGCGCGGGCGGCCGCCTCGACCTCCGCGCGCGTCGCTTCCGGGCGGGCAATCAGGAGATTGTTGAGCACGGTGTCGTTGAAGAGTACCGGGTCCTGGGAAACGATCGCGAGGTTGCGCCGGAGATCAGCGAGGCGAAGGTCGCGTAGGTCACGGCCGTCGAGCGTGACGCGTCCCGCCACCGGATCGAAGAAACGCGGCACGAGGTGGGCGAAGGTCGATTTGCCGGCGCCGCTCGGGCCGACGAGCGCGCATACGGTGCCGGCAGGGATCTTCACGTTGATGTCGTGCAGGACGGTCTCGCCGGTCTGGTAGGCGAAGGAGACGTTCTCGAACGCGAGGTCGCCGATGGCGCGTGCGAGCGGCGTCGCGCCAGGGCGGTCGGTGATCTCGACGGGCGCGTTGAGCACGGCTTCGAGCCGGTCGAGTGCGCCCAGGCCGCGTTTGGTCTCGTTGTTGAGGTTGCCCAGTTTCTTGATCGGGTCGTAGCTCGCGTAGAGTGCGGTGATCAACGCGATGAAGGTCTCCTGTTCGAGGCTGACCTTGTAGGCGTAGAGAAGGGTGAACGAGATGCCGGCCGCGGAAAGAATTTCGATCAGCGGCGTCAGCACCTTGTCGTACTTCGCGAACTTCATCTGCGCGCGAATGAGTGTGCGCGACACGGCGGAGAACCGGTCGACTTCACGTTGCTCCAGACTGAAAGCGCGGACCTCGCGTGTGGCGGAGAGATTCTCGCTCATGCACGCCGTGACGGCGCCGAGCTCGGCCTGAATGCGGCCCGCGCGGCTGATGAGTTTTCGGCCGATGTAGCGAATGGGCAGGACCGAGAGCGGGACCACCGCCATGGTGACCAGCACCAGGGCGACGCCCTCGACCTGGAAGGCGAGGTAGGCCACGAAACCGAGCGAGCCGATCAGGGTGGCGGGACTGCGCACGATCTCATTCGCGGCGGTGGTGAGCGTGATCTGGAGTTGATTCGCGTCCGCGAGCCCGCGGGAGAGCAGGTCTCCGGTGGAGTTCTTCTGGAAGAACGAAAGGGGCAGTACTTGCAGCTTGCGGAAGAAGTCGAGGCGGATGCCCTCGAGCACGCGCGTACCCACCAGCTGGATCAGGTAGGCGTTGAAATAACCGGCGACGCCCCGCACGACGAAGACCAGCGGGAGCCACAGGACCACGGCGACCAGCTCCCACGTGGTCAGGGGTGCGGCGCCTTCGGCGAAGACCACGGGGAAGACCTTCTTCACCATCAACGGCAACCCCGCGCCGGAGGCGAGCCCTGCGACGACACCGCAGAAGATGGCGAGCGCAAGCAGGCCGCGCTGGGCGCGGAGGTAGCGGAAATAGGGACGGAGGCGTTGCATGAACGACGGGGAGGGGAGCGTCGTGTCAGTCCTTCGAGGCGCGCACGTCGAGCGCGTCGCGCAGGCCGTCGCCGAGGAAGTTGAGGGAGAAAAGGGTCAGGGAGAACACCGTGCCGGGAAAGACGAGCAACCACCAGTATTCCTCCATTTTCTCCGCGCCGTCCTTGATCAGCACGCCCCACGAGCTGAGCGGCGGTTGCACGCCCAGACCGAGGAAACTGAGAAAGGCCTCGAGCAGCATCACGGCGGGGATGGTCAGCGTCGTGTACACGATGATCGGCCCGAGGATGTTCGGGATCATGTGGCGGAAGATGATGCGCGGGTTGTTGAAGCCGAGGGAACGCGCGGCCTCGATGAACTCCATGCGCTTCAGCGATTGGATCTGGCCGCGCACGATGCGCGCCATCGTGAGCCACTCGACCGCACCGATCGCGACGAAGAGGAGCACGATGTTGCGACCGAAGAACACCATCAGAAGAATGACGAAGATCGTGAAAGGGAGAGCGTACATGATATCGACGATGCGCATCATGACCGCGTCCGTCTTGCCGCCGAAGAATCCGGCGACCGCGCCGTAGACGACGCCGATCGTGAGCGCCACGAAGGTCGCGCAGAGACCGACGCCGATGGAGATACGTCCCCCGATCAGCAGGCGCGTGAGAAGGTCGCGTCCGAGCTGGTCGGTGCCGAGCCAGTGTTGAGCTCCCGGCGCGGCGAAGGTGTTGTCGAGGTTGGTCTCCTCGTAGCCATACGGGCTGAGCCAGGGGCCGACGACACAGGCCACGGCCAGCACGACGAGGACGAGTCCGCCGGCCACGGCGAGACGATTGCGCGCGAGGCGGTGCCAGGCGTCCCGCCAGAGGGACGTGCCTGCCTCGAGGTGCGCGGGCAGCAGGGCGGCGGACGGCAGGTCTTTGGGTGAGAGGGAAACCATGGCGCTTACTCGAATTTCAATTTCGGATTGAGCCAGACCTGCACCACGTCGACCACCAGGTTGAGCACGATGATGAGCGTTGCGTAGAGGATTACGGTGCCGAGCACGAGGGTGTAGTCGCGGTTGAAGGCACTGTTGACGAACTCGCGGCCGAGCCCGGGAATCTGGAAGATCGTCTCGATCACGAACGAGCCGGTGAGAATGCCGGCAATGGCGGGTCCGAGGTAGGAGACGACGGGAAGAAGGCCGCCGCGCAGGGCATGTCGGAAGATCACGCGCAGTTCAGAGGCGCCCTTCGCGCGCGCGGTGCGGATATAATCCTGGTTGAGCACCTCGAGCATGCCACCCCGCGTGAGGCGCGCGATGTAGGCGGCGTAGACCAGACCGAGGGTCGCGGCCGGAAGCACGCGATCGATGGGCAGGTACCAGCCGGAGGCGTTGAACCAGCGCAGGTGGATGGCGAAAACCAGCACCAGCAGCGGGCCGAGCACGAAGGTCGGAACGCAGATTCCGACCATGGCGATCGTGGAGGCAGAGTAGTCGAAGAACGAATTGCGCCTGACCGCCGCGACGACACCGAGTGTCAGGCCGACGACCAGGGCTACCACGAGGGCGAGGGAGCCCAGTTCGAGCGAGACCGGCAGCTTGTCGGCGATGATCTCGTTGACGGTGCGGTTGGGATACTTGAACGAGGGTCCGAAATCGCCCTTCAACAGGCTTCCCAGATAGTCGAGGTACTGACGGTACAGAGGCTTATCGAGGCCGTAGTGAGCCTCCAGGTTGCGCAGGATTTCCGGCGTGACGGCCTTCTCGGCCGTAAACGGTCCGCCCGGCACGAAACGGATCATGAAGAACGTCGCGGTGACGATGATGAAGAGGACCGGAATCGTCTCGAGCAGGCGCCGGGCGATGAAACGAAACATGGCGTGGATGAAGGCTGGAGGAAGGGCCGCCGTCCATTCCTTATTGGGGAACTGTCAGCATGTCGCAGGTCGAAGGTCTCAGGTCAAAGGTCTCCACCTGCTCCGCGCTGCGGAGCATTTCGGATCTCACGATGGCCCGCTCGGGCGGGCCGGTGACGACTTTGGACGTTCCGACGTTTGACCTTGGACCGAGTTTCAGTCCGCAATCTCCACGAACTTCCAGTTGCGGTTGTCGAGGATGTTCGGGACCCAGCGCACCTTGGGATCGAGGGCGTACGGGCGGGTGTAGAAATAGATGGGAATGACCGGCACTTCGCGCATCAGCAGTTCGTCCATCTGCTGGTAGATTTCAAAGCGGGTCGTGTCGTCCGGCGCTTCCCGGGAGGCGGCGAGCAACCGGTCGTAGTCGGGATGCGACCAGCCGGTGTCATTGTTGCCGCCGCCGGTCACCCACATGTCCATGAACGTGGCGGGATCTGGGTAGTCGCCGATCCAGCCGGCGCGGCTGATGTCATAGTTCAAGGTGTCCTGGGCGTCCAAATACACCTTCCATTCCTGGTTTGTAAGAGCGATTTCGATTCCGAGTTCGCGGCGCCACATCTGCTGGATGGCCTCGGCGATGGCGCGATGGTTCTCGGAGGTGTTGAACAAAAGTTGCATCCGTGGAAAGCCGCGCCCTTTCGGAAAACCCGCCTCGGCGAGCAGGCGACGGGCCTCGTCGAGGTCGCCCTGCAGGCGGGCGCGGGAGACAAACGCGTCGGACGGAGGGCAGAAGTTGAGGGCCGGCGCCTGACCGGCGCGCGTGATGTTCGCGACCACCGCCTGCCGGTCGATCGCGAGGGCGAGCGCCCGCCGCACGCGCACGTCGTCGAGGGGAGGCCGCGTGGTGTTGAGGCGGTAGTAATAAACGCCGTAGTAGGGGTCCTGCCGATACGCGTCCGGGAAATCGCGTTTGTAGGCGTCGATCTTCGAGACGGGCAGTTCGTAGGTCTTGTGCAACTGGCCCGAGCGGAACATGCGCTCCTCGGCGTCGATGTTCTCGGTCGGGTAGAAGTGAATCCCGTCGAGCTTCACGGTGTCGCGGTCCCAGTAGGTCGGGGAGCGGGTGACGACGAGTTTCTGGGCGGGGCGCCAGGACTGGAGAATGAAAGGTCCATTGCCGACGAGATTTTCGGGACGCGTCCAGGCCGTGCCGCGGCGTTCGAGTCCGCCCGCCTTTTCGACCGTGGGCAGATGCACGGGGAACCACGAGTAGTGTTTCATGGCCTGCAGCAGGTAGGGTACGCGGTGCTTCAGGGTGATCTGCAGGATGTGGTCGTCGATCGCCTTGAAACCGGTCTGCGAGAAATCGGTTAACTCCCCGCGATTGAACTCCTCGGCGCCGACCACCGCGTGGAGCTTGTAGGCGTATTCGGCGGCCAGCGACGGCGTCAGCATGCGCCGGTACGAACCGACAAAATCGTGGGCGGTCATGGGGTCTCCATTGGACCAGCGGGCTTCCTTGCGCAGGAAGAACGTGTAGACGCGCTCGTCGTCGGAGATCTCCCACCGCTCGGCCACGGCGGGAATGGTGTCGTTGCCGTTGGGGCCCTCCGCGACCAGGCCTTCGAAGAGGGCGTTGACGATCTTGTTTTCGGGGACACCCGTGACCACGTGCGGATCGAGGTCCTGAGGGTCGGTGCCGTTGCCGAAGTGGAGGATCTTTGACGTCGAGTCCGTCGCCGGCTCACGGCCGCATCCAACGAGCACGCTTCCGATCAATGCAAGGACACCGGCAGTCAGCAGGGGCGGGCGCATGCATGAAAAGAAGCAGCGCCTCGCGGCCTCCGCAAGAGACCTCGTGAGTTTCGCTCAACGGGGCGGTGCCACGCGGACGTCGAGGTAGAAGCGATTCCAGAGCGTGTCTTCGCGCCACCCCTGAACCCGCGGGCTGACGAGGTAATTGCGCGTGCTGAAATAGAGCGGCGCAACGGGAGCGTCGGCGAGGAGCAGGCGCTCGGCCTCGCCGAGGGCGTTCAGGCGGGCGGTGGCGGTGGGCGCGCCCGCGGCGGTCTCCAGGGCGGCCGCAAAGGCAGGGGACCGCCATTGCGGGTAGTTCGCGGGGGCACCGGCCCGGAAGGCGTCGAGAACTTCCGCGGCATCCGCGACGTCAGGAATGGCGGTGGCGAAGGCGATGTCGTAATTCCCCGAGGAAAGGTTGGCGAGATGGACGCGGGCCTCACGGAGGGCGAGCCGGACCTCGATCCCGAGCTCCTGTTTCCACATGGCCTGGATCGTCTCGAGGGCGGCGATGTTGGTCCACGTGGTGAACTCCAACGTCGGAAAACCGGTGCCGCCGGGGAAACCGGCCTCGGCCAGCAGACGCCGGGCCGCGGCGGGGTCGTGCGAGGTGGGGGCGGCAGGCGCGACGTATCCACCAATTCCCGACGGGATGTAGGTGGCGGCGGGCCGCTGTCCGCCGAGGACGACCCGGCTCACGAGCGCCTGCCGGTCGATGGCGAGGCTGAGTGCCCGGCGGACCCGCCTGTCGGCAAGCGGGCCGCGCTGCGTGTTGAAGGCGAGGTAGCGGGTCTCGTGCAAGGGCGAGCGCACGAGCACGGAGGGCTTGGCTTCGGCGTAGGTGGCGAGTTTCGACGCGGGTACGGACATTGTGACGTCGATCTGTCCGGCCCGGAAGGCGCGTTCCTCGGTGTCGCCGTTGTCCATGGCCACGAAGTGCAGGGCCGCGACGTGCACCCGGTCGGAGTCGGGATGGTCGGGCCGGCGGGCGAGGACGATGCGCTGTTGCGGACGCCATTCGACGAGGGCGAATGGGCCGTTGCCGACGAAGTTGGCCGGACGGGTCCAGTTCACGCCATGCCGTTCGACCACGCGCGGGTTGACCGGGAGCCATGGTCCGCTGGCAACGTAGGCAAGAAAAGCGGGAGCCGGACGGGCGAGGCGGATCACGAGCGTGTGGTCGTCAGAGGCCGAGAAACCGGTTTGCGCGAAGTCGGTGAGGGTTCCGCGGTAGAACGCCTCGGCGCCCTCGACGAGAAAGAACAGATTCGCCTTGGGCGCGGCGGTTGAGGGCGTGAGCACCCGGCGGTAGGAGGCGATGAAGTCGCTGGCGGTCACCCGCTCGCCGTTGGACCAGCGTCCGTCCGGGCGCAGGTGAAAGGTGTACGTGCGGCCGTCGGGCGAAACCGACCAGCGTTGCGCCGCGGCGGAGAGCGGTTCGCCGCCTTCCGGATCGGGCGTCACGAGGCCCTCGAGCAGTCCGCGCAGGATGAAAAACTCGTCCGGCAACGTGGCGAGTGCGGGGTCGAGAACGGACGGCTCGTTGCGCTGGCTGAGGCGGAGGATGCCCTCGGGGGCGTCGGACTGACGGGCGCAGCCGGGCAGGAACGTGAGAAGCAGGAGGGTGATCCGGGCGATGAGCGAGCGCGGACCTTTCTGAAAAATCCGGCCTGCGTCAGACCGAGGCGCCTGGGGACAGGCGCCGCTACATCGATTCCAGCCAGACATGTTTGTAGGGGTGGTGGTCGAGCAAGGTCGGGTGCCAGCCGCGTACGGCGGGGTGGGCGAGGTACACGTGGGTGTAGTGGTAAAGCGGGATGACGGGCGCCTCCTCGAGCAGGAGGGTTTCGGCGCGATCGAGGAGGGCGCGGCGGGCGGAGGGATCGGGGGTGCGCGCGGCCTGGAAGGTCAGTTGATCGTAGGCGGTGCTCGACCAGCCGGTGAAATTATTGCTGCTGTCGCCGCGCCAAAGGTGAAGGAAGGTCGTGGGGTCGAGATAATCGCCGATCCACGCCGAGCGGAGCAGTTGAAAATCCCCGGTACGACGGGCGGCGAGAAGCGTGCCGAATTCCTGATTGGAAAGGCGCACGTCGAGCCCCAGTTCGCGCCGCCACATTTGTTGAACGGCCTCGGCGATGAGCCGGTGGGTCTCGGACGTATTGTAGACGAGTTCGACCACCGGCGCGCCCACGCCGTCGGGATAGCCGGCGGCCGCGAGCAGGCGGCGGGCCTCGGCGGGGTCCTCGGGCAGGCGGGTGCTCGCGGTGTAGCCGGCGGTTTCCGGAGGGGTGAAGGCGTACGCCGCCCGCTGCCCGCCGCGAAGCACGCGCTCCACGAGGGCCTTCCGGTCGAGCGCGAGCGCGAGGGCCCGGCGCACGCGTCGGTCGTTGAGGAAGGGCCGCGTGATGTTGATGCGATAAAACTCGGTGCCGAGGTAAGGATCGATGCGCAGCAACTCCGGCTCCTCGCGCTGGTAACGCTCCACCTTCCCGGGCGGGAGCGCCTCGGTGAGGTGCAGCTGGCCGGTGCGGAAGGCGCGCTCCTCCGCGTCGCGGCTCTCGATCGGGTGGAGATGGATCTCGTTGAGCCGCACGGTCGCCGCATCCCAGTACGTGGGCGACTTCGCGACGACGAGCCGCTGGCCGCGTCGCCATTCTTTCAATACAAACGGCCCGTTGCCGACGAGCGTGCCCGGCCGGGCCCACGGGTTCGCCCGGGAGTCGGCGGGGCCGGCCTTCTCAATCGTCGGCAGGTGGACCGGGTACCAGGCCCAGTGTTGCAAAAGGGACAGGAAGTAGGACGTCGGATGGTCCAGCGTTAGGCGCAGGGTGCGGGCATCGACGGCGGTGACGCCCACTTCACCAAATTGGTTGAGTTGACCCTTGTGAAACGCCTGCGCGCCACGCAGCACGTAAAACATGCTCGCGTTTTCGGCGGCGAGGCCGGGCGTGAGGATGCGCCGGTAGGACGCCACGAAGTCGTGCGCGGTGACGGGTTCACCGTTGGACCAACGCGCGTCCGCGCGCAGGTGGAAGGTGTAGATGAGGCCGTCGCCGGAGATATCCCAGCGTTCCGCCACACCGGGTTCGGGGCTGAGATCGACAGGGTTCTGCGCCACCAATCCCTCAAAGAGCGCGCTCAGCGTGTGATGGTCGTTGGCGGCAGTGGCAATTTGCGGATCGAGATCCAGGGGTTCGATGCCGATCCCGCGGTGCAGGACTTGCTCGCGGATACCCCGCTCGACCGGCGTCTCGCGATTAAAGCAGCCGGCGAGCGCAAGGCAGAGAAGGCAAAGGCTCGTCCTGAGAAAAG
>CAYOSX010000016.1:14478-32010 GCA_964406745.1 uncultured Opitutus sp.
TCGAAGGGCCTGTCCTGAGCGAAGTCGAAGGGCCTGTCCTGAGCGAAGTCGAAGGGCCTGTCCTGAGCGAAGTCGAAGGATTGAAAAAGAAACTCGGGCGGGGCATACGCGGAAAGGACGGTCAGGATTTTTCAATGAGCACCACGGCGTGGGCCGCGATGGCCAGGCCGCGGCCGAGGTCGCCGACGCCCTCATTGGTCGTGGCTTTCACTCCGATGCGATCCACGGTGAGCCCGGTCGAACCGGCAAGAGCCGTCTTCATTTCGGCCAGGCGCGGAGCGATCTTCGGCTTCTCGGCGATCAGGGAGGCGTCGATGTTGACGGGAGCCCAGCCTCGTTCGGCGAGGGCGGCGATCACGCGCTGGAGCAGGATTTGCGAGTCGATGTTGCGAAAGGCGTCGTCGGTATTCGGAAAGTAATGACCGATATCCGGGAGCCCGGCGGCGCCGAGCAGGGCGTCGCAGATCGCGTGCGTGAGGCAGTCCGCGTCCGAATGACCGTCCAGCCCGTAGTCGGTTTCAAACCGCACGCCGCCGAGGACGAGCGGGCGTCCCGGGACGAGACGGTGGATGTCATACCCGTGGCCAATGCGAAGGTTCATCACGAGGCGTTCAGCGGCTGACGCTGCCGAGCAGGTATTCGAACCAGGGCAGGTCGGCGGGTGTGGTGAGCTTGGGATTCGGATACGGATTCTCGAGCAACGCGACCGGGTGTTTCAACCCTTCGACCGCGGCGGCGTCGTCGGTCACGCGCAGGCCGCGCGCCTGGACACGAGCGTAGGCGCGGTCGATCAACTCACGGCTGAACACCTGCGGCGTTTCCATGGCCCAGAGGCGGCCGCGGTCGAGGGTGCGCAGCCGGCCGCTGTCGTGATGTTTCTTGATGGTGTCGGAGACCCGGTGGGCGAGAACAACGGCGTGTTCGCGGCGGACGATCTTGTGTAGTCCGACGAGTTGTTCCGCGCGGATGAACGGGCGCGCGCAATCGTGGATGAACACCTGGGCGATGTCGGGCGGCAGGGCGGCGAGCGCGTTCACCACCGAGTCCTGTCGTTCGCGTCCACCCTTGACGAAGCTCGCCGGCGTCGGCGCGTACGCCGAAAGTTCGAGCATCTGGCGCTGGTCGCGATACACGACCACGTAATAATCCGCCACGCCGCTTTCCGCGAAGGCCGCCGCGCTGTGCAGGAAAAGGGGACGCCCGCCGAGGGGAGCGAGCACCTTGTCGACAACGGCACCCTGCATGCGGGTTCCGCTTCCGGCGGCGAGAAGAATGGCGGCGGTACGGGACATGGGGGGGAGGGAAGGCTGAATTATGAAGGAAGAAGGAAGAAGGATGAAGGGCGGGGCGGGTGGCTGGCTGCGCCCCTGCTCAGTGGGTGACTGAAGCGATCTCGGCGAGGATTGCCTGGGCGGCCGCGACGGGGTCGGGGGCCTTGAAGATGGGGCGGCCGACGACGAGGAAGTTGGCCCCGGCTTCGGCGGCTTCCGCGGGGGTCATGACGCGGGTCTGATCGTCCGCCTTGGCGTCGCGCGGGCGGATGCCGGGTGTGACGAGCGTCACGTCCTTCGGCAGGGCGGCGCGGAGGGGAACGATCTCCAGCGGCGAGCAGACGAGGCCGCGCAGACCGGCATCCGTGGCAAGCTGGCCGAGGCGGACAACCTGGTCCGCGGGAGCGAACGGCACCCCGGTCTCCGCCAGGCCGACGGCGCTGGTGGACGTCAGCACGGTGACGCCAAGAAGCAGGAGCCCGGGCGCATGCAGTTCCTGGGCGCGCACGGCCCACTGGATCATTTCGCGACCGCCGCTGGTATGAAGCGTGAGCATGCCGATCGGAAGCTTCGAGACCGACTCGACGGCCTTCGCGACTGTGTTGGGAATGTCGTGGAGTTTGAGATCCAGGAACACCTTGAAGCCGAGATCTGCGATTTCGCGCACGCAGTCGGGGCCGTTGGCGGTGAACATTTCGAGGCCGATTTTCACCCAGTGCACGGTGCCCTGCAGCGGGCGGAGCGTGGGGACGACATCGCGGGGGGATTGGGCGTCAAGGACGAGGATGAGTTCGCAGGCCATGTGAAATGTGAGCGTGACCAATCACGGACGGGTCGCCACCGTTTTTTTACCGGTGACCACCACGACCGTCTTTTGTCCCGCCAAGCTCAACCTGTTCCTCGCGATCACCGGCCGTCGTGAGGACGGTTTTCACACGCTCGTCTCGGTGGTGGCGAAACTGGACTTCGGCGATGAGCTTTCCCTGACGAAACGGGCGCCGGCCGACGGCTTGTTCACGCTCGCCTGCAACCACCCCGAGGTGCCCGTCGATGAGCAGAACCTTGTGCTGAAGGCAGCCCGGGCGTTCGCGGAAGAGACGGGCGGGGGAGGCGGGGTCGACTTCGTCCTGCACAAACGCACTCCGATGGGCGCCGGCCTCGGTGGCGGCAGCAGCGATGGCGTCGGTGCGCTTCTTGGCCTGAATGCCCTCGCTGGCCGTCCTCTCGGCGCGGACGCCTTGCATCGGCTGGCGGCGAAGCTCGGGTCGGACTGTCCCTTGTTTTTGGGTTATGGCCTTCAAACCATGCGCGGGCGCGGCGAGCGGATGGAGGCATGGCCGGCCGGGGCCCGTGCGCGTGTTGCCGGCCAGCGCGTGCTGGTGTTCAAGCCGCCGTTCGGGGTGAGCACGGCCTGGGCGTATGGACGGCTGGCGGCGACCGCGCCTGGTTCGTATGTGCCGGAGAACGACGCCGAGGCACGCGTTGCCGGGTGGCTGGCCTCGCCCCATACCCCCGTGGAGAATCTTTGTTTCAACAGCATGGAGCCGCCGGTCTTTGAGAAATATCCGGCGATTCCCGTGCTGGCGGAGCGACTACAGGCGGCTTTCGGGCTGCGCACGCACATGAGCGGAAGCGGGAGCGCCTGCTATGCGTTGATCGGGGAGGATGCGCCGGTTTCCGCCATCGAGCAGGCGATCCGGCGGGCCTGGGGACCCACGGCGTTCGTGACAGTCGCGCGAATTCGCGATTGAATATCGCAGATCCATGTTGACCCGTCGTCGACGCAGCGCGTTAACCTCCGCAGCGCACTGCCAACCCCCGGTCGCCGTCTCCGCCTATCCGCATGCCTGAACACCGCACCCCGGAAGAGTACACCGTGCAAGGAATCGCCGCCTCGCAGGGGATCGCCTACGGCCAGGTGTTTCTTTACATTCAGAGCGATGTGCAGGTGCCCATTTACCAAGTCGACCCGGGCAAACGCATCGACGAGATCGCGCGTTTTGAGAATGCCCTCCTGGTAACGCGGCAGCAGATCCAGAAAATCCAGGGTGAGGTGGAAAGTAATCTCGGCTCGGACGAAGCCCGGATCTTCGACGCCCACCTCATGGTGCTCGAGGATCAGGCCTTGATTTCCGAGACGATCCGCGAGTTCGAGACCTCCGGACGCAATATCGAGAACTGCTTCGACAAGATCGCCCGGCGTTACATCAAGGCTTTCGACGAGATTGACGACGAGTACCTGCGCGAGCGCGCCGGCGACGTGCGCGACGTGGCGCAACGCGTGCTCAACAACCTGCTCGGCCAGTCGGCGCAGAACCTCAGCGAGCTGGTCGACAAGCGGATCATCGTCGCCAACGACGTTTCCCCTTCGGATGCGGCAAGCATCGATCGCTCGCAGGCACTCGGCATCGTCACCGATTCCGGCAGTCGCACGAGCCACGCCGTCATCGTCGCCCGCTCGATGAAGATCCCGGCCGTCGTCGGCGCGCGTGACCTCACCCGTCGCGTGAAGAACGGGGATTGGATGATCGTCGATGGCTACGACGGCATCGTCACCATCAACCCGTCCGAGCAGACGCTGTTCCGCTACGGACAGATCCGGCTGCAGAAAAAGAGCTTTGAGCAGCGCCTGATGGATGCGGTCAAGGAACCGTCCGTGACCCTCGACGGCGTCGAGGTGCCCCTGCGGGCCAACATCGAGAAAGCGGATGAAACCGACCTGGTCACGAAGTATTCCGGCGCAGGGGTCGGTCTCTATCGGACGGAGTTTCTTTATCTCAATTCCGCCGTGATGCCGGACGAAGAGGCCCATTTCCGCGCCTACCGCACCGTGGTGGAGGCGCTTGCGCCCGCACCGGTGACGATCCGGACCCTGGATTTGGGCGGCGACAAGCCGATGGCCGGCGCCCCGGACCTGTTTCCCAAGGAGGCCAACCCTTTCCTGGGCTTCCGCGCCATCCGCTTTTGCCTGGAGCACGTCGATCTTTTCAAGTCCCAGCTGCGCGCGGTCCTCCGGGCGAGCGCCTATGGGAAGGTGCTGCTCATGTACCCGATGATCAGCGGACGCGAAGAGATGGTGCGGGCCAATCAGGTTCTCGAGGAATGCAAGGCCGAGTTGAAGGCCCGCGGGCAGGCGTTCGATGAGAACCTCTCCGTGGGAAGCATGATCGAGATCCCAAGTGCGGCGCTGACGGCCGACCTTCTGGCGGAGGAGTGCGATTTCTTCAGCATCGGCACCAACGATCTCATCCAGTACCTTCTGGCGATTGACCGGGTGAACGATCGCATCGCCCACCTGTACGAGCCGACACATCCCGCCTTGGTGCGCTTGATCAAGCAGGTCGTGGACAGCGCGCACAAAGCGAAGATCAAGGTCAGCGTCTGTGGCGAAATGGCGGGCGACCCGCTTTACGCGCCGCTCCTGCTCGGCCTCGGGGTCGACGAACTCAGCATGACGCCCCCATTGCTCCCTGCCGTGAAGTTCGTGGTGCGGGCGATGAAGATGAGCGACGCGCGCAAACTGGCCCGCGAGGCGCTGGAGCTTACGTCAGCGAAGGAGATTCTTGCGCAGTGCAGTGATTTCTACCGCGTGCGCATGAAGTTGGTCTGAAGGGCCTGCCCGAGGGCTCTGAAGGAGCGGCGACACTCCTGTCGCCGAACCCCCGCACAGCGGACGGCCCGCGTTTGCCGGTCCGCCACCAAACCCGGCGACAGGATCGGCATCCCGTACGGGAGCCCTGGGAGGACGGACACTCCTGTCCGTCTTTTCGAGCATCGTTAGTCCAGTTGATCCATGCGGGTCGGTCCGGCATCAAACCCGGCGACAGGCCCTCCTGAGGCGGGTAAGAGTGTCGCCGCTCCTTCAGCAGGCTCGAAATCAGGAATCGATGAAGCGATAGCGGATCCGCACGGAGCCGCTCACGTTGGCACCAGGCAGGTAGTGCAATCGAACCCGGTCGTCGGACCACGGGGCGGTCCATTCGATGTCGATGGTGCCGGACAACGTTTCCGCATGATGAGGCTTGCCGTCTTTGAGCACGAGCAACTGCGCGGCGCCCTCGAGTTCGCCTTCGATGTGCAGGCGCAGGCGGGAGATCGCGCCCTGATCGCGCGTTTTGCTGAGGGAGATGATTTCCTCGGCGGCCGTGTTGGAGACGAAGATTTCCGGATCCGGTGAACGGCAGCCGCCGATCACTCCTGCGCACGTGGCCAGCATCAGGATGCGAAAGATCAGGGAATGCATGCTTTCAAAAAGGAACTGCGAAGCCGCTGTGACAAGCCGAGCGCGCCTGTTGGCTTCAGGCGGACGGCTTCACCCCGCTGGCGAGCAGCGTCTCGAAGGCCGGTTCGGTGGTTTCGCGCGAAACGGTCGACACCTCGACGTGGTGAAAGCCGGCCTTCTTCAGAAATCCATGCAACGCGCTCTCCTTGAAGCCGAGCCAGACGTCGGCGTAGAGCTCGTGCGCCTTTTCAAACGTGTGCGCTTTCAAGTCCAGGATGAGGATCTGGCCGCCGGGGCGCAGGATGCGCGCGGCCTCGTTGACAGCGGTCTGGGGATGGTGCGCGTGATGCAGGGCCTGGCTGAGGATGGCGAGGTCGACGGAGCGGTCGGGCAGGGGAACGCTTTCGATGTCGCCGAGTTTGTAGGTGAGGTTGGCGAGGCCGTTCTTCTCGGCGAGTTCCGAGCCGACCTCGACCATGCGCGGCGAATTGTCGATGCACCAGACCTGCTCGGCACGGCGGGCGAGCAGTTGCGAGATGAGGCCTTCGCCGGCGCCGAGGTCGGCGATCGTGATGCACGGAGCAAGGCGAAGGGCAAGGTGCCCGATCGCCTCCCAGGAGCGACCCGGGCAGTAGTGTTTGCCGAGCTTGCCGGCGATCAGGTTGAAATATTCCTCCTGGTGGGCCCGGCGCTTGGCGAGGCTGCGTTCGAGGCTGAGCGTATCCTCCGAGATTTCGGACAGGTCGGACACGGAGTCGACGGCCGCGCGGAGGAGACCAAGCGTGCGCGCAGGCAGGTCGGGTTTGAGCGAGTAGAAGGCCTTTTTCCCGTCGCGGCGGTCAACGACGAGCTCGGCCTGCCGAAGGTGCGCCAGTTGGGAGGAGATCCGCGACTGGGCCATGCCGAGAATGTCCTCGAGTTCGCCGACGGACAGTTCCTCGCGCATGAGCAAGGCGAGCAGGCGGAGACGGGTGGGATCCGACAGGACCTTGAGAATGTCCCAGGAGGCGTTCAATGGGCGGAACGCTGGTCGTCGGCGGCGGGAGGGTCAAGGTCGCCGCCCCTAAGTCGGAATCATTCAATCGAACCGCGAATGGACACGAATGAACGCGAAACCAATCCGAGCCTCGTTCCGCTGTCTGCTCAATTCACCCCTCGGTGACCGGAGGACCGATTTCGCAGGACGGACCGGCCTACTCAGAAATTCGCGTCGATCAGCGTCCATTAGCGGTTTCCCACGGAACTTATTCCGCGTAGCGGCCGATCTTCACGACCTCGTAGGTCTCCTCGCTGTTGCCGATCTTCACGGTCACCTGTTCGCCGACCTTTTTCGAAAGGAGCGCCTGGCCGAGCGGGGTCTTGTAGGCGATGATGTGGTTGTCCGGATCGCTGTCCCACGCGCCGAGAATCGTGTACTTGGTCTCCTTGCCGTCGGCCACGTTGCGGACGTCGACCACGCTGCCGACGCTGATCTGCTCGAAGCTGGCTTCCTTGAAGTCCGTGATGCGGGCGCGCCCCAGTTCCTTTTCGAGCTGGGTCTTCTGCGCCATGAGGACCTGCTGGTCCTGCTTGGCCATTTTGTACTCGGAGTTCTCCTTGAGGTCACCGTGCTCGCGGGCGGCGGCGATGGCGCGGGAGTTTTCCGGGATCTTCTTTGAGACGATCGTATCGTACTCCTCGCGCTTGCGCTCATAGCTCGAGCGCGACACGAGCAGCTGCTCCTCCTTGCCCTCGGCATCCGCGGCGACGAGCGACTGGATGTTCGGGAAGATCTTGATGAACCGGGCGAGCAGGGACTTCTTCGTGAGCTCCTCGAAGCCCTGGTTGAGCATGAGGGTGTTGGCGAGGTCGCGGGCCGTCTCGGGATCCGCGGTGGCGAGCAGGTCGGCGATGAGCTCGGTGTCCTCGCTCAGGATGTCACCCAAGGGGATGCGCCGGGCGCTCGCGGCCTGCAGCGCCTCGTAGTCGATGGCGAAGAAAATGGCGCTGAGCAGACGGGGCGTGATGAGCTCGTTGATGAGCTTGGCGAACTTTTTCGAGTGGCGGTTCTTGACCACCCAGAGGAGGACGGGGGCGCGCAGGTTTTGCTCGACCTGCCAGCGCTTGAGCGAGGCGGCGAGGTCGTCGGCGTAGCCGTTCTCAACGAGGAAATTGATGCACTCGGTGGTGAACTTGCCCTGCGAGGTCTTGAGCAGGTTGAAGACGAGATCGCGGCATTCGATCGGATGCGTCTCCTTGATGAGCTCGAGAAAGCGGCTTTGGAACGGTACGGGGATCTTGTCCGCGATGTCGGGCAGGTCGCGGGGATTGGCGATGAGCGACGATTGGGAAGGCTCGAGCGTGGCGACGTCGACACCGGCGAGTTTGGCGAGGTCGTCGCGGACGGCGGCACCGTAAAGGCGCTCGGACGCGTCGAGCTGGTTGCTGTCTTTGACGGACTCCGAGACCCCCGAGAGGATCTGCTTCAGATCGGCTTTGATGTTCTTCTTGTCCGTGGCCTGGATGAGCTGCTCAGCGAGGGCGATGCGACGGCGCGCGGAACGGGTCGAATTGAACGCCTCCGTGATCTCATCCTCGGCCGAGACGGGCGTCTCGCGCAGGATGTAGCATTCGGTCTTCTTGGCCGGGACGGCGATGCGCGGATCCTTGGCCACGGCCTTCTTGGCCGTCGACCACCACTTCTTGAACTTCGCCTCGCCGACGACCTGTGCGACGGTCAGCTCGAGGTCGATCGCCGTGGTGGCGTTGTTCGGATACGAGAGAAGGGTTTGGACAACGAGTTCGACAGGATTGTTCTCAATCAGGTCGGCAACCAAGGCGGCCTCGGTTTCCTTCCGCACGAGGATGTGGTTGTCCGGAAGAACATCCATCGTCGTGATGCAAAACGCCGGATCCATCGCGTGCCCCTTCTTCGTCGCAAAGTCGATTGTCAGTCGGCCGCTCGCTTCATCGTAGGCCTTGATCTGGCCGAATCCCCAGCTGCGGTGGATGCAGTAGGCACCGGGCTCCATGGCTTCGAGCTTGGCTTTGGAGCCCTTGAGGGACGGGTTCTTGGCGATGAGCGCTGATACGGCTTCCGAATGCATAGAAATGGGTTTTGGACGTCTGAACCCATGAGTTGAGTGGACGCCGCCGGGTATTGTCAACCGTAGGGGGACCGGTTCTCCCGCGGCGGATCGGAGGAGATCCGCCTGACCGGGCGGACCGGACGCGTCAGCCTGATCGCCATTTGTTCTCCCATGGCTGCCAACTCCTTGCCAAAACCAAAGGTCACGCTTGGCAAACGTCCTTCGGCCTCCGACGCTCGTTCGATGTCGTCTTCCGAACCTGCTGCCGCTGTTTCAAAAGCCTGGCCAACCGCCGCCCGTCTGCTGGTGCGCTGGCTGGATGACAACGAGCGCGTGGACACGCTGTTGGAAAGCCTGCCGTCGGACTTGCCGCGGGTGGAGCGCGCGCGCGTCCAAAGCCTGCTGTTTGGTGCCGTCCGTCACCTCGGCCGGATCGAGCACCATTTGGAGCCGTTGTTGAAACGTGCCCCGAGGACCCGGGTCCGGGCGGTGCTCCTGCTTTCCGGGTGCGAACTGATCGAAGGCGGTGGGGACGGTCATGTTGCGCGGGTGGTGCATCACGCAGTGGAGCAAACCAAGACCCTGGCGAGTCCCGCGGAAGCGGGATTGGTGAATGCGGTCGTGCGCAAGCTCGCTGCCGTCCTTTCCGCGGAACAGGCACCCGGCGCCGACGCGTCGGCGGAGCAGTGGGCGGTGTGGTACTCCCACCCGCAATGGTTAATCGAACGCTGGCGCTCCTTCTTCGGCCCGGCCGCAACGATGGCCCTGCTCGAGTGGAATCAAAAGCCGGCGTCCGTCTTTGTGCGCTGGCGTCCGCGTGATCGCGCGCCCACGGAGGACGAGGCGCGAAGTCTTGTGCCCACGTCCTGGGCGGGATTCTACGAGATCAAGGGCGGCCAATGGGCCGAGGTGGCACCGCTACTCGCCTCCGGGGTGCTGGCGGTTCAGGATCCGGCCACGCGACTGGCCGTCGAACTGCTTGCCCCGGAACCGGGCGAGACGGTGCTCGACCTGTGCGCGGCGCCGGGCGGCAAGAGCCTCGCCATCGCCGACGCGATGGGCTCCGGGCGGGTCGTGGCCATGGATCTGCCCGGTTCGCGCATCGAACGACTCACCTCCAACCTCTCGCTTGCGCCCAGCGCGGTCCAGGTCGCGGTGGTGCAGGGAGACGTTTCGCGCGGGGCGGGCCGCCTTCTCGACGAGCATGGCCTTCCGACCGAGTACCCGGCGGTGCTGCTCGACGTGCCCTGCTCGAACACCGGCGTGATGCGCCATCGCGTCGACGTGAAGTGGCGGTTGCAGGAGGGCGATTTCAAGAAGCATGGCCAGCAACAGGGCTCCATGCTGTATGGCGCGTCCCGTCTCGTGGCACCGGGAGGCCGCCTGGTGTACAGCACGTGCAGTCTCGATCCGGTGGAGAACGAGCGCGTCGTCGAGGCCTTCTGCGAACGAAGCGGCGGGCGCTTTGCAGTCGAACGCAGCCTCATCAGCCGTCCTTGGGAAACCGGACACGACGGCGCGGCGGTGTTTCTCCTGACCGCGTCGAGCGAACGGACGCCACGCCGCTGAGACCCTCGCGATGCTGGCTCACTTCGCCCGCCCCCGGACCGTTTGGTGGCCGACTTGGCTCGGCTGGCTGGTGATCCTGCTCGTCCTCACGGTGCCGGCGGGCTGGTGGGCGCTGCGGGGTGAACGGTTTCTCGGGCCCAGCGAACCGCTTCCGGCCGAGGTGCTGGTGGTGGAGGGGTGGATTGGACTGGATGGACTCGACGCGGCGCGCGCCGAATTTGCGCGGGGCGGCTATCGTTACCTGGTCACGGCCGGTGGTCCGAGCGGGCATCGGTGGGATCGGCGACGTTGGAACTTCGCCGAAAGCGCGGCCGTGGCCCTCGTCAACGCCGGCATGCCGGCCGACCGCGTGATCGCAGCACCGGCGACCGAATCCCCCGAGCAGCGCACCTACGAATCCGCAGTCGCGGTGAGGACAACGCTCGCGGCGCGGGGCCTGCGCCCCGAGGCGATCAATGTCATGACCATGGCCGCGCACACGCGACGCAGCCGGCTGGTGTTCGCCAAGGTTTTCCGCGGGGAGGCCAGGGTCGGCGCCGTCACGTGGTGGCCCCGTGAATACGCGGGCGAGCCGTGGTGGCGGTCCAGTGAGCGTGCTTCGGACCTGTTGAAGGAGAGCGCTGGCTACGCCTTTGAGCTCCTGCTCGGATCCGGGCGCTGGCTGCGATCGGGTGGCGATAACGTCGGCGGGTGACGGAAGGGACCCGTCGCCGCAAGCCTTGCCCAAAGATTGGCAAGACCTGCGCAGCGGGAGAAGGGCGGCGGGTGTACCCTTTCTCCATGAACCTCTCCCTCCATCCTCGCAGCCCTGCGTGGGTGCGACCCGGTTCGCGATTCATGACGATCGTGTGGCCCTTGGTTCTGGGCAAGTGCGTGGCGGTCTGGTGGGCCATCGACCACTGGGCTGTTCCCGTCGCCCCCGCCTGGATCATCGCCCCCACGCTCGTGTTCGCGGCCCTCGCCACCGTCCTTTGGTACGCCCATCGCGAAGAGTAGCGAACGTCCGGTTGCTAAATCCGGCGCCGGTGGCATGCTTCGGCGTGCCGTCCTCCGATTCCTTTGTACCTGCCTGGCGCGCCCTTGCCGGGGCCGTTGCGCTGTCGCTCGCGGGCTGCGCCTCGTTTCCGTCCGCCACGCCTGAGGCGACCTTTCCGGACGGCCTTGCGGCGGACACCCTCTTTGCACGCTGCCTGGAGGAGCACGGCGGCGACGTGCGGTCCTGGGCGGTCGATCTCAATTTTTCGATCGACGGGGAATGGAACACCCTGATCCAGCGTATCCAGCCCTTGGTGACCGATGCGCCGTGGAGGGTTCGATCGCAGGAACGGTATCTTCCGGCCGAACGCCTGCATGTCGTCCGCTGGGAGGGGCCGGCGGGGACCAAACACGTCTCCCGGACGCCGGACGGCGTCGAAGTGTACTACAACGGAGTGCGCGAGACCGATGAAAAGCGCCTGCAGGCGGCGGCGATGACGGCGGATGCCCTCCAGTTGTTCCATCTGGGGCCTTCGTTTCTGGCCATGCGCAACGCCACCTTTGAGCGAATCCCCGACGCGCGGGAAGGAGACGTGACGTATTACCGTCTACGCACGGTGCTCCGGCCGGGGTTTGGGTTTTCCGATGAGGACAAGGTCGTCCTCTGGATTGATCCCGGGACGTGGCGGCTCTTCCGGGTGCACCTCACGGTCGACGGCTTCGCGGCCACGCGCGGCGCGCACGTAGACACGACGTTTTATGAGTACCGCCGGGTCGGGCGGATGCTGGTTCCCGTGCAGTTGAACGAGCGGGTGCGGGCGCCCCTCCCGTTGAACGTCCATCGCTGGTGGATGACTGGGGTGGATTTCAACCGCGGCTGGGCGCCGCAGGACGTCGCCGGGGCGGAGCTCGCCGGGAAGGCGGCTGCGCCGGCGGTCAGGCTTGAGTGACGTCGGGGCCGTTCTTGTAGGACTGACGGAGGGCCTCGGCGACGTTCGGTGGAACAAAGTGGGACACGTCGCCGCCATACTTCGCGACCTGCTTGACGAGGGTGGAGCTGCAATAGCTGTAGGCCTCGTTGGGCATGACGAAAATGGTTTCCACCGACGGGTGAAGGTGCCGGTTCATCAAGGCCATGTTGAACTCGAACTCAAAATCCGAGAAGGCGCGCAGGCCGCGGATGATGGCGGTGGCCTTTTGTTCGAGGGCGAAGTCGACCAGCAGGCCGCCGAAAGGGACGACGTCGACGTTGTCGTACTTGGCCACGTTGGGCACCAGCATTGCGAGGCGTTCCTCTGGGGTGAAGAGCGGGCCCTTGCCGGGATTGTGGGCAACGGCCACGGTCACACGGTTGAAGAGACGGGTCGCGCGGTCCAGTACGTCGAGGTGACCGTACGTGATGGGGTCGAACGTTCCGGGATAAATGCAATGGCGCATGGGAGGGGGCCGGCCGGCGGCGGAACGATGAGGACAGCGAGGCCGCACGAGCGCAAGCGTTTGGGCGAAGTGCCGCGAGGGCTTGCCAAGGACGGTCGCGCGCCCTGTTCTCGAAGGCCGAACCGTCCTGCATGAACCTGCCGAACATCATCACCCTCTCCCGCGTTCCGCTGATGTTCGTGCTCGCGTGGTTGATGTACCAGACGTGGGCCGGCGCGGCGACGATCGCGTTCTGGCTGTTCGTCGCGTGCGCGATCGGCGACTGGCTCGACGGCTACATCGCCCGGAAGCAGGGTTTGGTGACGACCTTCGGCAAGCTGATGGATGCGTTGACCGACAAGATCATGGTGTTGGGGCTGATGATCGTGTTCGTCGACCAGCAGGCGATCCCCGCCTTCTGGGTGCTGCTGACCCTGTGTCGCGAGTTCTTGGTGACGGGCATGCGCATGGTCGCGGCCTCGAAGGGTGTCATCGTGTCGGCGGACAAAGGCGGCAAGGCGAAGACGCTCACGCAACTCATCGCGATCGGCTTTCTCCTCTTCGTACCGATGGTGACGAATGACCTCGCCCAATTTTTCCACTTTGACCTGAGCAACTACACCGAGCTCATTCACAAGATCGGGCTGGGCCTTTTCATCGTGGGCACGGCGTTTGCGGTGAGTTCTGGAGCGTCCTATATCTGGCGGCACAAGGACGTGGTCTTCAAGGATGACAGCGCATGAGGTTGAGGCAGCCGATCTGGCCGCGGTTTCTCCCGACAACGATGGTGCTGGCCTTCGCCACGCTGGGTCCGGTCGGGCGGATGCGGAAGGCGCCCGGGACGTGGGGATCGCTCGCGGGGCTCTTGTATTTCACCGTGTTCTTCCACGGCCTGGGAATCTTCGGCATTCTATTCTTCAGTGCCGTCGGCGCCTATTTTGCCGTGGCGATGTGCGGTGAGGCGGAGTTTCGCCTCGCGCAACGTGATCCGGGTTCGGTGGTCCTGGATGAGTTCGTGGCCATGCCGCTCTGTTTCATCGGCTGGCCGTCGCTCGCCGGCCTGCTGCCGTCGTGGGCCGCCCCGTGGTCCTTGTTTATCGGCGGCTTCGTCCTGTTTCGCCTCTTCGATATCCTGAAGCCCTTCGGCATCTCGCGGTTGCAGGCGCTTCCGGACGGGTGGGGGGTGGTTGCCGACGACGTCGCGGCCGCGCTTGCCGCCTGCGCGAGCCTGCATCTGATCGTGCGCGTCGGGATATCGTTCGCCTGATCCGCCATGAAAACCGTCGCTGTGCTTCTCCTCGTGGCCGGCCTCGCGATCCTCGTTGGCGTGAACAGCTGGCGTTCCCAGGACTTCGAGCCTCCTCGTCCCACCCTCCCGCCACCGCCCGCTCCCCTTTCCTCCACGGAAGCGGTTGAGGTCAGTCAGCGCCGCCTGCGAGCGGCGGAGGCCGCGTTGGACGAACTTCGCGCCCGTCATGCCGCGCTCGCGGAGCAACTCGATGCATTGAAAGAGGAGGGGGAGAAGGCGAAATCAGCCGTGACCTTCTCGTACGGGACGAACCGCGAGTCGGGTCGTTTCGTGGGCCGCACCCTTCGCCTCGGGCTCGACGCAGCCTTGGAGACGGATCCGGAGGCGGCCCGCCGCATGCGAGCGGAGAACCGGATCAACGAGCTGTCCCTCGGACCCTTCATCCGCGACGCGGATTTGATCGAAGCGGATCCGGAGCGCTTCGCCGAATTTCAAGGCGGGTTGGTGAGCGAGATGCTCGCGATCGAGGCGCGTCACGAATTCGAGGTCGAGGCGCTGCTGGCCGCGTTCAAGAAGGAGTCACTCCGGGTCGAGCCGGGTTCGCCGACCTGGGTGCTGCTTGACCAGAATGTCCGCGAGCGCATCACCGCCTTGATGTCCGCCGAGGCGCGGGCGGCGAAGACGGAACATCTCCGGTTCTTCGAGTATTACGGCATGCTGCTCATCCCCGCGTACGCCGCGTTGGGCGAGCCCTGACGGCACGTCGTCGCGCAGGTCACCGTTTCAGGAGAAAGCGGATTGCCGCAAAATAACCCTCGAGACCGAGACCGGTGATGACCGCAAGACAGGCCGGGGCGGTCAGGGACTGGTGGCGAAACTCCTCGCGCTTGTAGAGATTGGAAATGTGCACCTCGACCGTCGGCAGATGCGCGCCAAGCAAGGCGTCGCGCAGGGCCACGCTGGTGTGGGTGAAGGCGCCGCCATTGATCACCAGGCCGTCGACCTTCTCGTCCGCGAGGGCGGCGATGCGGTCGATGAGGGCGCCCTCGTGGTTCGATTGGAAAAAGTCGAGGCGCGCGGCCGGTTCGAACTCCGCGCGCAGGGCGGTCTCCAGATCGGCGAGGGTCGCCTTGCCGTAGATCTCGGGCTCGCGTTTGCCGAGGCGGTCGAGGTTGGGGCCGTTGAGGATGGCGATGCGTTTCATGACTGGGAATGTGCTGACGATTCGACCGTCGAAAGGGAACGCAATTCTGGCGGGAACCGGAGCGAAGGACGATCGGCGGGCCCGGCTCAGAGGGGGTTGTCCGTGGGCAGGAAGACCCAGGGCAGGCGAAACTTCGCCGCGAGCTCGGCGGCGAGCGCCCGGACGCCGTGAACCTCCGTTGCGTAGTGGCCGCAAAGATACAGGTTGAGGCCGTTTTCCTGGGCCGTGTTGAACCATTCCTCGCGCAGCTCCCCGGTGACGAGCGTGTCAATGCCTTCGCGAAGCAGCTCGGGCACGGCGCTGTTGCCGCTCCCGCTGCAGAAGGCGATCGTCTTGGGCGCGGAGGATCCGAATTCGATCGCGATGACGCGCGGGTAGGCTGCCTCGAGACGACGGCGAAGGCTGTCCCGCTTCAGGGTGCTGCGCGCCGCCCAGCCGACCGCCTCGCCTTCGCGCACGAGAAAGGGGCGGGTGGGGCGAAGGCCGAGCTGGCGGGCCAGCAGGGCGTTGTTGCCCAACTCAGGATGGCCGTCGAGGGGCAGGTGATTGGAGTAGAGGGCGCAGTTGCCGCGGACGAGGGCGGACACCCGCTCGTAAACGGGGCCGGTGAGCGGACGCGGCATGTCCCAGTACATGCCGTGGTGAACGATGAGGAAGTCGACGCCGGCGGCGACGGCATTGCGGAACGGGACGATGCCCGCATCCACTGCCGCTCCGATCCGGGTGACCCGGCCGTCGTTCGAAACCTGAAGGCCGTTGAAAGCCCCGGGGGCATCCTTGAACGCGGCGAGGCGGGTGCGTCGGTCGCAGTAGGCGACAAGGTCGTGAAGCTTTGCCATGGTGCAACGGGGCGTGTCACAAACTTGGCCGGCTTTCGAGGTGGATTTTTCCCCGGCGCCCGCTACCGAGGGGACATGGATGCCTCGCCCTCCGCTCCCCTGGGAACGTCATCGCCGGTGGATCTCATCGCCGAAGCCACCCGTCGTTTCGAGAGCCGCCCGTCCTGGGACGACTATTTCATGGCCACGGCCGTGCTGATCTCCACGCGTTCGCCGTGTGAGCGCCTGCACGTGGGCTGCGTGATCGTGAGTGGTGGCGAGCGGAAGAACCGGATCATCACGGCGGGCTACAACGGGTTCCTCCCGGGCACGCCGCACGTGTCGCGGCTGCGTGACGGTCATGAGCAGGCGACGGTGCATGCCGAGCAGAACGCCGTGGCCGACGCGGCCCGCCGGGGCAGTTCGGTGGAGGGGTGCATCGCGTACGTGACCCATTTCCCTTGTGTGAACTGCGCAAAGATTCTCGCGGCCGCCGGCATTTCCGAGGTGCGTTATCGGGAGGACTATCATAACGATCCCATCGTTGCGCCTCTCCTTGCCGATGCAGGCGTGCGGATCACCCGGCTCTGACATGCGCGAACGCCACCGAGTCAAACCTGTCAGTCTTGCCGGTTCCCTCCTGCTTGCGCATCCGTCGTTGCGCGATCCGAATTTCCGTCACTCGGTCGTGCTGCTCTCCGCGCACGGCGACGACGGGAGCATGGGCGTCGTCCTTAACCGTCCGACGACCAAGCATCTTGCGGACCTGGACCCCGCCTTCGCCTTGGGTCCGCTCGCCGGCGTACCGGTGTTTTCCGGCGGGCCGGTCCAGACCGAGCAACTGGTGATCTGCGCGTGGCGGATCCGGCCGGCGGGCGACGGATTTCAGCTCTTCTTCGGCATCGAGCCCTCGAAAGCCGCCGAACTCAGCGCGGAAGAGGGCATGCACCTGCGCGCCTTCCTCGGTTATTCCGGGTGGGCGGAGGGGCAGCTTGAGAACGAGTTGCGTCATCACACCTGGGTCGTGAGCCCCATCCCGTCGAACCTGATGACCTTCACTCAGGATGAGACGCTGTGGCGCGGGATCCTCACCGACCTCAATCACGAGTGGAAACTGCTGGTCGATGAACCGGATGATCCGAGCGGAAATTAGGCCCACGTCACGCCGGGCGTGCGTCGCGGCGCACGGAGTGGAGCACTTCCAACTATTCGTTTGACAGTGCCGAACGCCCCCGGTGTTTTCGTCTCTTTTATGAAAGTTGTTTCCTCCATCAAATCCGCCAAGAAGCGTCACCCTGCGTGCCAGGTCGTCCGCCGCCGCGGCAAGATCTACGTGATCAACAAGGTTGAGCCGCGTTACAAAGCCCGTCAGGGCTGAGTGTTACCCAAAGGAGACCCACACCTGTGAAAGCCGAAGGCCATCCCTCTCTCAACAACGTTTGCTTCCTCGATGTCGCCACGGGCAAGCGCTTCCTGACCCGGTCCACGATGAAGTCGGGCCGCAAGGAAAAGATCGACGGCGTCGAGTACATGATCGTCGTGCGCGACGTGACGATGGACTCCCACCCGGCCTACACGGGCGAGAAGCGCATCGTCGACACCGCCGGCCGCGTCGAGAAGTTCACCACGAAGTTCCGCCGCGCCACCAAGGCCAAGTAAACCTCGTTTCCGGCGCCTCTTTCGGCCCTCCCTTTTTCGGGGAGGGCTTTTTTGTGCGTTGCGCCGGGTAAACGGACTGTG
>CAYOSX010000017.1:0-31872 GCA_964406745.1 uncultured Opitutus sp.
CGCCGGGGAATATTTCGCGGATGCTTGTGCACGAGCGAGTCGAGTACCGCGTCCATGATTCCGAGATGGTCGGTGCGGTCCTGAAACTGATTCTTCACCTCGACCACGTAACGGTTCAGCGAATCAATGCGCCGGGCCAGCAACGCAGCCACATGCAACGTCACGTCGGGATGCTCGCGGAGAAACCGTTTCGGTTCGGGAACGTGGCGAAAGGTACTCGCCGTCAGCGTCCGCACGGTCGCAGTCGGCAACGTCTCCAGGAGCCACGACATCTCGCCGAAGACCGCACCCGGTTCAAAGACCTCGGCGACCTGCACGCCATTCTTGAGAACCTCCACCTCGCCAGAAACGAGAAAGTAGATTCCGGCAATCGGTTGGTCCTGCGTGATCAGACATTCGCCAGCGGCAACGGAAAGAAGGGGAAGTGAATCAAGGGGCGAGAGGTTCATGGGGTGTCGCTCGACAAGCATGTTTCGGGCCGAAACCAGGCGCGGGATGAGGCGCCAATGAGAGTCGCACGTTGCTTCGCCGATGCGTCCCCGGCACTCTCTTCACCGCCATGACTGCACGCATCGCGAAGCCGTCCTCCCGCCGCCGTCGTCCTCCCAGACTATCCACCGTCGTGGGCATTGACGTTGGCGCGCCGCGAAAAGGGTATCATGGCGTGGCGTTGCACGAGGACGATCGCATCGAACGATTTCGTGCCCGAGATTCGGATGAGATGGCGGCGTGGTGCGTCGCCCTCGAAGCCAGGGCGGTGGCGATCGATGCGCCGTGCAAGTGGCGGGCGGAAGGTGAGCGGGCCCGCACCGCGGAACGGGCACTCGCTGCGGACCGCATCTCCTGCTTCTCAACGCCCACCCTCGCCAAGGCCCGCGGCCATGCGTTCTACACGTGGATGTTTGCCGGACAGGAACTGTACACCGCCCTCGCCCCGCACTTCGCCCTTTACGACGGCCGGCCGAAGGAGGGGCGCGCCGTATGTTTCGAAACCTACCCGCAGGCGATCGCCTGCGCCTTCGCGGGTGGGCGCGTCTCGGCGGACGCCCGCACGAAGGTTGAACTACGCGGCGCGTTGCTGGCTCGCGCGGGCATCGATCCGTCGCAGTTCGAAACCATCGATGAAATTGACGCCGCCTTGTGCGCGCTGACCGCGCGCCGATTCACCGAGAACGACGTGAAAGCCTATGGCGACGCCGCCACCGGTTTCATCATCGTGCCGCGGGAGTCGTTGCCAAAGCCCGAGCCGGTGATGACGAGCCCGGCTTACCAAAAGATCGAGGCGCTCCTGCCGCGCCTAACCGAGGTTGAGCGCAGCCGGCTACGAATCGCACTGGGCCCGCATGGCGAAAGCTAAGCCGCCGCCCGGCCCTACTTGCCGATGCCGGACGCGCGGAAGCCGATGTCGCGCAGTTTAGCGAGATCGGTGATGTTGCGGCCGTCGAAGAGAAACGCCGGCTTCATCATGCCTTCGTAAATCCGGGCGTAGTCGAGCGTCTTGAACTCGTCCCACTCGGTGACAATCGCGAGCGCATGGGCGCCCTGCGCGGCCTCGAGCGCGGACTTGGCGACGATCAACCGGGGATTGGTCTGCCCGGCGCCCAGCACGTCGCGCGCAATCTCGTCGGCCGGCACCTTCGGATCGTAAACGACCACGTTGGCGTGCTCGGCAAGGAGGTCGCGGCACACGCTGATTGCGGCGGATTCGCGCGTGTCGTTCGTGTCCTTCTTGAAGGCGAAGCCGAGGATGGCGATGCGCTTGTCGGCAACCGTGTTGAAGAGCGCCTTCACAATGCGACCGGCGAAACGCTGCTTCTGCCAGTCGTTCATCTTCACCACGGCCTCCCAATACGCGGCGACCTCGGGCAGGCCAAAGTGCTGGCAGAGGTAGACAAGATTGAGGATGTCCTTCTGGAAGCAGGAGCCGCCGAAACCGACCGAGGCCTTGAGGAATTTCGGGCCGATGCGGCTGTCCTTGCCAATGGCATTCGCGACCTCGTCGACGTCGGCTCCCGTGGCTTCACACAGGGCGGAGATGGAGTTGATCGAGGAGATGCGCTGGGCAAGGAACGCGTTGGCGACGAGTTTGGAGAGTTCGGACGACCACAGGTTCGTCGTGATGATGCGTTCGCGCGGCACCCAGTGTCCGTAGACCGAAGCGAGCTTCTCGATGGCCGCCTCGCCGGAAGGCGTGCGCTCACCACCGATGAGCACGCGATCCGGATTGTACAGGTCGGCAATCGCGGTGCCTTCGGCGAGGAACTCAGGATTCGAAAGCACCTCGAACTTCAGGCCGCGCGTATTGGCGCTGAGGATGGTCTGAATCGCCTCCGCCGTCTTCACGGGAATCGTCGATTTCTCGACGATGATCTTCGGGCTGGTGGCGACCTCGGCGATGGTTCGCGCGACCGATTCGATGTAACGCAGGTCCGCCGCACGTCCCGCCCCGACGCCGTAGGTCTTTGTCGGCGTATTGACCGCCACGAAGATGATGTCCGCCGCGTTGATCTCAGCCGCAACCTCGGTCGAGAAGAACAGGTTGCGCCCGCGGCACTCCTTGACGACGGCATCGAGACCGGGCTCATACACAGGCAGACGATCGGAATTCCACGCCGCAATGCGCGCGACGTTCATGTCGACGACCGTTACGCGGACGCCCGGCGCCTTTTGCGCGATCACGGCCATCGTCGGTCCACCCACATACCCAGCTCCAATGCAGCAGATTTTCATATTTGAAAGCGCGGACGTTGCCGCAGACCGCGCGCAAAACCAAGTTTGATTTTCACACGCCCCCGCCGGCGAAGTCGCAAGCGGATGTCAGCTCTGGATACGCACCACGAGTTTCCCGAACTGCTCTCCGCGCTCCATGCGGACAAATGCCTCGATCGTTCGTTCCCACGGATACACCTCACTGATCACGGGCTTGAGCCGATGCCGCGTCACAAACTCGAGCATGGCCGACCAATCACGCGGGCTGCCCATCGTTGAACCCAGCAGGGAGATCTGGCGCCAGTACAGCTTTCGCAAGGGGAACTGCGGCGGATTGCCGCGCGTCGCACCAAAGAACGCCAGCCGTGCGCCCGGCGCGGCGAGCTCAACCAACTCGTCGAAGCCCTCCCCACCGGCACTATCCAGGATCACGTCGAACATCGTCTCCCGCTTCGCGATCTGCGCCCATCCGGGCTGCGAATAATCGAAGCCTCCCCGCGCACCCAGCGCCCGCGCTTTTTTGATCTTCGACGCGCTGGACGAGGTCACCCAGACCTCCGCGCCCGCGGCGGTCGCAAACACCAGGCCGAGCAACGCAACCCCTCCTCCGATTCCAGAGATCAACAAACGCTCCCCTCCTTGGAGTCGCGCGCGGGAAAACAGTGCGCGAAAGGCCGTCAGGCCGGCAAGCGGGAGCGCCGCCGCCTCTTCCCATGAAAGATGATCGGGTTTCGGTGAAACCTGCGCGACCGGGACGGCGATCTGCTCCGCGAACATGCCGGCCCGCGGCAATCCAAGGATCTCGAACTCGGGTCCTTGCGCGGCTTCGCCGTCACCCCAACCAAAACTAGGATTCACGATCACCTCCCGACCCAGCCACGAGGCATCCACTCCTTCACCGACTCCGGTCACCACACCCGCGCCATCAGAGCCGGGCAGACAGGGATAAGTCAGCCCTGCATACTGGCCCAGCTTGATCCAAACATCGCGATGATTGAGCGCCGCGGCCCGGAGCGAAATCACGACTTCGCCGGGCGACGGACGCGGGGGCGGAAGATCGACAAGCACCAATTCGTTCGCGGCGACGAGATGGAGAGCCTTCATGCACAGAAACCTGAGTGCCCATCGTCAGGAGACAAGCCTCGGCCGGGAATGCCGTGCCCGAATCCGGCTCTCGCACCAGGGTATCGCCGCGGTGCGCGCGCCAGATTTGCGCCTTGCGCCCTCCGCCCCGGTTCTCTTTTAGCTTTCCGGCAACAGGGGAGCTTTCTCCGGTTGCCGTTTCGCAACCATGTCACTTCTCCCCTTTTCCAGCCAACTGATCGCAGACGTCGGCATTTCCCTCGGCGACGAGGGCAAAGGCCGCCTCATTCCAGAAATCGCGGACGAACTGCGCGGCACCTCGGCCGCCGTTTCCGTGGTTTTGAAAGTCAATGGAGGCGCCAACTCCGGGCACACGGCCGCCGGCATCAAGTTGAACCTGTTGCCTGCGGGCGTCGCCGTACCCGACGCCACCTACCTGGCGATCGGCAGCGGCGTGGTCGCCGACCCGCGCAAGATCTGGTGGGAGGCCTCGCCGTTGGAACGCAAGGGCCACGCCATCCTCTCGCGCCTGGTCATCGACGAGCGCACCCTGGTTTCCGACGTCACCCACCGCCTGCTCGACCTCGCCTGGGAGGAATACCGCACCCACATCCTCAGGGAGGAGCCGCGCGGTTCCACCGGCCGCGGGATCACACCGGCCTACGGCGACGAAGTGGGCCAGTGGCAAATCTACTTCTCGGATTTCCTCGCGGGCCGTGATTATTTCGCCCGCAAGATGGCTCAACGCGCCGAACGCGCCATCCGCACCATCGAGCATGTCTGCCAGGTCACGCCGGAAGCGTGGGAAGGCTTCTTCGAAAAGCTTACCCTCGCCGAACGACGGGCCAACGCCGAGGCGATGCAGATGGGCGTGTTTCCCGAATTCGAATTCGACTTCCATCAGTTCCGGGGAATGAAGCCGTTCACGCTTAATCTTGAGCGCCTCACCGAAGTGTACTGGGAGGCCGGCCAACGGGTCGCGCGCAATATCGGCGAAGTGCGCGAGCTCATCCTTCGCGAACTGGCCGCCGGGCGCACCATCATCGGTGAATTTGGCCAGGCCTACTGGCTCGATAAACGCCACGGCTTCTCCCCCAACGTCACGGCTTCGCACACCTACACGCCCGAATTCTTCGAGAGCGCGGGCGTTCCCGTGCAGGCCATTCACACCTTTGGCGTTGCCAAGGCCTACGACACCAAGGTCGGCACCCACACCTTCCTCACCCAGATGGACGACGGACACCCTTTGGGCACCTTGCTCAAGCAACTGGAATTCGGCACCTCGACGGGCCGGCAGCGCATGGTGGGCTGGTTCGACGCGGTCGAGAAGGGCGACGCGCTTCGCTACGGTGGCTTCCAGGACCTCATGATCAACAAGTCCGACGCCCTCACCCACCGCGGTGATTGGAAGGGCGATCTTTTGATCTGCACCGCCTACGAGGATGCCTCCGGCAAGCGTTACGCCCACGTCCCGCGCAACGAGGCCGTGCGTCGCACGCTGCGCCCGGTGTACTCGCGTCATCCGGGTTGGGCCGAGGACATCTCCAATGTCCGCACGTTCGCTGATCTGCCGGTGAACGCCCGACGCTACGTCGCCGCGATGATGCGCAGCACGCTGGAGGTCGCGTACGAGGGACTCGAGTGGCCGGCGCAGGGACGCCTGCCCAACCTCCGCTACCTCGGTGTCGGCCCCGAGCCTTCGCAGATCATCAAGGACATCCCGCCGACGGCCGAACTCGTGAAGATCAGCTAGGATCCGCGGGCGCTCCAGAGGCGGATCCGGACGCTTCCGGCCCTCCCTGTCCATCGCGGTGCAAAGCCGCTTCTACGCCCGTCTGATCGGCACGTCGCGTGTTATTTATCGTCAGGCAATGGATACACGCGCACGTAGTCGATGCGCATCTCCTTCGGGAACGTCGTGCTCTCGTCCGGATACCCGGGCCAGCGTCCGCCGACGGCAAGATTCAGCAGCAGGAAGAACGGGGTATCATCGAATACCCATTTCCCGCCCTCTGGCAGATCGGCCGGCGTGCACACATGGTTAAGACGGCCGTCAAAGTACCACGCGATCCGGCCCGGGGACCATTCGACCGAGTAAACGTGATAATTGTCACTGAGGCTCGCCCCATCCGGCAGCGAGATCGCCTTGTTGATGCCACGCGCCCCGGAGTACCCCGGGCCGTGCAGGGTCTGGTGCAGCCGATGCGGTTCGTGGCCGACCACTTCCATGATGTCGATTTCGCCACACTGCGGCCAGCCGGCGGTCGTGAACGTTTCACCGAGCATCCAGAATGCCGGCCAGATTCCCTGCCCACGCGGCACCTTGATGCGCGCCTCGATGCGACCATGGGTGACGGAAAACTTGCCCAATGTTTTCAGCCGGGCCGACGTATACTTCCCGGCCGGCGCACGCACCGCCCGAAGGACCATCGCCTTGCCATCCGAGGCGTCAGCATCGGCGGTGACGAAGGAGTTCTCGCGCGAATCGGTATAAAGCTGCAACTCGGCGTTGCCCCAGCCGTTGTCGCCAAGGTCGTGCGCCCAGCGTTCGGCGCTGGGGCCGGAGCCGACCGGTTGATCGAAGTCGTCCTGCCAGAGGGGTTTCGCGGCAAGCGTGGAAAGAGAGGCCATGAGCAAAAAAGACGGAGTGAATAGGAATACCTTCATGAAGAGGCAGGAGAATAGTCAGGCAGGCGCCGCGCGTCGCTCGCCAAGTTCGCGTTCCATCTGCCGCACGACCGGTTCGTCCAAGGTGTAGAACGCTATGGCGACGGCGCTGAGCAGCGAGAACGCCGCAGGGAGCAGGCTGAAGAGAATCAGGATGCCACCGAGCGTCTCCGGAGTCTGCTGGGTGTTTGCCAGAAATCCGAACCAGCTCAACAGCCAGCCGATGAGCGCGCTGCCGACGGCCAGGCCCATTTTTTGGGCAAAGACGGCGGCCGAGAAGACCAGGCCGGTCGCACGCCTCCCGTGGCGCCATTCGCCATAATCGGCGGTGTCTGCATACAACGACCACACGATCGCCGGCGTCGGCCCCACCAGGAAGGTGCCCACCACGTTCACCACGTGAAGCAGCAGGATGTTCTGGGGATCGATGAAGTAAAACGATGCCATCGCCACGGCGTTGAGGCTGGTCAACCCGATCATGAGCTTGCGGCGCGAGAAGTGCCGCACAAAGAGCTTCGTCGAAAGCGCGCCCGCAATAAATGCCAGCGTCCCGATCGTGCTGAAGAGGGTGAACTTCGACTCATCGCCGACGTTGTATTTGAAATAATAGATGATGGTGCCGTTGCGGATGCCGACGTTCGCCAGAGTCAAAAAGGCGGCGATGAAGAGAACGACCCACGGCCGGTTGCGCAGAAGCCCGCGCAGGTCCTCGACCAGCGATCCGCTCTGCCCCGCCGGAGGCGCGACCCGTTCCCGCGTGTTGGAAAACGTATAGAAGAACAGGCCGACGGAAACGACCGCGAAGAGGGCCATCGTCCGGCTGAAACCCAGGGCTGGATCGTCTCCACCGAGGAAATCCTTGAGCGGCAGGGTCAGGGCGCTGATGAGGAATGCCCCTGCGAACGCGCACACGAACCGGTACGTCGAGAGCGACGTGCGGTCTGCGGAGGACGGAGACATCACCCCCATGAGGGCCGAGTACGGGATGTTCACGACGGTGTAGGCGAGCCACATCAGCGAATAGGTGACGTAGGCATAGATCAGCTTGCCATTCCCCTCGAGGGACGGATTCGCAAACATGAGGTATCCAAGCAAACCATACGGAACGGCCCCCCAAAGGATCCAGGGGCGGAATTTTCCCCAGCGCGTATTCGTGCGGTCGGCGATGATTCCCATCAGCGGGTCGGTCACCGCATCGAGCAGCCGCGTGAAGAGCATCATCGTGCCAACCGCGGCAGCCGAAAGTCCGAAGATATCGGTGTAGTAGTAGAAAAGGAACAGGTTGAACGCCTGAAAAAAGAAGTTCGAGGCGGTGTCTCCCAGTCCGTAGGCAAACTTTTCCCGGACGGACAGCCGGTCGCTGGAGGCGGACACGTGAAGAGGGAAAGGTTCGGCCATGCACAACCCGGCCGGGACAGACCGGCCCGGCCGGGTTGCACGCGACGCGGGATCAGAACGTGTATCCGAATTCCAAACGCACGTTGCGACCGGGGGCGTAAATCAGGCCGTAGAGATCGTCGTCATCGAGGATGTTGGTCGCGTTGAGCTGCACATAGGCGTCCTGATCACGCAGCTTGAACGGATATCGCACCATCAGGTCGAGGTTGAGGCGGGCCTTGTGCTTCAGGATGGTGAGCTGGCCCTTGCCGTTGGTCTGCTTCTGGCCGGCAACCGTGATGCCCGAAAAATACTCACGCTCGGAGTCCCACTGCCCGCCGACGCCGAACTGAAGACCGGTGAGGCGGCCGGCGTCCTTGATCTGATAGCTCGCCCAGGCGCTGACCGAGTGCTTTGGCGTGTCATCGCGGCTCTGGCCCGCACCCCAGCCGATTCCCGTCCAGGTGGACGTGTTCGAGGGATCGCCATACACTTCATCAAGGTCGTATCCGGTCAGGCCCCAATTGCTGTCCGGGAAATACCAGATCGCCCAGCGGTTCTCAGGGTGCGGATACTGGATGAACTTACCCGGGTTGGTGATCACGCGCTTGGTGTTCGCGTAGGTCAGGAGCAGCTGGAAGTTGTCGGTCGGACTAAAGAGCAGCTGGGCATCCCAGCCCTCGGACTCGTCTTCCTGCTGCACGTACGACTGGTAACCGTTGCCGTCGCCACGATCCTCCCAGCTGTTGTTGGTGTTGGCATCAGAGATGTAGAGCCAGCCCGGCCAGCCGGGGTTCGTGGTTTTGGTCAGGTTGAAGACCTGGTCGAGGTAAGCGGCACCGGCGGCGTTGGAGGCGTTGACGTACCACTGACCGTTGAGCTGATAGATCGCTCCCGCTGCCACACCGGCATTCCATTGCGGCAGCGCGGCGTTGGCGGCGCCGTTCCCGCCATTGCTGCCACCGGGCACGCTGGAGGGACTGAAGTTGCCGACATTGTAGGTGATCGGGCGGTTCGGATCAAAGGTCCCCTTGAGGGTCGGCATCCACCACTGGCCAAACGGAACGCCGGAACGCTCGATCTTGAACTTGGAGATCGTGCCCGAGATCCGGCCATCCCACAAATCGATCTTGAGTCCAAACTCGTTGCTCTTGGCGAGCACGGGCCCGAGCGGACTGCCGGCCGCGTCACGCAGGCCGTCGAAGTTCGGCTGCACGCCGCCGGCGCGCAACGCGTACACGCTCAACTGGGGCAGGATGCGGAAGGTCGCCCCGTACTGTTCGGTCGTCTCACGCTGGCTCGGACGGGAGGCGGAGCTCGTGCTTGCCGTGGGATGGAAGATAACGGTGTTGCCGGAATTCTCGTTCTCGTCGCGGCGCACGCCTGCCACGACCACGAGGCGTTCGTCGAGGAACTTGCCCTGATACACGGCATAATCACCGGTGTTCTTCGCATCCGACATGATGCGGTTGATCGCGACCATCGAGGCGTCGGCGGTTCCGTCGCCCTGCGTCCCGAAACGGATGTAGGACGTGTCGGTCGGACGCTTGTAGTTGAAGGTGTTGTTCGCGGTGCGACGCAGCGTTGTCCTGCGATCGGCTGACTCGACCGAGCGGCCTACCAGGAGGCTGCTGTTGATCGAGAACCAGCGGCTGTCCTCGAAGAGATCAAAGGCGTAGTTGAGCTCGACGCGGGCCTGTTGGCGCTCGTTGCGCTCGTCGGTGTCGGTCCAGAGGTACTCGAAGATCGTATTGGGCGACTCGGCCTCGCTGAACTCGCTGCTGCCGTTGGCCACGTCGATCGGTATAACCCTGATCGTGTCGCGCAACGCGACCGGTCCGACGTTCTGGCGCATGGAGCCGTTGACATCGCGGGCGATGAAATCGACGCGGGAGCTGTTGTAGCCGGCGAGCAGGTTCAAGCGGGGCAGGATCTCCTGCGTCAGCTGTACACGAATGTTGTTCTGCTTCGTGTCGCGGAAGGTGTCGGGGCCGGACCAGCGGAACGTGCGCGGATCCTTGCCCGCGAACTGCACGAACCCGGAGCTCTGGAGACGGTCGGCCTGCCCGACTCCGTCAATGTCGGAACGGGCGCGAACGCTTTGGAAGCCGAGACCGGTCTCCTCGCCCTGCCCGAGTTCAAAATCGACGAGAATGTCGGTCTTGGGAAAGGGCTTGAAGTTCAAGCTCGGCGAGAAGAACCAGTGATCCTCGTTATAGAGTTCAGTCTGGTTGCCGGTATCCTGCCAAGCGCCGGTGAATCGATACGCAAAGCGACCGGCCTCGTCGATCGGGCCCGTGGTGTCGACCCACGTACGCTTGAAGTCATGGCTGCCAAGGCTGAGACCAACTTCCGTCGATTGCTCACGCTCGGGAGTTTTCGGCAGATAATTGACGATGCCTCCGAAGTTGCCGATGCCGTACAGCAGCGCAGCCGGGCCGCGGATGACCTCGATACGGCCGATGTTGACGGAGTCGGTCGCACTCTGGCGGCGATATCCATCACGGAGCACGACGTCGGTGACGTAGCCGCGAATCTTGAAGGAAGATTGGGTCTTGTTCGCCGTGGCGCCCTCCGGATTGTGCACGCCGCCCGCTCCGTAGAACGCGTTCGCGCCTTGATCATTCTGCGATTGGAGAATGATGCCGGCGCTGTAGCGAAGGCTCTGGCGGAGATCGTTGGCGCCGGTATCGCGAAGGAAGCTCTCCGTGATCACCTCGATGGGCATCGGAAGCTCCTTGATCGGCGTGTCAAGACGCGTACCGGAAATCGAGTTCGTCGCACGATAACCCTGGTCCTGCTCGGTGCTGACCGTGAAGGGGGACAAGGTGATCGTTTCATCAGACGCGACGTCCGATGCAGAAGGCTGGGCCGCGGGTGCGACCTGGGCCGGAAGCGTGGACACAAAGGTGCTAAGGCTGCAAACGCAGGCCAGAAGACCGGTGCGGAACGCGGAACGGGGCTGGGGGTTCATAATGAGGTTGGTGTTGAGTTCGTATCCTGGATTAACCGAGACCCCTTTCCATCGACCCTAGCCCGCAAATGCGGGGCGAGCGGACCAACGAAACGGGGTTTCAAAAAAGCGCGAACACGGATGGGGATCCGAAGGTTCGATGCACAAAAAGACGACTTATGTGCATAGCATGTCAATTAATCAGTGCATGACTTATTTTGCCCTTAGTTGAACTATATTATATTTCTTAAGATGCTTTTTGTCATGCGTTTCTCGCATTTTGTTGTGCGTTTTTATGAAAAAATGTGCATAGCCAATCTGTTTTTCGTGCATAACGATTAATCCTTGCCATGCGTCTAATCTGGACACACCAAAGAAACATCCCCACCCGCCATGGCCGCCATTAACCAAGAGCTCATTGCCCAGCGCCTGAACATCTCACGCACAACCGTTTCGCGCAGCCTGGCTAACCATCCCGCCATCAGCGCAGAGACACGGGCACGCGTCCTCGCAGCGGCGGAAGAGGTGGGTTATCGCCTCTCCCCGGGGCGGGCGGCACGGCGCGGGAAGAACTCCCGGACGTTCACGGTGGGGGTCCTGATCGGCGTGCCGCGCGAGAACGTCACGATGGTCACGTATCCCTACATTCTGAAAGGCATCCGGGACCGGGCGGAAATCGAGCGGGTCAGCGTCGACGTTTGCTACCAACCGCCGGGAGATTTCGAGGCGGAACAAACGCGCCAGACCGTGCTGCGCCAGATGCGCTCGAACGACTGGCGCGGTGCGGTTCTCATCCACCCGTTTCCCGAACCCGCCGTGGACATGATCGCCAAGCGCGTATCGACCGTTTCCGTGCTGGAGAGCTATAACGAAACGAGTATCGACATTATTGATACCGACGATGCCCCCGCGATCGTCGACCTCGTGCTCCGGCTGTCGGCAGCCGGCCACCGGCGCATCGGTTTTGTTTCGTGGACCTATCCCGTGGGCGGCCACTGGGTGGCGCGCCGTTTCAGCGGCTACGTGGAAGCACTGTTCTACCAGGGACTGGAATTCCGGCCCGAGTGGGTGCTGAACGTGCACAAGGCCGCCCCACGCCTCTCCCCCGCCGAAGTATCCAACACTGTCGCCGAACTTCATGCCCGCGACCACGTCACCGCCTGGGTCTGCGCAGCCGATCACGTCGCCTATCCCCTGATGCACGACCTTCAGTCCCACGGCATCCGCGTGCCCGAGGAGTGCTCGATCACGGGTTTCGACGGCCTCGAACCCCCTGCCGGCCTCCGACGCGCCACCTCGATGCGGGTTCCCCACGAGCACATCGGCTCCTCGGCCCTCACGCGCCTCGTCAATCGCATCCAGCACCCGACCTCGCCTCGGCGAAAAATTCTCGTCGAGGCACAGTTGGTCGAGGGCGAGACAATCGCCGCTCCCCTCGTGCACGCCTGATTCATCATGTCCAATCACACCACCTCCTGCCGTTTTCCGCGCGGCTTCGTGTGGGGCGCCGCCACCGCAGCCCCCCAAATCGAGGGCGCAGCCACTGAGGACGGGAAAGGCGAGTCCGTCTGGGATCGCTTTTCCCTCCGGCCGAACGCCATTTTGAACGGTGACACTCCCGGGCAGGCCTGCGACCACTACCATCGCTACAAGGAAGACTTCGCCCTGCTGCGAAAACTCAACCTTCGGAACTACCGACTCTCCCTCGCTTGGCCGCGTATTTTTCCGCATGGCGACGGGAAGGTGAATCAGCAAGGTCTCGATTTTTACCGCCGTCAGCTGGATCACCTGAATGCGCTCGGCATCACCCCTTGGGTGACATTGTTTCACTGGGACCTCCCGCAGGCCCTGGAAGAACGGGGAGGCTGGCGCACTCGCGGCGTGGTCGACGCTTTTGCACGCTATGCGGACACTGTCGTGCCTGCGTTTCGGGACCACGTGAAGCATTGGATCACCCTCAACGAGATCCGCTGCTTCACCCATCATGGTTACGGCGATGGTTCGAAGGCACCGGGGCTTCGCGAGCCGGCGCAGGTCGTGAACCAAACCGTGCACCATGCCCTCCTCTGCCACGGACACGCCGTGCGCGCCGTCCGGGAACACGGCGGCCGGGGCGCCAGGGTCGGTCTTACCGACAACTGCGAGACCGTCATTCCTGTCACCGAATCGCCCGATGACATTGCGGCAGCCCGCCGGGCTTTCGCAGAGGGAAACTGGCCGATCCTCGATGCGATTTATCGCGGAGGCTACACACCCGCCTATCTGCGCCGTTGCGGGAAGGATCGGCCTCAGATTGCACGCGGGGATTTCGACCTTATCTCCCTGCCAACGGACTTCCTCGGCATCAACGTCTACTCCGCATCCTTCATCCGGGCGGGCCGCCGGGGACGGCCTGAAGTGGTCCCGCCTTCCCCGTCGTACCCCTGCGCCGACAGCCCGTGGTTAAAGCTGACGCCACGTGCCCTCTACTGGGCGCCCCGTCTCGTCGCCGAGACCTACGGAACCAAGGCGATCTATATTACCGAGAACGGTTGTGGCTACAACGACGACACCGTCGTGAACGGCGCCTGCGACGACCTGCACCGCGTCGAGTTTCTGCGCAGCTATTTGAAAGAACTGCACCGCGCAGTCGCCGAAGGCGTGCCGGTCAAGGGCTACTTCGTATGGTCACTGCTCGATAACTTCGAATGGGCCGACGGCTACACGCGGCGTTTCGGCATCGTGCACACCGACTTCAAGACCTTCCGGAGGACGCCGAAACTCAGCGCCCAATGGTACGCCCAGGTGGCGGCGGGCAATCGTCTCGTCTAAACGCAAAGCTGGCGGGCGCGCCGGCGTGCCGGGTCAAAAATCCTGCAGGCGTGATTCGATTTCGCCGCGCTCTGGCTCGATCCGGGCAAGGACCTCGCCCAGCAGATAGATCGATCCCGTGACTAGCAGCAGATCGTCCGGCCCGCCGGCCGTGCAGCTGTGTCGTCCAGGAAAAAGGGATTCCACCGTGCCCCGGACCACGCGGCCGCGAAAGGCCGGCGGCACCAAGGCCTCAAGCTGTTCATGCGTGCAGGCGCGGGCCTGGGCAGGAACAACAAAGTGAATCTCCTTCGCAAAGGCGCACACCACGTCGATCAGCGGCTGCGCCCGCGCCATGCCCAACACGCCGAGAATCACAACCGGCGCCTTGCCCGTCTCCGCAACCAGTCCCGCGAGATTGCTCGCGAGGACGCCGGCACCCTCCGGATTGTGCGATGCGTCGAGGACAAGCGTGCGTCCGCCCAACCGCGTGCGCTGCCAGCGGCCCGGCCAGTCAGCGTGACGGAGCCCTTCCGCGATCACCGCGGAAGTCAGGCGCCATCGCGTGTCGAGACGCCGCGCCACCAGCGTCGCGGTGGCCGCATTCCAGCGTTGATACTCGCCCTCGAGATTCGTTTCCGGATACGCATGCACGTCCTCGCCGAATACGTCGCGCACGCTGGTCAACGGTGCCTCGAGGCGCGCTGCAATGTCGCGGATCACCTGCTCCGCCGCCGCCGGCATGCGCCCGATCACGACCGGTCGGCCTCGCTTGATGATGCCTGCTTTCTCGGCCGCGATGAGCTCGATGCGGTCGCCGAGCATCTCACAATGATCAAGGCCGATTGAAGTGATCACGGAGATCTCCGGCTCCACGACATTGGTTGCATCGAGACGTCCTCCGAGGCCCACCTCGACGATGGCCACGTCACACGCGCGGC
This sequence comes from uncultured Opitutus sp., assembly GCA_964406745.1. GTDB lineage: Bacteria > Verrucomicrobiota > Verrucomicrobiia > Opitutales > Opitutaceae > CAMAXB01. The sequence goes on from CAYOSX010000017.1 coordinate 14,521, forward strand.
GCGCAAACTGGAGGAAGGCCATCGCTGTCATGAACTCGAAGAAGCTGGGATGATCATCCGGGTTCCCGCTCGAAATACGCTCCGCAACAGGCCGTAGCTCACGCGTGTAGGCGACGATCTCCTCTTCGCGCAGCGGCTGTCGATCAACCTGCACGCGTTCACCCAGTTTCACGAGATGGGGTGACGTATAGAGGCCGGTGCGCCATCCCGCAGCGTGAAAAATCGCGTCGAGCAGCGCGGAGGTGGAACCTTTGCCATTGGTGCCCGCGAGGTGGATGACGGGAACGGCACGTTCCGGATGGCCAATCGCTTCGGCCAGCACACGCATGCGATCTATGCCGAATTTAAGCCCCTTCGCCTTCAAGCCAAAGAGGTAGTCCTGCACCGCCGCATACGCTGCGGATGGAGAAGTATCGGCCGGCTCCATGACGGTCAGCGGAAAACGATCGGACCGATCGCCTCGATCAGGAACGGGCCGTCGCCGGCTTTTTCTTGAGATGAAGTGCCGACAACAGATCGCGAAGGCGGTCCTTCATCTCGAGCCGGCTCACAATCTGGTCGATCAATCCGTGCTTCAGCAGGAATTCCGAGCTCTGGAATCCGGGCGGGAGCGTCTGCTTCGTCGTTTCCTTGATCACACGGGCGCCCGCGAAACCGATCAGGGCGCCCGGCTCGGCGAGGTTGACGTCGCCCAACACGGCAAAGCTCGCGGTGACTCCGCCCATTGTCGGATGAGTCAGGACCGAAATGTAGGGCAGGTGTGCCTCGGCCAGTCGTCCCAGCGCCGCACTCGTCTTCGCCATCTGCATGAGCGAAAATATCCCCTCCTGCATGCGCGCTCCGCCGGAGGCGCTGAAGATGATGCACGGAATCTTCTTTTCCAACGCCCGCTCAATGGCACGCGTGATCTTCTCTCCGGCGGCCGAACCCATGGCGCCACCGCAGAATCGAAAATCCATGACGGCCACCGACACGGTAATGCCGTGTAGTTTCCCCGTGCCGCAGATCACCGCTTCGGGCAGGCCGCTGTCGCGTTCATATTTCTTGATTCGCTCGGGATAGGGCTGCGAATCCACAAACCCCAAGGGATCCCCGGATCGGACATTGGCGTCAGACTCCTCGAAGGTTCCAGCATCCATGAGGTGCTCGATACGCGCCCGGGCTCCGATCGGAAAATGGTAGCCGCTCTTGGGCACCACCATCTGGTTGGCCTCAAGCTCCTTGTTGAAAATGATCTCTCCGGAGATCGGACACTTGGTCCAAAGTCCCTTGGGGATATCCTTCTTTTTGACGACAACCGTCGAATACTTCGGCTTGCTGAAAAGCGACATGGCGGGCGGCGGAACTTAACCGTGTCCGAACGTGAAAACGTCGAGGTTCAAAGCGCCGGCGCGACGGAGCTCGCGGGCGCAACTGTTAAGCGTGGAACCTGTGGTAAAGACGTCATCGACAAGAATGTAGCGGTGACGGCTGGTTATGGAGGCCCCCTTCGCCAGTGCAAAGGCATTTTTGAGGTTATCCCGGCGCTCACGGCGGTCGAAAGCCGTTTGCGAACCCGTGTCCACGACCCGTCGCAACAACGGAGCGACCGTCAATCCTCCTCCCGCCACAGCCAACGCCTCTGCGAGAAGAGCGCTCTGATTGTAACCGCGTTCCCGTTCCTTCCGGGGGTGCAACGGCACCGGCACCAGCACCGCATCGCGCAGGAAATTGAGCGCATGAGGATTTCGGCGCGCCACTCGTTCGAGGTCACGCACCACGTGAAGTCCGCCGCGATACTTCAACGTATGCACCAAGGCACGGACCGGCCCCTTGAACAGAGTCACCGTCCTTCCTTCGCCATAGGCCGGCTGGAGTCCTTCACAATGCGGACAGATCCGCTCACCCTCAACGTCACCGAAGAAGGGATGACCGCAGGTGCGGCAATGCGGTGAGCCCACCAAGGTGATCAGCGGCTCGCACGAGCGACATACATGGCGCAACGCGCCTTCCTCGCACAGCCCGCCGCAGTGCACGCACGCCGGCGGGAAGACGAGTCCGGTCAGTCCGCGGAACAACGACTCAAGCCCTTGCGTCATGGCCGGCGTTCTCGACAGGCGGATTTGACCCGAACATTGCGATCGGGGTTCGTCTGTCGGCGACAGCGTCAGGCGCCTTCCTGATTCGGACGAGGAGCCTCCGAAGTCTCACCCGCGTCTGCGGGGGGCTCCGATGTATCGGGAATGGGTTCCGCCGCAACGGCCGCGGGCTCCGGAGTGGGCGCGGCGGGCGCAGGTTCACGCGATGGGGCGGGCACGTCGGCCGGAATCTCGGGGAAATTCTCCGGATCATGATCGTCCGATTCCACTTCCTTCTTGCGCGCCTCCACCATCGGGGGCGGCGAGAACAGACGACCATCCATGAACTCCGTCACATAGCCCTCGGTCACGAGCCAGCGCAAGTCACCCTGGAGGCGACCGACGAGCTGCTGTTCCTCGATCGAAAGGGTCGGGGTCGGCGCGGGAGCTTCGACTTCGTGCGCGGGCGTGCTGCCTGTTTCGATGGCCGGCGCGGGACGCGGCGGCGGAGTCGGCACCTTGATGCCAAGCACGCGTTCGGGTAGTTCGCTGGCCTTGACCATCGGGTTCGCCTCGATGAAGGCGATGAGGTTTCCTATGCTGTCGGCAAAGACTTGGCCGGGGATGCGGAACTTGCGCTTGACCGCACACACATAGCTGACGCCCTTCGAGCCTTTCTTGAAGATCGTGAAGCCTTCGCGGCGAAGGCGGCCGCGCAGGGCGTTCGCCGTATCCAGCGGAAACCTACGCTGGCGCTCCAGCGCCCCGTCGATCGCCCGGCGGATCTCCCCCGGGGGGAGCGACTCCAGCTGCTTGCCGGGAAAACGCGCGGACTCGACATGACGGACGACTTTATCGCGTGCCTGCGTCAGCAGGTAGATACGGGCATCCTCGAGATTGTCGAAGGTCAGCGGCGTGGTGCCCTCCGGGCTGTGCTTCCACGTGTACCGGGTGATCTTCTTCATCTGCTCGAGCCACTGGTTGACCGCCTCGGGATCACGGACGGACTCGATGCGCGCGCGGTAGGCATCGAACGGCATGCGAGCCACCTTGGAGGCGTGGTGTTGCTGGACGATCTGGTTGTAGCGATGGTAATTCGGGGGCCCGAGAAGCACACCCGTGACACTGCACTTGTTGATGACCTGAAAATTGCCCTTGGGTGCCTCGACCTCGACTTCACTGGCGTCGAAAAAGTGGGAAAGATGCACCGCCATGACGTGCGCGATCACCGCGTCGTCGTTTTCAAACGGCAGTCCATCCGGAACCGAGATCGAGAACGGCGCTGTCGACCCCGCGGCGGACTCGGACGGCTTGTCGCCCGGCGCCCCACTCCCACCCGTCTTCCGCTGAACGACGACCACAAAGCGGTCATTCTTGCCGATGACCGTCCTCGCCACATCAAAGAGCTCGAACGTACGGCACGAGGCCCGGATCGTTTTCGCGAGGGCGGCAAAGCTCGTGTCCTCGGGATAGAACGTAACGTTGTAATGCGGGCTGATGTAGGGCCCGCGCTCCTGATGCTCGCGCGAGAAACCACCTTCGCGATAACCACCTTGTCCGCCATGGCCGCCGCCGTGAGGACGTTGCCCGCGCGGATCGCCACGAAACTCGCGGCGCTGTCCACGCCCATCGCCGGCATCGCGCGCACCCGCGTCCTGACCCGGAGCCCCAGGACCACCTTCCGGTGAACCTCCGCCTGCCGGTTTCCGAAAGTCCCGACGATCACGGCGGGGCGCACCGGCCCCACCTGGACCATCCCGACGCGGACGATCATCACGTCGACCCTCGCGGTTCGACGGACGGCCGGACGTGTCCGGCTTGTCCTGGCTCCACTGCGTGCCAAAGCTGAAGCTCTGCAGCTGGGAAAGATCGAGTTTGTTGAACTCCTTGTCAGGAGTATCGTTGGTCGGCTGGTCGTCCATACGGAGAGCGAGCGGTTAGGGAGCTCGCGAGGTGTTGTGCAATGGTCAGGGGAGCACGCAGCGTGCTAGCCGGGCCAGTGTCCACGTGCCCCCCGGGGTGGCAAGCAGTTTCCCTTAAGTGTGCCATGCCCCTGGCTTTTCGCCGAAATGAGGCAATTCGACTGATCAGCCCCGGCCCACCTCGAAAGTCTCCGATGCGCCGGCACGCAGGTTCAGACGCCTTGCTCGGTCTCCGTCGCCGCGCTGGTCAGGGTCACCAGCTCACGCAAGGAGGTAAAGTGCTGGCTCAGGTCAAAGTCGCCGCCGAGTCCGCCGATGAGTTTGTCGAAGAGATCCTTCTTCGACGCCTTCAGGGCCTCGATCCGCTCTTCAATCGTGCCGGCGGTCACCATGCGATAGACAAAAACGGTGCTCTTCTGGCCGATGCGGTGAACACGATCGACGGCCTGGGCTTCCACGGCAGGGTTCCACCACGGGTCGAGCAGGAAGACATAGTCCGCGGCATGGAGGGTGATGCCCGTCCCCGCCGCCTTAAGCGATACGAGCATCGCTGCAGCACCGTCCGCCGTCTGAAACGCCTGCACGGGCTTTTGCCGGTCAAGCGTCATCCCCGTGAGCTCGTGGATCGGCAGATCCGGGAAATTGGCCTCCAACGCCGCGCGCACGCGGTCGAGCAACATTACAAACTGGGAGAAGATCACGACCTTGTGGCCGCTCCCCACCACCTCGGCGAGTTTCTCGACCAGCAGGTTGAGTTTACCGGAATCGGTCAGCGGGGCCTTCAGCCACGGCAGCATGTCCGGATCGCAGCAGGTCTGGCGAAGGCGCGTGAGCAGGGCGAGGAAACCAAACGACTTCTCGCGCATCGCCGCCCCCACATCGTCGCCCAACCGCTGCAGACCCTCGGCGCAAATACGTGCGTATTCGGCACGTTGAACATCGGTCAGGGGACAGATCAGCTCCATCTCCACCTTCGGCGGCAACTCGGTCGCCACTTCGCGCTTCGTGCGTCGCAGGATGAACGGCGCCAGTTGCGCACGAAGGCGTTCCAGCGTGCCGGGACGATCGGAATTGAGCGCAGACTCAAACGAGGCCCGGGAGCCGAGCAGTCCGGGGAGCAGGAAGCGGAAGATCGACCAGAGATCCAGCTGCCTGTTCTCGAGCGGCGTGCCGGTGAGGACCAGACGATGCCGGGCGCGAACGGCAAAACAGGTCTGTGTGACCTTTGCGTCGGGATTCTTGATGAACTGGCCTTCATCGAGAACCGCATAACCGAAGTCGGCACCGTCGAGCAGGGCGCGATGCTTGCGCAGCTGGGTGTAGCTCGCCAGCCAGATGACCGGATCCTTGCGCAAGGTGAAGTCGTTGCCCGTCTTGAGCACATCGATCTCGAGATGAGGGAAGAACCGCTCGATCTCCTCGCGCCAAACCGGAACCACACTCGCCGGACAGACGATGAGGTGCGGCAATCCCTCCACCGGGCGCGCGGCCAGGAGGGAAATGACCTGCAGCGTCTTGCCCAGGCCCATCTCATCCGCGAGCAAACCGTGGCAACCGACGTCGCACAAATGGTGCATCCATTCCACACCGCGCCGTTGATACGGCCGAAGAAGCGCCGGCAGCGTGGCGTCAACGGGGGTCGAGGTAAGCACGCTCTTCCGCCACGTTTCGAGTTCGGGCGAAAGCGTGAGCTTGAAACGAGCGTCGTTGTAGAGCGAAAAGATAAGGTACGGCGACAGCTGGCCGTCGATGTGCGTCTCAGCGGCGTTGCGTCGCCACGCATCCAGCGCGGCGAGACGGTCGGTCGGCAGCGCGACAATGCCCACGCTGGGCAGGATGGCCGGCGACGTGCCGCGATTCATCAACGAGTCGACCTCCTCGTCGGTCAAAAGCCGTTCGCCCGCCTTGAATATCCAGCGAAGGTCGATCCCTCCGCCCGCCTTGGCGCCCGCCCGGCGTTCGGCCACCGCCTCGATTTCGATCGTCTTCGTGCCTTGGACGAGAAGACCGGCATTCGCATCGAGCTCGATCATGAACAGACGCCGCCAGGACGACAACGTGCCCTTCAGAAAGTTCGGGATCTCGGCCACGTTATCCAAGGTATAGAGCCCGGATTCCTGATGATACTGGAAGTGCGCCTTGCGCGCGTAGGCGGCGAGGCCGATCAGCTTGGCGCGCTCGCCGGACGTGGCGTGGCTTTGTCCGTTCGCATGCGCGGCGGCCCCCAGCGCCGGAGCCCGCTTCTTGTCGGTTCCCTGCCAGTAAGCCTGAAATGTCAGGCCGCTTGCCGTGGTCTTGAATACCAGGACCAGCGTGCGCGACGGCCCGCGTGACGGCGCAGCTCCAGACGGTCGCGCGCCACCGGGCGCCGAAGCGGGCGAACGCCCCACCGACGACGCCGTCGCGAGCGGAGCGTGGCCATTCCCGTTGCCGTTGGCATGGCCATTGTGGCCGTTGGACCCATTGCCGTTGGCGGCATGACCGTTGGACGCCCCTTCGCCGGAAAGCTCGTCTCCGGGCAACGGTGAAATCTCGTCCGCAACCAGCTCCTCAATCTCGTGCAGCCCCGCCACTGCGAGCGCGTGAGCGATTTCCACATCGGTCGAGGACGAGCGAACCGACATCCCGTCGGGGCCCCACTCGATCACAGCGTACTCGTCCTTCTTCTCGACCCGACGATGAATGATCGCGTCGGCGGCGGTCAGCTCGAGCTCGCGCACCTCGCCATCGCGATAAATGCGACGCCCCTCATCCAGTTGCGGCCCGGAGAAATGCGACGCCCAATCGTGCTCCAGACGGCCGAACCAGGATTCGAGGGATTGGGGAGTGTAGACGCGCTTGGGTCCGTGCGATTGCATCCGGCTAAAAAAGTGGAACGTAGAACCGCACTCCCCTCGGGCAATCCTTAATTCTTCCCGCGCAAAATTTCGGAACGAATTAACGTCACCGTGCGCCGCACCGCACCTTGATTGCGTTGCTGCCACGCTTGAGCCGCACTGCCCATTGCCACCCGATCAGAGGACGAACCTAGGAGCGCGGACAAGGCGGCGACGAGTTCGTCCGCCCCGTTGACCTGCCGCGCCGCGCCCGACGACACCAGCTCGCCGACAATCGCGCGAAAGTTGCTCAGCTCCGGCCCCAAGACCAACGCCTTCCCGAGCGCCGCCGCCTCCACCGGGGTCTGCCCTTCCGTGTGCGGTGGCAGGCTTTTGCCCACGAACACGACATCGACAATCTGGGTAAGCGCCCGCAACTCACCGGTTGTATCGCCCACCACCACCTCCACCTCTTCGTCCGCCGCACCACGCGAACGCAGATGATAACGCACGCCGTCTGCGCGCAATAATGCTTCCACCTCGTCCCGCCTCTCGGCGTGGCGCGGCACCAAGAGCAGTCGGCAGGCTTGTCCGGAAGCCCGGATCGACCTCCACGCCGCAACCAAAGCCGCTTCTTCACCAGGCCAGGTCGAAGAACCGAGGATGATGGGATCGCCGGCTCCCAGACCCAATTGCACGCGCAACGTGCTCTTCTCGACGTCCGAGAGTAGCGGAATGGCGACATCCAGCTTGATGTTGCCTGTAACCGTCATCCGGTCCGACGGAAACCCGAGATCGCGAAAGCGCTGGGCGTCGAATTCCGAGGTCGGCAGCAGCCACGTGACGCCAGAGAACATCGGCCGGAGAAGGGGCCGCACTCCCCGCATCCGCCGGTAACTCCGGTCACTCAACCGGGCATTGATGCAAACCACCGGCACCCGCCGCCGGCGGGCCTGCGCCAGATGCTCGGGCCAGCGCTCGCCCTCCGCGAGAACCACCAGGTCGGGATCCACCCGTCGCCAGGTGCGCGCCGAGAACAGGCACCAATCCAATGGAAAATACTCAACGGCGATGACTTTGTGGCCGTAGCGTTCCTGTGCGAGCCGGTATCCCGTGCTCGTCGTCGTTGTCAGGTAGAGCTCCAGATCGCGTTCCTCCGCCAAGGCGTCGATCACGGGGCCCACGGCCAGCATCTCGCCCACACTCACGGCTTGAAGCCAGACACGGCGAAGCCCCGTTTGCTTGGGTGGAAGGGAACGCCCGGAGCCAAAGCGGTTGCCAAAGTTCTCGCTGTATCCACGGCGCCGCCTCATTCGCCAGAGATAATACGGCGAGGACAGGAGAAGCAGGACGGGAAAAAGGACTCGGTAGATCCAGAGCAGCATCGGCAAGCCGGATACGGAACGATTCGGAGCCGCGGGACAAAATCAAACTGCGGCCCCTGACGGCCAATCGCGATGGCCCGCGGTTCCTTCAGGCCGCCTTTGACGCGGCGACATTTTTGTTCACGTTCCGGCCATGACCCGATTGCTCTCCGCCCTGCTCGCCCTGATGCTGGGCGCGCTCACCGCGACCGCCCAGCCGCGTTTTGCCCACCAGGAAAGCGACCTTCGCCCCGATCCCGCCGTCCGCTTCGGCATCCTGCCCAACGGCCTTCGCTATGCGATCATGGCCAACAGCGAGCCCAACAACCGGGCCTCCCTGCGCCTGCTCGTGAAGGTCGGCGCCATCCATGAAACCGAGAACCAGCGCGGCGTCGCCCACTTCCTCGAGCACATGGCGTTCAATGGCAGCAAGCAGTATCCGCCGGGCACTTTGGTGGAGTTTTTCCAGCGCATGGGGATGAATTTCGGCGGGGACACCAACGCCTCCACCGGCTTTGACCGCACCATCTACATGCTCGAGCTGCCGGACACGAAGGGCGAAACCCTCGCCGAGGGTTTCAAGGTGCTCTACGACTACGCAGGTGAACTCCTGCTTCAGGATTCCGAGATCGAGCGCGAGCGCGGGGTAATCCTGGCGGAGAAACGCACCCGCGATTCGGTCGACTACCGTTCATTTGTGGCGGAGTTCGAATTCGTTCTCGGCGATTCGCTCTTCCCGAAACGCATGCCTATTGGCACCGAGGAAGTCATTCGCTCCGCGCCCCGCGAGGAATTCGTCGACTTTTACCACACGTGGTATCGTCCGGAGCGCATGTCCGTCATCGCCGTGGGCGATTTCGATCCGGCGGTGATCGAGCAACGCATCATCGAAGCCTTCGCTCCCCTCGAAGCACGAGCGCCCGCCCGGCCGGAGCCGGATCTCGGCGAAATCGCCTCCTTCGAAGGCGTGCGCGTGAAGCACCACCTCGAACCGGAAGCCGCCGCGACCACGGTGGGAATCCAAACCCTCACCCCGTATTCACGCGAACCCGACACGGCGGCCAAGCGCCTCGAGCACCTGCCGCGGGAGCTCGCGGTGGCGATGCTCAACCGTCGCCTCGCCGAACTCGCCAAGGCCGAGGGCGCCGCCTTCTCCTCCGGACGCGTGGGCGTGCACGAGGGCTACGACTTCTACCGCAACGCGGGCATCGAACTGACCTGCCAGCCGGGGCAATGGTCCAGCGCCCTCGCGGTCGCGGACCAGGAACTGAGACGCGCGCTTGAACACGGTTTTCAACCGGCCGAGTTGCGCGAGGTCGTCGCCAGCTATCGCAACGCCCTCGAGCAGGCCGTCAGCACCGCCCCCACGCGGCGGTCCAGCTCCCTTGCCATGGCCCTTCTGTACAGCATCGCCGACCGCGAGGTCTTCACCTCGCCGGCCAATGACCTCGCCCTCCTGCAACCGGCGCTCGACGCCGTCACGGTCGAGGACTGTCTTGCCGCGTTTCGCGAGGCGTGGGAAACGCCTCATCGTTATGTGAGTGTCTTCGGCAACGTTCGCATCGAGGGCGATGCGGAGACGGTCATCCGCAAGGCCTACGAAGAAAGCCGGGCCACGGCCGTCGACGCACCCTCAGCCATAGCCTACGTTGAATTCGCCTACACCGACTTCGGGCCCGCCGGCACCGTGATCGCGCGCAAGGAAGTCGAGGATCTCGGAATCACGTTGCTCACGTTCGCCAACGGCGTCCGCCTCAATCTCAAGCCCACCGATTTTGAAGCCGGGCGAATTCGCATATCCGTCCGCATCGGCGGCGGTCAGCTCACCGAGCCGAAGGACAAGCCGGGCCTCGGCTTCCTCGCGAGCAATCTCTACACCGAAGGCGGCCTGGGAAAACATAGCAGCGACGACCTTCGGCGCATGCTCGCGGGACGAAACGTGGGCGGAGGCTTCAACGTCGCGCCCGACGCGTTCATCATCAGCGGCCAGACCACCCCGGAAGATCTGCTGCTGCAAATGCAGCTTGGCGCCGCTTACCTCACGGATCCCGGGTACCGGCCGGAGGCCGAACGTCTCTTCCGGCGCAACATCGAGCAAATGTACACGCGCCTTGCACATACGCCGCAGGGCCCGATCCAGCTGGAAGTGAGCCGGTTGCTTGCGGGAGGAGATCCCCGCTTTGGCACACCCGCCGCCGATGAACTCGGCGCGCGTACCATCGACGAGGTTCGAGCCTGGCTCACCCCGCACCTTTCCACGGGACCGATCGAGATCGCTCTCGTCGGCGACTTCGATCGCGAAGCGGCCATCGCGGCCGTCGCCGCCACCTTCGGCGCCCTGCCCCCACGATCGGCCAAGCCGCCGTACACGGAGGAAAGACAGGTCGACCTGCCGGACGCCTTCGCTCGAAATTACACCGTTCCCACCGAGATTCCGAAGGGCCTCGTCGCTGTGTATTGGCCCACCACAGACGCCCGCGAGGTCGGGACTGCCCGCCGGCTCTCGTTGCTCGGCGCCATCCTCGACGACCGGCTGCGCATCAAGGTGCGCGAAGAGCTCGGAGGCGCCTACAGTCCCGGCGCCGGCAGCAGCGCAAGCGACACGTATCATGGTTACGGATACATGATCGCCAACGTGACGGTCGACCCCGGACAGGCCGGGGAGATCGCCGCCGTCGTCAAGGAGATCGCCGCCGACCTCGCCGCCAACGGCGTCACCGAGGACGAGCTCAACCGCGCGCGGCTCCCCATCCTCACGAGCATCCGGGAATCGGCCCGCACGAACGCCTACTGGCTGGGCGCCGTGGCCGCCAGCGCCCAGGAATTCCCCCAGCGCCTCGACTGGTCGCGCACGCGCACGAGCGATTTCGAAACGATCCCGAAGGCCGACGTCGATGCCCTCGCAAAGGAGTATCTCGGCGCCGATCGCGCCATTCAGGTCATCGTGCTGCCTGAGACCCCCACGTCGTAAGCCGATCCGCCAGGCCTCCCGGCCGCGGACGCTTCAAGTAAACCGAGACGCCGGCCGCCCCAATCAAGGCATCCGCAATTCCGGATGCCTTTCCGTGTAGGCGCGGGCATGGCGCGCAAAGGCCGTCTTCAGCTTCATCGCCACCGTGTTCTCACCCACCTCGAAGTCTACGTGGTCAATCGCCCGCACCGGCATCACGTCCCTCGTCGTGGAGAGCAGGAAGCACTCTTGCATCGACGCCATCATCTCCGGCGTCAATCGCTCCTCCCGCACAGCCACGCCGGCAGACGGTGCCACCTCGGTCAGCACCAGATGACGGGTGATCCCTTCGAGAATGCCCGCGCTGAGCGGAGGCGTGATCAAGGTGCCGTCCTGCACGAAGGCGAGGTTGCTCACCGCCGCCTCCGTGACCTCGCCGGCCTGATTCAGAATCACCACCTCGTCCGCTCCGCGCGCCCGGGCCTCACGCAGGCACAAAAGGTTGTTGAGGTAGTTTCCGGTCTTCCATGCAGGGTTCAGGGTGTCGCGCGGATTTCGCCGCAGCGCCGTCGCCACCGAAAGCGCCAGGCCCCTCGCCAGATCCGCCGCGGAGGGTAGCGACAACCGCTGGACGAGCACTACAAAATCGCACCGGTCCGCCAGCGCCGTATCCAACCCGATCGCCCCCCCTCCCCGCGTCACCTGTAGCCGCACATACACCTCGCCTGCGAAGCCGGTCGCCTCACGGAAAGCCGCGACCGTGCGGCGGATCTCGCGGCGGATATCCTGATCCGAAAAAGGGAGCCGAAAATACAGGGCCGCCGCCGACCTGAGAAGACGCTCCCAATGTTCCTGCCACGCGAACAGGGTGCCGTCGTACGTACGCCAGACTTCATAAATCGCATCTCCATAAAGAAAACCCCGGTTCAACGGCGCAATGGCGGGGGCATCCGCGGATTGAAGCGAACCGTTGATATTGGCCTGAATATAAGGAGCCGACGTCATCATCTCGAAGCCACCACAACCGGCCGGGGCGGCAAGCATCAAACGGGACATAAAAAAACCCCGGACGCATCCGGGGTCTGCAAAACCTTAGTATCGAACAGCCTCAGCCGCGCTTCTTAACCAGTCCCAGCTCCTTCTTGATGTTCTGCACGCTCGGAACCGAGATGGCAAACTCCTTGGCGATCGCAGCGCCCGTCTTGCCGGCTTCCACCGCCGCCTTCACCTTGTCCTTGAGCTCCGCGGTGATCTTCGCGCGCTTGCGCCGTCCACCCGCCTTCTTCTTGGAGGGCTTGGCCGCGCGGGCCTTGGGGCCGCGACGTCCGCGCTTGCCGCCGCCCGCCGCCGCGGCCTTCAGCGCCTTGATGAAATCGTTGAGGGAGGTGTAGCCATAGTTGGCGGGCAGCGCAGCCAGTTCGGACGTGCGCTGGGATTCGATTGCAGCCTGCAGCTTCGCGGCCTTGGCCTGAAGTGCGGCGAGTTCTTGAATTTTTTCAGTGACCATACCTTTATAAAATCTGCGTCAGACGCCTTTATAGCAAGCATAATATAGACGCAGTATAAGCAATATATGGGCGTTCATTTCGCAGGCGTCGTGCATCCGAAAACTGGGTACACATGGGATTACACCGTTGCCATGCCAGGTGCGCACGCTGTTTGCTTTAGTCCATGTCAACGCTCCACCTGCTCGACGCCGCTTCGCCCGTCCATCGCTGGGACCGCGACGTCCCACCGCGCGTGACCATCGCCTCCGGCGACATGGTTTGCCTGGAGATGGCCGACTCGAGCGGCTTTCAGGTCCGGCCCGAATGGACCGTCGCCGACTTCCGCCGGCAGTTCGATCCGCTAAAGGTGCACGCCCTCACGGGTCCGGTCGCGGTTCAAGGTGCCGAGCCGGGCGACCAGCTCGAGATCAGGATCGGCGCCTTCGAGCACCACGGCTGGGCGTGGACCAGTCTCATTCCGGGTCTGGGCCTGCTCTCCGACGAGTTCCCGGAGCATCATCTTTTCATCTGGAAATTGGAGGATTCCATAACCCGGTCATTTCCCGGGGTGACCCTCGATCTGCATCCCTTTGCAGGCATCATCGGCGTGCAACGCGCCGATCACGGCGAATTCCGCACGCGCGCCCCGGGGCCTTTTGGCGGCAACATGGATGTGCGCCATCTCACCGAGGGCACTATACTTTACCTGCCGGTCTTCACGCCCGGCGCCAATCTGCTCGCCGGTGACTGCCACGCAGCCCAGGGAGACGGGGAGGTCTGCATCAACGGCATGGAGGCACCGATGCGCGTCACGCTCCAGATCAACCTGATCAAGCAACGCCCCCTCCTGGCGCCGTACGCGGTTTGCCCGGGCCCGCTCGCGCCACCTCGTTATCAAACCAAGCCGTGGCACCTCTTCATCGAGAGCGATGAGCAGCCACGCGAGGCCTGCAAACGCGTCGTCCGCCGGGCCATCGCGTATCTGTGCGACCGCCTCAACGTGTCTCCAGAAATGGCCTACACCCTGTGCAGCGTCGTGCTCGACCTTCGCCTCAGCCAGCTCGTGAACATTCCGACGACCACCGTCACCGGCTACCTTCCGGAGGCAATCTTCGACGCGCCGCGTGCGTCATAAATGCAAACGGCGGCCATCAATGGCCGCCGTTTGGCGTACAGGGTTTCCCTCCAGCCGCCCGCGGCCGGCCTTCAGATCGTCATCGCGTGATAGCCACCATCGACGATCAGCTCTTCACCCGTGATGAAACTGCCGGCGCCGTCGCTGGCGAGCAGAAGCGTGGCGCCCACCAGCTCACGGGCCTCGCCGAAGCGCTTGGCGGGCGTGTGGCCCATGATGGCGGCAACGCGCTCGGGCGTTAGGACCTTGCGGTTCTGTTCGGCGGGGAAAAAGCCAGGCACGAGGATGTTCACGCGCACCTTCTTGGGCGCCCACTCACGGGCGAGGTTCTTGGAAAGATTGTGCACCGCGGCCTTCGTCGCCGAATAGGTGAAAACCCGGGACAGCGGCACGACCGCGGACATGGAGCCGAGATTGATGATCGAGCCGCCCTCCCCGCGCTCCACCAGATATTTTCCAAACACCTGGCAGCCGAGGAAGACGCTCTTTTGGTTCACATTCAGGATGCGGTCGTACTCCTCTTCCGTGATCTCGAGGAACGGGGTGGCGGAATTCACGCCCGCGCCGTTGACGACAATGTCAACCCGTCCAGAACGTTTGAGGACCTCGGCAAGCAGCGCCTCCAGCGACGCCTTGTTGCTGGCCTCGGCCGGGATGAAATAAGCTTTCCCCCCGACGGCAGCGATGCGGTCAAGCCGCACCTTCGCCTTCTCCTCATTGCGCCCGACGAGGACGACTTCGGCGCCGGCGCCCGCCAGGCCCTCAGCCATGGCGCCGCAAAGTTCTCCGGTGCCGCCAATGACGACGGCAACCTTGCCGGAGAGCGAGAACAGGGAATGAAGATATTCGGAGGGATTCATGGTAAGGGTACGGACATGCCCGGAGCGAGCCGGGGCCGCAAAGGCTTTCGCGTTGAACGTTAAGACCCGCCCGACGGCGCCGCGTCGCAATCAGAGCGCGTCTTGATAAAGTTGCTCGTAGGCCTTCGCGGCTTTCCGCCAGCCAAAGTCGCGAAGCATGCCTCGCTTTTGCACCGCGGCATAACGCGGCTGGTCGGCAAACAACCGCAGCGCCCGCGCCAGCCCGCCGGCCACCCCTTCGGCCGTCGGTGCGAACATGATGCCCGTGCCCTTCGAGGGGTCCGCATCCACGTCGATCACCGTGTCGACAAGTCCGCCCACTTTCGAGACGAGCGGCACGGTGCCGTAGGCTTGCGAATACATTTGGTTGAGGCCGCACGGTTCGAACCGCGACGGCATCAGGAAGAAATCGCTGCCTGCCTCCACAAGATGACTCATCTTCTCATCGAGACGCGCAGCGAAGGCCACCTTCCGGGGCAACGCAGCCACCAGCTCACGCACCCCCTGCTCGAACCGCGCCTCGCCCGTGCCCAGCACGATGAAACGCACGTCCTGCTCCTTGAAGAAGTCCTTGTTCTCGAGGACGAGGTGCACGCCTTTCTGCTCCGTGAGCCGGCAGATCATGCCGATGACCGGAGCCTTTGACGCCGGATCCAGGCCGACTTGTTTCAACAGCGCCTCGCGACAGGCCGCTTTCCCGGAAATCTCCTCCGCGGTGTAGTTGGCCGGCAACGACGGATCGATGGCGGGGTTCCAGACCTGCGTATCGATGCCGTTGATCAGCCCAACGAGGTCGTCGGCCCGGGTCTGCACCACGCCATCGAGCCCGCATCCGAACTCCGGCGTCTGGATCTCCAACGCATACCGCGGGCTGACGGTGGTCACCCGGTCCGCAAACAGCAGCCCGCCCTTCATCATGCTCATCTGACCATAATACTCGATGCCATCGATGCCCATGAGTTCATCCGGCAGGTTGGTCCGATAGAACGACCGCATCGGAAACACCCCCTGGAACGCGATGTTGTGGACGGTGAAGATTGTCTTCATGGCGAGCGTCACGCCGTGGCGCTGTTCCGCGTGGCGCAGAAGCAGCGGCAGCAGGCCCGCCTGCCAGTCGTGCCCGTGCACCACATCCGCGCCGACATTGTTCAGCCGGAGCGCTTCGACGACGCCCTTGCAGAAAAAGATGAACCGATGGTGATTGTCCTCATAGTCGCGTTCGCCGTTCCCGTAGGGATTGTGCCGGTCGAAGAACTCCTCGCGGCAGACGAGGTAAACCGTGAGGTTCTCGCGCGGCGAGAACGACCGGATGTCCCCGCTCATGAACACATCGCCCATCTCGATGCGCAGGCGCTGGAGACGCTCCGCGCGAGCGGCGTCCGGATGATCGAGCACCGCCCGGTAACCCGGCAGGAAAACCGCCACCTCATGCCCCGCCTCCGCGAGCGTTCCCGCCAGGGAGCCCACCGCGTCCGCCAAGCCTCCTGTTTTGACGTACGGATACAATTCACTCGCGACGTGAACGATTTTCATCACTTTGAACTAAGCACTGACCTCCGCCGTATTCCAACGCAAATTCTCGCGGTCGGACGGCTGGACCGGGCCGCAGAGGTCCTCTCCTACCCGCGGCCATCGTGCATTTTTTCTCCATGAAATTTCGTGAATCGATCCTCGCGCTCCTGCGCGAGCCCTCCTACCGCCCCGTCAACGCGGCCGGCCTCGGCCGCCTGCTCAAGCTCGACAAGCGCGAGCAACGCCAGCTTGCGCACGAGGTGCGCCTTCTCGCGTCGAAGGGCGATGTCGTCTTCATCAAAGGCGACAAGCTGGTCCTGCATGCCGAAGACGAGCTTGTGACCGGACGCCTGCAATTCCGTCAGGGTGGCTCGGCCTTCGTGATTCCGGCAACGAAGCCCGGCGAAGGCCGCCCGGAGGCGATCCAGGTCGCCCCCGAAGACACGGGTATCGGACTTCACGGCGACACCGTGCAGATCCGGGTGAACGCCAAGCGGCAGCGTCGGCGCGACGGACGCGGCGACGAGGCCACCGGCCGCGTCGTCGCGGTGACCGAGCGTGGACGCAGCGAAGTGGTCGGCACCCTGCGCCGCATTCGCAAGAGCTTCTACGTCGCGCCCGACGATCCGCGCTACATTCATGACATCGCCGTCGCCGACCCTGCTCAGGGCAAGATTAAGCCGGTGCCCGAACCGGGCGACAAGGTCGTTGTGCGCCTCGGCGCCTGGGAGCAACGCCACCACCTGATCGAAGGCGAGCTCATTGAACGGCTCGGCCGCACGTGGGAGCCGCGCGCCGAACTGCTTGGCGTATATCGAAAATTCGATCTCGATCCACGCTTCCCCGCCGAGGTGGAGCGCGAAGTCGCTTCCTTGCCCGACTCCGTGCGCGAGCGCGAGACCGTGGGCCGTCTCGATTACCGCCAGATCCCCACCTTCACGATCGATCCTGACGACGCGAAGGATTTCGACGATGCGCTGTCGCTCGAAACGCTCGATGACGGCTCCGTGCGTGTCGGCGTCCACATCGCGGACGTCTCGACCTACGTCAAACCCGGCTCCGCCCTCGACCGTGAGGCGCAGAAACGCGGCAACTCCACCTACCTCGTCGGTACCGTAGTGCCCATGCTGCCGGAAAAGTTGTCCAACGGACTCTGTTCGCTCGTCGAGGCGCAGGATCGCCTGACAAAGGCCGTCTTCCTCACGTTCGATACGCGCGGCCGGCTGAAGGGGACCACGTGCGCCAACAC
>CAYOSX010000018.1:0-6210 GCA_964406745.1 uncultured Opitutus sp.
GGAATAGTGTAGCCGCGCCCGTGCCGGGCGCGTGGCGGACGGCAAACATCCATCGCCCCACGCCCGCGCTCACCTCGAGCCCGCCGCGCCCGCCGTGCCCGTCCACGTCGGCTGATGCCGCGGCCCGAAGGCGACGTTGGTCTCGGTGGTCAACGTCACATCGTCGCCCGCGAACGTCAGCCGGTGCGTGACCGTGAACGGGGTCTCGTAAGCGGCGATCTTGATGGAAAGCACATCATCGCTTTCCCACGCATAGGCGCCTGCGACCGGCTCGTCGGGAAGGACGGCGAGCGCACCGGCGCTGACGGGTGCGCGCCCCGCCTGCCAGGATCGATGACCGAGCGGGAAACGCCGGTCGGATCCCGCGATGCGCAGGACAAGTTCGAGGCCGAGGCCGTCCGGCATTGCGCGCACGATGACAGAGTCGAGGTCTCGTTCGTTGGCGGGCGCGGTATAAACGCGGCCGAGCACGCGAGCAGCGCGCGCTGAAGTGGCGGCGCCCTCCGGCATGCGCAGTCCCAGTCCGGCGAGTGTTTCCTTCAGGCGGGCTTGCGCGCTCGCATCGGCCGGAAGCGGCTCCTCTTGAACGAGCGGCAGAAGATGGTCCCAGAGCAGCTCGAGCACAGCCTGTATGTCACGGGTGCCGCTGGTGATTGCCACGACCATGTCCTGTTCCGGCAGGACAACGCAGTACTGGCCGAACGCGCCGTCCCCACGATAGCCGTGACGGCTCCGCCAGAACTGGAAACCGTAACCTTGGTCCCAATCGCTGCGCGGATTGCTGCCGTTGGACATCTGCCGCGAGGTGGCCAGGTCGATCCAGTCGGCGGGGAGGAGCTGGCGTCCCTGCCATTCGCCGCGTTGCAGGTAGAGTTGGCCGAAGCTCGCGATATCCTCCGTGCGGATACGCAGGCCGTAGCCGCCGAGGGTGATCCCTTCGAGGTTGGCATCCCAGACCGGCTGTTCAATCCCGAGGGGGGCGAAGAGGCGCGGACGCAGGTAATTGAGGACGGTCTGCCCCGTGACCTGCTGGACCAAGGCGGACAGCATGAATGTTGCCGGCGTGTTGTAGAGAAAGTGCGTGCCCGGCTTGTGGGCGACGGGGTGGGCGAGGAAGGACTTCGCGGTCATTTCCTCCGCCGAACGTGGCGGTTCCGTCGGGTGCCCGGTGGACATCGTCAGGAGATCGCGCACGCGCATCGCACGAAGCGCGGCGCTCGGTTCGGGCGGGGCATCATTCGGAAAGAACGGCAGCACCGGGTCGAAAAGGTCGAGTTTGCCCTCGGCGATGGCGAAGCCGACGGCCGTCGAGGTGAAGCTCTTGCTCAACGAGTAGAGCACGTGGTTGTGCCCGGCGGCGTAAGGCGACCACCAGCCCTCGGCGACGACCTTGCCGTGGCGGAGGATCATGAGGCTGTGCATCTCGTCGACCTTCTCGTCGAGCAGGGTGACGAGGTCGCGCAGTCCCGCCGAGGAGAGGCCTTGTGATTCCGGCGAGGCCCGCGGCAGGGCGCCATGCGCAGGAATGATGGCAAGCACCAGTGCGAAAAGTAGGCCGTGTAACGAAGAGGGGCGCATGGCGGTGACATGATGCAAATCGGCCCGGGCGTTAAGCCTTTCCTTGGACGACCAGACGGAAATCGCGGGCAATCGGCGCGCAGGCTTCGCCAAGGGCCGCGCAGTCGGGTCACGGCGCTTCGGGTAGGCTCAGGATCGAATCTGCGCGATCCACGCTGAAATGCCGGAGCCATGAAGACCTACCTCTATCTCTCCCTTTTGCCGGAGGCGTTGGTGGCCTCGCATCTCACTCCGGACGATTACGGAACCTATCTTGCCACCGGCGCGAGCAGGCGCTCTCGCGGACAGGCGTTGTTCTTCAAATTGAACGACGCCTATACCGGTACGGTCCTGTCAGGCGAAGTCTCCAGCCGGCTCGCGGCGCGTTCGCCGCGGCGGTCGCTCTATCTTTCGATCTACCGGGTGCTCGAACGTACGCCCGTTGAAGCGATCGAGTCGCTGCATCTCGTGACCGAGGACGGGCGGGTTCTGGCGCTCGAGCCGCAGGCGTACCGGCCCGACCCGGGACCGCGGTTTCACCTCTATCAGGAGTACTGCCCGGTGACCCCGCGCGTGGTGAGCCTGCTGGAGCCGCGGGAGTTTGCCCTGCAGATCACGGATCTCAGCCAGCCTGTGTCGTTGCCGGCGCTGGTTTTCGCCCACCTGCGGCTCGAACGCCTGGCCGACGATCCGGAGGCCAACGGGGTGGACAACCTGCCGTATCCAAACTTGGAGCACCTGCGTGACTGCCTACGCGAGTTGAGGGCCAAGCGCGGGAAGCCCACGAAGACGGTGATCCGCTACCTCCAGCAGGACGTTCTCTTCCGGACCATTGACCGGGGGTTCTTCGTCGCGGCCGCCGGCGGGGCTTTTGCGTACTTCCCGATGCCGACGCGCCATCAGCTCGAGACGACCCATTACCCGTGGTGGCGCTCGGCGCTCTCCACCTTCGGTGCCTGAGGCCCCCCGCCCATCTTATCCGCCATGCATGCCCCGCTCTTCTGGCTCACACCAATCGCCTCCCTGCTGGCCCTCGGGTTCGCGGCCTTCTTCTACACGAGGATGAAGGCCATGCCCGAAGGCACGGCGCGCATGGCGGAGATTGCGTCGCACGTCCGGGTCGGCGCCATGGCGTATCTACGACAACAATACAAGATTGTCGGCCTCTTCTTTGCCGCGCTCACCCTGGTCTTCGCCTGGCTTGCCTACGGGCTCAAGCTGCAGAACCCGTGGGTTCCCTTCGCGTTCCTCACGGGCGGACTCTTCTCGGGGCTTGCGGGTTTCTTCGGCATGAAGACGGCGACCTACGCCGCGGCCCGCGTGGCCCACGCCGCAAGCCGCTCGCTCGACGCCGGGCTCCGGCTGGCCTTCCGCAGCGGCGCGGTGATGGGACTCGTGGTGGTCGGGTTGGCGCTGCTGGACATTTCCGCGTGGTTTCTGGTGTTGACGCACTTTGTCGACGACCCGGACCCGGCCCACAAGCTGGTGATCATCACGACGACGATGCTGACATTCGGCATGGGGGCCTCGTTACAGGCGCTCTTTGCCCGCGTGGGCGGCGGCATCTTCACGAAGGCGGCCGACGTTGGCGCGGATCTCGTCGGCAAGGTCGAGGCGGGCATCCCTGAGGACGATCCGCGCAATCCGGCGACGATTGCGGACAACGTGGGCGACAACGTCGGTGACGTGGCTGGCATGGGGGCGGATCTCTATGAATCCTATGTCGGCTCGATCCTGGCGACGGCGGCGCTCGGTGCGGCCGCGTTTGCGCAGGCGGGCGATGCGGAATCCGCCTACAAGGCCGTGATCGCCCCGATGGTGGTCGCGGCCGTGGGCACCGTGTTCTCCGTGATCGGCATCTTTGCCGTGCGGGTGAAGACAGGGGCGACCCAACGCGATCTGCTCAACGCGCTTGGTCGCGGCATCAATCTCAGCTCGCTGCTCATCTTCGTCGCGTCGTACTTCCTGCTCAAGGCGCTCGACCTGCCCAACGCCGCCGGAATCTGGGGCGCGATTGCCGTCGGTCTTGTCACAGGCATCGTGATTGGAAAGGCCACCGAGTACTACACCTCCCAGGAGTATTTCCCGACCAAGGAGATCGCGCGCAGCGCGGGCACCGGTCCGGCGACCGTCATCATTTCCGGCTTGGGCACCGGCATGCTCTCGACGGTGGTTCCGGTCTCGGCGGTGGTGGTCGGCACCACGCTCGCCTACGGTCTCGCTGCGGGCAGTTGGCAGTTTACGGCCGGGACGATGGCGATGGGATTGTACGGCATCGGCATCGCCGCCGTTGGCATGCTGTCCACACTTGGCATCACGCTTGCGACCGATGCCTACGGGCCGATCGCGGACAACGCCGGCGGCAATGCGGAAATGGCGAGCCTTGGCCCGGAGGTGCGCAAGCGCACGGACGCACTCGATTCACTGGGCAACACGACGGCCGCGACGGGCAAAGGGTTCGCCATCGGATCGGCCGCCCTGACCGCGCTGGCGCTGCTGGCCTCGTACGTCGAGGAGCTCAAGATCGCCATGCTGCACACGGGGCAGGTGACCATGGAGGTGGCCGGGGAGGCGATTCCCGTGATCACGGCAACGCTCTCGCAGTTCATGACACACTTCGAGGTCAACCTGATGAATCCGAAAGTCATCCTGGGCCTCTTCATCGGGTCGATGATGGCCTTCCTTTTCTGCGGCCTCACCATCAACGCGGTGGGACGCGCGGCGGGCCGCATGGTCGAGGAGGTGCGGCGCCAGTTCAAGGAGAAGCCGGGCATCCTCACGGGCGACGACCTGCCGGACTATGCGCGCTGCGTCGCGATTTCCACCGCGGGTGCGCAGCGGGAGATGATTGTGCCGTCGATGCTGGCGGTCGTCGTTCCCATCGGAGTTGGCCTGATCTTCGGTGTGCCCGGCGTCTTTGGCCTGCTCGGCGGAGGACTCTCCGCGGGCTTCGTGCTCGCGGTCTTCATGGCGAATTCGGGAGGCGCTTGGGACAACGCCAAGAAGTACATCGAGGAAGGTCACCTCGGCGGCAAAGGCTCCGCGGCGCACAAGGCCGCCGTCATCGGCGACACCGTGGGCGATCCGTTCAAGGATACCGCCGGCCCGAGTCTCAACATCCTCATCAAGCTGATGAGCATGGTCTCGATCGTGACCGCCGGGGTGAACGTGGCCTACACGTTGTTCTGAGCCGCGGGTCACCGTTGTAGCCGCGTCCGTGTCGGGCGCGTGGGGGACGGCAAGCGCCCGCTGCCCTGCATCCCCGCTCAGGGCGCCTTCAACCCCAGCAGGCGTTGCGCGTTGGCGTGATAAAATTTCTCCAGCACCTCGCGCGGAAGATCGAGGGCCTGCACGGTGCGGCCGTTGTACTCGATCTCGCCCCGACCGGCGTAGTAGCGGTAGTCGGCGAGGTAGCGCTCGCGCAGGCGCGTGACATGCGCACGGCGCATGATCTCCGTTACGCTGGCGCTGCGGTAAGGCTTCCAGCCCGCGTCGAGGCCGTAGAGGATGCGGTCGGGATACCTGAGGAAGAGGGCGCGCACTTTCTCCGGGGGATGGCGCGTGAGATTGCGGGTGCGGGCCGAGACCTCGATGTGGAAGTTGGGGTAACGTTCCAGGCGGTCCGCGATCGCGTCGAGGTCGTGTTCCATGCTGCCCAGATGCGCGCCCAGCACGGTGAGGTTGGGGTGTTTCTCGAGGATCCGGTCGCGCGCTGCGATGATCGTCGCGTGCGACGGGTATTCAGGTTTTCCGTACAGATGCCACTCGGGATTGGTTGAGTAGTAATGGTAGTGGTTGCTGTCCGGATCGAGGGGCAGCCAGGCGTCGATGGGCTCGGCGAGGTGGGCGTGGAGCACCTTGCCGCGTTCGGCGATGAAGGCGTAGATCGGATCAAAACGCGGGTCGTCGGGCAGGATGAAGGCGCCGTTGCGGTCCTTGATGTCGATGCCGATCTCCTTCCAGATCTTCACGCCGACGGCGCCGCGCTGGAACGTCATGTCGAGCCAGGCGATCACATCGGCGGTGTAGCCCGGCTCGTCGCGGCGGCGGAGGTCGAAGGTCGACTCGAACGGGAAAAGGTCGGGGTGCGTCTCCGCGAGGTCGAACGCAATGCGGTGCATGAGGTCGAGGTACTCGTCCGTGCCGTTGTTGCAGACGTTGACCGTGCGGATGTTCAGCTCGCGAAGCATCGCGTTCAGCTCAGGGATGTCCTCGAAGACGTGGGAATGAACGTCGATCTTGAGCAACTCGGTGAAGCCCGGCGGAAGCGCGGGGTCGGCGGCGGGGGCGAGGGAGACGAGGGCGGCGAAGAGACCGGGGAGGAGCAGGCGGCGGAGGTTCATGGGGTGAAGGGGCGTTGGAGGAAATAGGCCGCATTGAGCAGGAAGGGGAGTCATTTGCGCGCAGGCGGATTGCGGTAGGGGGCGAGAGCTTTCGTAAGACCACGCGGAGATCGCAGAGCAAACGGCGGTCGCCACACTGCCGCAGCGTGCGGCTCGTGAGAGGAGCGGCGACACTCTTGTCGCCGGGTTTGATGCGGGACGGAGACACGCGTGGCCGTCCGGCATGCCGGGTTCGGCGACAAGCGTGTCGCCGCTCCTTTTCTCTCCGAGCCCTCCTGGTGCCTGGCTCGGGAAGTCATTGTCTCCGGTA
>CAYOSX010000018.1:6220-30940 GCA_964406745.1 uncultured Opitutus sp.
GTACGGCTTCTGTCTCGTCTCGCGGGCGGCGACCTTCACACTGCGCGCATGAACCCCACCCCGTCCGTCGTGGCTCCAGCCCCGGCGCGCCTGGCGTCCGTGGACGCCTTTCGCGGTTTTGTCATGCTGCTGATGATGGCCGAGGTCCTGCGCCTGCGGGGGGTTGCGGAGGCGCTGCCGGAAAGCGGGTTCTGGGCGTTTCTCGCGCGCCACCAATCGCACGTCGACTGGGCGGGGGCGTCGTTGCACGACCTGATCCAGCCCGGCTTTTCGTTCCTCGTCGGGGTGGCGCTGCCGTTCTCGATCGCGAACCGGCTGGCTCGCGGCCAGGAGCGCACGGCGATGGCGCTGCATGCCTTCTGGCGGGCGCTGCTGCTCATCCTGCTGGGCGTGTTCCTGCGGTCGCTCTCGCGCACCGAGACGTATTGGACCTTTGAGGACACGTTGACGCAGATCGGCCTCGGGTACGGCTTCCTCTTCCTGCTCGGGTTTCGTCCCGTGCGGGATCAGTGGATCGCGCTTGGAGTCATCCTGGCCGGGGTCTGGGCGGCGTTCGCGCTGTGGCCGCTGCCTCCGACGGATTTCGATTACACGAGCGTGGGCGTATCGGCAGATTGGCTGGCGGCGCACGGACACACCGGCTTCGCGGCGCATTGGCAGAAGGGCACGAACCTCGCCGCCGCCTTCGATACCTGGTTTCTCAACCTCTTTCCGCGCGAACGGCCCTTTACGTCTCATCCGGGCGGTTACGCCACGCTCAGTTTCCTGCCCACGCTCGGCACGATGATCCTCGGTCTGCTCGCCGGCAACGTGCTCAAGGGGGACCGGGATGCGAAGGCTCGGCTTCGTTGGTTTGCCATCGCGGGCGTGGCCTGCATCGCGGCCGGCGCCCTGCTCGGGTGGCTCGGGCTGAACCCGGTCGTCAAACGCATCTGGACGCCGAGCTGGACCCTCTACAGTGGAGGCTGGTGTTTCCTGCTGATGGGGGCGTTCTACAAGCTCGTCGACCTCTGTGACGGAAAGCGCTGGTCCTTCTTTCTGGTCGTGGTGGGCATGAACTCCATCGCCGCGTACCTGATTGCTCACCTCTTCCGCACGTTCATCGCGAAGAACCTGGTGACGCATCTGGGCACGGATGTGTTTCGCGTGTTCGGTCCGGCCTACGAGCCTCTGCTGCTCGGCCTGGCGACCCTGGCGATCATGTGGCTGCTCCTGTATTGGATGTGGCGGAGACGCCTGTTTCTGAAGATCTGAAGGAACGGCGACACTCTTGTCGCCGTCGGGGCATGCGCGGGCCGTCCGGCCTCGAACCCGGCGACAAGAGTGTCGCTGCTCCTTTGCGGCCAAAGGTCTGACGAACACGCTACGGGAGTGCCGGCAGGTTGGCGGCGTTGTGGAGTTTCTGCATTTCGGCTTCGGACAACGCGCGGTTGAAGACGGCGAGCCCGCCGAAGCGGCCGACGGTGGCCTTGCCTTCAGCGAAGAGGGAGCCGACCGCATAGCGGGCGCCGATGAGGAAGTCGGAGCCGCCCATCGGTTTGGTGGCGGCGTGTCTGGCGGGGTCGTAGGCGAAGATGCCGCGGCCATGATAGTAGGGATTCAGGCCGCGGCTGCCTCCGGCCGGGCCCTCGTGCGTAAAGTAACGGTCGGTGCGGTTGTGCCTGGCCGGATCGAGTTCGTGCCGGTCGAGCACGCCGTTGATGTACGCGGTCAGCCACTCGCCGTCGTAGGTGAAACCGAGCGTGACCCAGCGCTCCTCCGGTACTTCCTGGGCGGATACAGCGTAATCGGCGCACCAGGGAAAGGCGGAGCCATCCGCCCGACGCGTGACGCCACCTTCCGAGGAAATGTGGGGCACGAGTTTCCGCGGCCCTCCGTAGGCCGGCATGTTGAGCAGCATCGCGTACTGGCGCGTGCCGCTGTCGTCACCGCGGCCCTGTCCTTCGCTCCACATGCCGGCGATGGTGCGGCTGACGTGAAGGTCGACGAGGCGGACGACCGCGAACATGCTCACTTGGGCGCGCGGGCCGGAGATGTTGAGGTCACGGGTCTCGGCGTAGGGGATCCGCAGGAACTGCCGGCCGTTCAACTCGGCGGAATAACCTGAAAAGGGTCCCCCTTCGACGCGCGCGACGTGGCCGCCGACCTCCAGAAGCGGATGGGGGTTTGGCGTGCCGGAGGAAAGGCGTGGATTTCCCGCCTCCTCACCGAACGTCCAGAAGGCGACGAGGCCGGGCATCGCTCGCACGGCGTCGGGATTGCCGGTTGGAGACGCGACGGACCCGAAGGTGAGGAGCGGCAGGAGGAGCAGGCCGGAAAGACCGGGGCGAAGGCGGAAGGGCAGGGCGTGTTTCATCGGGGGGCGGATGTTCGAGTAGGGCCTTGGGCGTTCGGAGTCGAGAAAGGGAGGCAAGCTGCACGGCCCCCGTTTGAGCGTTGCCCGGTGTGGTTTGAGGGGCGATGACGTTTCCCATGCGACTCGACGCCCACCAGCACTTCTGGAATTACACGGCCAACGCTGCCGACTATGGCTGGATTTCCGACCGGTCCGCGGTACTGCGCCGTGACTTCGAGCCGCCGCAATTGGAGCCGTTGTTGCGGGAGATCGGCTTCGAAGGCACGATCGCCGTGCAGGCGCGGGAGCGGCGTGAAGAGACGGATTATCTGCTGGCGCTGGCGGGGCAGTATCCGCTCATCAAGGGGGTCGTCGGCTGGCTCGATCTCACCGATCCCGGCGTGGAGGCAGACCTCGAGCGTTATTCGCCCAATGTCCGGCTGCGCGGCCTGCGCATGGTCATTCATGACCGGGTGGATGTGAATTTTGCGGACTCGCCCGCGCATCGGCGCGGAGTGGGGTTGTTGAAAAGCCACGGGCTCACATATGATCTGCTGGTACGACCGCAGCACCTGCCGTCGGCGTTGCAGCTGGTGGATGCGTGTCCGGAGCAGGCGTTCGTCATCGATCATCTCGCCAAGCCGTTGATTGCGACGGGCGAGATGTCGCCGTGGCGTGACTACATCCGCGAGCTGGCGCGCCGCCCTCGCGTCCATTGCAAGTTGTCCGGCATGGTGACGGAGGCGTCCGAAACCACCTGGAAGCCGGCGGACCTGCGCCCTTACCTCGACGTCGTGCTGGAGGCCTTTGGGCCGGAGCGTCTCATGATCGGCTCCGACTGGCCCGTGTGCACACGCGTCGCGGATTACGGGCGGACAATGGGTGTGGTGATCGACTGGACGAAAGCCCTCGCGCCGGCCGAGCGCGACGCGATCCTCGGCGGCACCTGCGCCCGGTTCTACGGAGTGCGGTGACCCCGCTTGTTTCGCCTGACGGCGGGCGCTCCTACACGATGCGTCGTTGGGGCTGGTGAGATTCTCGACTACGACCGGATGTCCAAGCCCCGCATCGTGCCCGTGGCGGAGGCGAAGCGGTCGGTTTCGATGTTCATGCGCTGGAGCATCGAGACGAAGAGGTTGGGCAGCGGGTAATTGTGTTCGTGATCGAAGGCGAGGTGCTGGCCGTGGCGGAAACCGCCGCCGGCGAGGAGCGTGGGCATGTTCGTGTTCACGTGGGAGTGGGCGTTGCCGAGATTCGAACCGTAGAGCACCATCGAGCGGTCGAGCAGGGTGTCGCCGTCCTCGCGGGTTGATTTGAGATCGCCCATCAAGTCACCGAGCAGGCGCATGTGCCACTCGTCGATCTTGCGCAACTGGCTTAGTTTATCCTCGGATTTTCCGTGGTGGGAAAGGTTGTGATAACCGTCGGTCACGGCCGTGCCGTCGACTTCGATGGCGGGGGAGTTGACGCTGTCGAGGAGCAGGGTGATCACGCGGGTGGAGTCGGTTTCGAAGGCAACGCGTGCGAGGTCGTACATCAGGCGCACCTTTTCCATATAGGCGACGGGGCTTTCCGGATCCAGGGGGACGGGGGCGGTCACCTTGGGCTTCGGTTTGTGCTCCCACTCTTTCGAAGCGGCCATGCGCTGTTCCAGCTCGCGCACGCTGGTGAAGTACTGCTCGAGCCGATCGCGGTCGGCGTGGGGCAAGGCGCGCTGCAGGGCGCGGGCCTGGCCGGCAACGGTATCGAGGATGCTCTGGCCGAGTTCGAGTTTGCGCACCTGCAACGCGGTCTCTTCGGCGGTGCCGGTGAAGAAGAGACGCCGGAACACATCCGCGGCGCTTTCCTCGCAGGGGATCATCACGCCGGATTGCGTCCATGACAGGCTGCGCACGCCCTGCTGGACGTTGACGCCGAGGGTGAGCGAAGGAAAGCGGGTGTGGGTGCCGATCTGCTCGGCCATGTACTGGTCGAGGGAGATGGTGTTGCGGAAACTGCCGCCGGAAGGATGGGGCGCGGCCGTGAGGAAGCAGTTGTCGGCGGGGTGGCCGCCGTCGACGTTGGGGTGGGAGACGCCGGAGAACACCGTGAAATCGCCGCGATGCGGTGCGAGCGTCTGCAGGTATTCCGACAACTCGTAGTCGGCGCCGGCGGTTTTCGGGAAGAAGTGCTCGGGCAGAAGACCAAGGTTGTTGCAGATGGCGAGCATGCGACGGGGCTTGCCGTCGAGCGCGGCGACTGCGCGGCGGGCGTCCCGCGCGAAGACGGGCGACATCGATTCCAGCAGCGGGAGCGAAAGGGCGATGCCGGCGTTGCGCAGGAATCGGCGGCGGGAGAGGGCGGCGCCGCGGGAGACGAAGGGGGCTCGGGTCGTGTTCATTTGATGAGGAAGGGCTCGCTTTGCACGAGGGCGTGGATGAGGGAGCGCAGGCCATGGCCGGACGCGCGGGTTTGTTCGAGGATCTGATTGACCGCGGGGCGGTCGGTGAAGCGGACCGGTGCGCCGGTGGCGTAGACGAGGAACTGCTCGGTGAGGTTGCGCGCGATGCGTTCGGGATTCTTCAGCAAGGCCTGCTTGAAACCGCGGATGTCGGCGAACTCGCCCACGCCCTCCACGGTGCCGGAGGCGTCGACCGGCTGGGCGAGCTTGTAGATGAAATTTTGTCCGTGGTGACCTGCGCCGGCGACAGGCGTGCCTTCGCCGACGGAACGGTACTGGTCGCGCCATGCGCCCATGACGTCGAAGCTTTCGAGCGCGAAGCCGGGCGGATCGATCGTGCGGTGACAGGCGTTGCACGATTCCTGGGAGCTGTGTTTGGCGAGTTCCTCGCGGATGGTGGTTGCGCCGCGGGTGTCGGACTCGACCGCGCCTACGCCGGCGGGGGGAGGCGGAATGTGGTACCCCAGGATCTTTTCCATGACCCAGACGCCCCGGAGCACGGGCGAGGTGGTGGTGCCGTTGGCGGTGACCTTCAATACGCTACCCTGGGTGAGGAAGCCGCCGCGAACATGGTCGGCGGGCAACGCCACAGGGCGGAGCAGCGCGCCCTCGACGCCCGGGATGCCGTAGTGCCGGGCGAGCCGGCCGTTGAGCAGGGCGAAGTCGGTGTCGACAAAGGCGGCGGCGCCGAGATCGCGGCGGAGGAACTCGGCGAAGGTATGCTGGGTTTCGTTTTCGAGGGACTCGGTGAGATGCTCGTCGAGTTGATATTCGGGGTAGAGGTTGCCGTCGGGCGAACTCGAGTCGATCTCGCGCAGATCGAGCCAGTAGTCGAGGAAAGCCTCGACGAAACGCATCGCCTTGGGGTCGTCGAGAAGGCGGTCGACCTCGTTGCGAAGGACCTCGGGCTTGAGCAACGAACCATCGGCCGCGAGGGCGCGAAGGGTATCGTCAGGCGGGGAGTTCCAAAGGAAGAAGGCGAGACGCTCGGCGAGCGCGGAGCCATCGAGCCGGCCGGGTTCACCCTGGAAGTAAAGGAAGCCTGGGGAGGCGAGCACCGCCGTATAGCCGGCAATCATGGCGTCCTGAAACGAGAAGCCGGCGTCGCGGGCGCGGTGGACGAGGGCGAGGAACGACTGGATCTCGTCCTCGTGCGGCGCGCGACGGAAGGCCTTCGCCACGAAACCGCGCATCAGGCGCTCGGCGTCGGCGGTGGGATCGTTTGCGACGATCTCGATGCGCGTGGTCGGGCCGCGCTGGTCTTTGGCCGTGGTTATTTGTGCGGAGTTGTCGCGTGCGACCACGACTTCGCGGAGCGGGAGATCACCGAAAAGCAGGCGATGGCCGGCGGTGGGCCACTGTTCGAGCAGGGGACCGTCGACTTCCATCCACTGGAACGCGACGCCGGGCATGCCGTCGGCCTCCTTCAACGGATTCTTGAAATCGGGCGGACGCGAACGCACGAGCCGGACGGCGTCAGGCTGGATGGTTTCGCCGGCGCGGAGCCATACCTCCACTTCCTGCACGGAAGCGTCCGGGTTGAAATCAAAGTCGGCCAGCTTGCGAAGATTTCGCGGGGCGGCGGCGTAGATGGAGATGGGTTCGATCGTGCGGCCGCGGCTTGTCTGCGTGTAGTCCGGATTCATCCACACGCTGTATCCCGAGAAACGCAGACGATACAATGCGGTGACGGGTGCGCGGAACTTCTCGAAGCGAACGTACGAAGGCTCGTACGTGCTTTGCAGCAT
The DNA here is from genome assembly GCA_964406745.1 of uncultured Opitutus sp. GTDB lineage: Bacteria > Verrucomicrobiota > Verrucomicrobiia > Opitutales > Opitutaceae > CAMAXB01. The sequence goes on from CAYOSX010000018.1 coordinate 12,744, forward strand.
GACCACGGCCTCGAGTTCCTCCCGGCCAGGCACGGCGTGCTCGCCGAGGTCGGGGATGAAATTCGTGCCCCGACGAATGTTGCGATCGGCGATGAGGTCGACCTGCAAGTCCAGGCCGACGATGGGAAACGTCTTCCGCAGCTGCGGCCCCACGGACTTCACGAAGCCTCGGCCCTGCTGCCAGGTGTAATAGCGGCGGGTATCGGACGGCGGAGGGTGCAGGCGTGAAGCGAGGGTTTGGCGAAGGGCGTCGTCTGCCGCGCCGAGGTAACGCGAGATCTGCACATGTGAGACATCGAGCGCTTCGCCCACCTTGTTGAACCCGTGGGCGACGGTGTCCTCAGGCAGGGAGTCGCGGATCGAGAGGATGGGGTTGCCGAGCAGATCGCGAACGGCGTTTTCGTATTCGTAGCGATTGAGGCGCCGTTTCACCGCCCGGCCTTGACGGCCAACCTTTTCGGATTCGAAGGAGGAAATCGCCGTGGCGAGGCCGTCGACGAACGAGGCGGACTCGGTCGCTTCGGGCCGGCGCTTGCGCTCCTTCGGCGGCATTTCGCCGGCGCTCACCCGGTCGTGAACCTTGGTCCAGACGCGCAGCGCCTCGACGTCGAAGGGCTGGAAGAGAAGCGGTTCGAGGTCGAGGTTGCCCTTGCGCTCGACCGCGTCGTGGCAGAGCAGGCAATGCCGGTCGAGGAAGGCAGCGGCGGAAGACGGAAGGAGTGCCTCGCCTTGGGCTGAAGCGAGCGACGCTCCGAGCAACGAAGCGATGAGGGCGGCGGGTCGAAGGTGGTAAACGAAAAACATGAAAAGGCAAAAGGGCGCAACGATGCGTCAGGGGTGGGGCATCCCGTCGTATCAGGATCTCCGCATTCGTGGTGGGTGACAACCGGCGAGTGAATGATCCCGTTGAATGGAAACGACCTGCAAGTCGACAGCAACAGGCGCCTTCCGTGGTCAGAATGTTCATCCCGTTAAGCGGGTCCGTTTGCCTCGCAACGGATGGGCGAACGCGGCGGTTTCGGGGAGGGCCACCCACACTTCGCACTTGAGCAACGATGGCCCGTAGCGGTAGGTGGCCCCTCGTCCGATGCGTTCCACCCCCGTTCCGTCCGTCATGCGCTTTTCGTCCCTCCCTGCGATCGCCGTCCTGCTTGTGAGCCTGATCCTCTCGGCCTCCGCCGCCGAGCGCCGCCCGAATGTGCTCATGATCATCTGCGACGACCTGAACACGGACCTCGGCGCGTACGGGCACGCGAAGGCGAAGACACCGCACCTGGATCGGCTCGCGGCGGGCGGCACGCGTTTCGCGGCGGCGTTTGCCCAATATGGCAACTGCATGCCCTCGCGGTACTCGTTCCTCAGCGGATGGTCACCGCTGCGGACGGGCATGCATGATTTTTCCCGTTACGGACGCGACGGCGCGCTGGCGGATGCGGTGTATTTGCCGGAGCACTTCAAGGCCAACGGCTACGTCACCGCACGTCTCGACAAGGTCTTCCACATCGGGCGGGACGTTCCGGAGATCTGGGACATCACCGAGGAGCCCCGGATGAAGGAGCCGGACGGGACGGAGAAACATGTCTGGACGGGCATCGAGATTCCCGTGCTCGGACTCGAGGACCACGTGGTGCGCTCGGCCCACTATCCCGAACTGGTGGGTGAAGACGGGCGCACGCAGGTGATGGACGACGGACTGGCGGAGGACGCGCTCTTCGATGGCCGGACGGCGCGGCGGGCGAGGGAGCTCCTGGGGGAGTTCTCCCGCAGCGAGAAGCCATTCTTCCTCGCGGTTGGGTTTCGACGGCCCCACCTGCCGTGGATTGCGCACCAGCGTTACTTCGATCTGTTCCCCGCGGCCTCGATGAATCCCATGGCGCAGCCCGGAACGGAGGACGGGCTTTCGTCGGAAATCCGTCGGGCGATGATGGCGCACTACTTCGCTGCCGTGACCTCGGTCGATCACTACGTGGGCACGTTGTTGGACGAGTTGGAGCGGACCGGTCAGGCGGACAATACAATCATCGTACTCTTCGGCGACCACGGTTATGCCCTGGGCGAACGGGAGAACCGGTATGGCAAGGGCGTGATGTGGGACCGCGCATTGCAAACACCCCTGCTGGTCCGTGTTCCCGGCGCGCGCACCGAATCCGTGGTGGACACGCCCGTGGGGCTGCTCGACGTCTACCCCACGCTGGTCGAGCTCGCGGGACTCCCCCTGCCGGCGACGCCGCTCGACGGCCGCAGTCTGGTGGGACTGATCCGGGGCACGGCAAAGGCGTTTCCGGATCGGGTTTACTCCTATTATCGAGGGGCGCCGTCGAAGTTCCCCGACGATTACGTCGGGCCGGAGCGCAATGCGGAGCTGATCCGCAGCGTTCGCACGAGCCAGTTCCGCTACACGGAGCGACCGGGCGGGCAGGACCCCGAGCTGATCGACGTGCGGGCGGATCCCTTTGCGTGGCGCAACCTCGTGACAGATCCGACCTATGCGTCCGTCGTCGCGAAGATGAAGGGGCTGCTCGCGATTGAGCGCTGAAACAAGGCCGCACCCGCTCCAGTCCGGCGTCCGGTTGCGGCGTCGGTGAGCGTTCGGACTCGACAAAGCGGGCCGGTCGCGCGGGCATCGGACCGCTGTGCCGAAACGAATCACCCAATCCGATATCGCGGCAAAGCTGGGCCTGACGAAGGCCACCGTCTCGCTCGCGCTGCGGGACGACCGGCGCATCTCCGCACCCACTCGCGAACGGGTTCGCCGGGCGGCGGAGGAGCTCGGATACCGGCCGGACCCCGTGCTCTCCGCGCTGGCCCGCGACCGATGGGCTGGGCACGAACAGGGTGAGGGGAGCTGCCTCATTTATCTGGTGGACCGGCGCAGCGCTAATTTTCGTCAGCACACGCGCTTTCAACCGGGCGCGCGGGCGCAGGCGGAGCACCGCGGTTACCGGCTGGAAGTCTTCGACGTGGCTTCGGCAGGCGGCCCGGCGGGGACGGCCCGTGTCCTGCGAAACCGCGGCATTCGCGGCGTGCTCATTCCCCAGCTTGCGCCCGCCAGCGAACCTGGCATCCAGGCGATGGATACAAGCGATTTCACCGTGGTCTGTCTCGGCGTCGGGTGGGAGCGGCTGCCCTACCACGCCGTCATGCCCGACACCTTCGAGGCCACCTTGCGCGCGTGGGCCGAGGCAAAAGCCCGGGGTTACCGCCGGATTGGCGGTGCCCTCGGGACCCACTCGCCTCCGGCAGTCGAGGATCCCATCCGCTACGGCGCCTCCCTTGCCGCGCAGCGGCTCCTGCCCGCGAAGGAACGCCTGCCGCTGTGGACGGACGAGTTGCACAACCGCGAGTCGTTCCTTCGGTGGATGAAGGAGGTCCGGCCCGATGTGGTGATTGGCTTCGGGCACATCCTCCAAACGTGGCTGCTTGATGCCGGCGTGCGGGTTCCCCAGGACGTCGCGATTTCCTCGGTGCTGGTTGGGCCGACGGACACCCGACTGCTGTCCGGTTCAAGTGCCATGGTTCCCCAGCTTGGCGCGGCGGGGGTCGACCTTTTGATTTCGTCGATGCATCACAATGAGTGGGGCCGGCCCGAGCGTGCCCACCGGCTCGTGCTGCCGGTGGACTGGGTGGAAGGGGCGACGCTTCCCGTGCGCCGTCGATGAGTGCGAATCGGGTCGCAGGTTAACGGAAACATTTAACGGGATGAATTGGCGGTAAATTGCCGTGGCATTCCGGTTCGCGCAGAACACGGGGCGTGGGCGTCGACTGCCGCTCATGGCTCTCTGCCACCTCCTCACACCCCGTACCCTGCCCCCTATGAATGACCACCATGGCACCATTGTGCCCATCCGCCGGCCGCGCGCTTGCGTGGCGGTTTACCTGCTGATCGTCGCTGCCGGCCCGCTTGCCGCGCAGCCGGTTGCGCCAACTTCATCCGCTCCCGCCGCTTCCCAAGAGTCGGTCGTCACGCTCAATCCCTTCCTCGTCGAGGGCACAGAGGACGTGGGCTACATGGCCACGTCCACCCTCGCCGGCACCCGCCTGCGCACCAATCTCCGTGACATCGGAACGGCGGTCAGCGTGCTCACGCCGGAGTTTCTCGGCGACATCGGCGCGACCGACAATCAGTCCGCGCTCGCCTATGCCACCGGCATGGAAGTGGGCGGCGTCACCGGCAATTTTCAGAATGCGCCCAACACCGGTTCATGGGGCCAGACGGCGGAGTCGGGCCAGCACTTCAGTCCCAACACCAACACCCGTGTGCGCGGTCTCGTCAGTGCGGACAATACGCGCAACTATTTTCGCACAAACGTCGCCTGGGACGGCTACAATGTGTCGCGCATCGACTTGCTGCGCGGCCCGAACAGCATCCTCTTCGGCCTCGGCAGTCCGGGTGGTGTGATCAATGCAACCACCGACACGGCGAACCTTCGCAAGGATGCCGGCCAGGTCCAGTTCACGTTCGATGAACACGGCACGACCCGCATCACCGCCAATTACAACAAGGTCATCGTGCCCGGCGAACTCGCCGTGCGCGTGGCCGGGCTGGCCGACCGGGAGGACTTTCAGCAGGATCCGGCCTATGACGACGAGGACCGGTTGTTTGCCTCGGGAACCTACCGGCCGGGGTTTCTCAACCGCAACGGAATGACCTTCGACCTCACGCTCGATTACGAGACGGGTGACGGTGAAAGCAACCGGCCGCGCACCGCGCCTCCGCTCGATTGGATGACCGCGTGGGTCCAGCCCGTATCCACCAATCCGATGCAGCTGCCCGCGGGCACAAATTTCCGCGGCTTTGCCAACGGCGTCATCCCCGCTTACACCCAGTCCATCAATCAGGCGGGTCTGACCTTCGACCAGATCGTGGGTCGCCAGCTGCCCACCGGCATCGCCCAGTGGTTCGACGCCTTTGGCACGCGCCTGCACGTGAACTCCGCCGGCGGTGATGATTTCTGGCGCCCCGGCCGGGTCTTCGTGCACGGGGTACTCAATCCCAACGGCACCGTCTACACCGGCAATCCCAACGCCGGCCGCCGTCTCTACGGCTATGGCAGTTCCTACGCCGACATGCCATTGCAGGCGTTCAACGCCTTCCTGGTTTCGCAGGGTCATCCTTTCGGAAATGCGTTCATCCCGCCGCAGATCACGGACCCGAGCATCTACAACTTCTACGACCAGCTGCTCGACGGACCGAACAAGCGGGAATGGAACGATTTCGACCAGCTTCGCGTCGTCCTGGCCAACACCTTCATGAATCAGAAGTTTGGATACGAGCTGTCCTTCTTCGAGGAGAACGTGACCCGCGGCCAGACGACCTTCCTCTCCGATGCCGCCCGCATCTTCGTGGACACGGCCCTCGAGGACATCGAAGGCAACCCCAACCCCGACTTTGGGCGGCCCTACGTGCAGGAGACCACCTTCGGGGCCAATCGTATTCAGGAAAGCGAGATCGAAGGCTTCCGTGCCTCCGCCTATTTCGATCATGACTTCCGCAAAGGCGGCGAGAATGCCGGCTGGCTCAGAAAGCTGCTCGGGCGTCATGTCTTCAACGCGGCCTACTCCGAGGACACGACCGATTCGGACGTCCGCAACTTCCAACGCCATGTCTATGGGGATGACATGCTCGCGCTCGCGGGTCCGACCCAGAACCTGTTCTCCAATCCCAACCGCGTTTCGCTCCGCTACTACCTGGGCGACAGCCTGCTGGGACGCAATTCCCTGTCCGGCGCCAACATCGGCAATCTCGATCGCTACGTGATCCCGGAAGGCGGGACGATCCAGATGCGGTATTTCGACACGACGTGGAACGGATCGGTGGCCCCCAATGCGCCTTGGCGCAATCCGCTTGGTCAGAACTGGGAGCAGGCTGCCAACCCTGCCAACTACGTGGGCTGGCGCACGGGCGAGTTCACCATCATCGACGCGCTCAGCGGGAATCAGGCCGACTACGAAAGGGCGACCCGCGCCGCGACGCTCAGCCGCAACGAGGTCGATTCAAAGGTGCTGACGTGGCAGGGGTACCTGTTCAATGGCGCGATCGTGGGCACCTACGGCTGGCGCGAGGACCGGAGCAATTCCGCTCGCTACGATACCTCGTCGCTGCCGAACCCCTACAACAGCGCCAACCTGGATCCCTCGGTTTACACCCTCGCCAATCCGTCCACCTCACGCGACAGCCTGACCGTGCAGTCGCGCAACTTCAGCGTCGTCGCCCACCTCAATGACTTCAAGGGCATCGGCGACAAGCTGCCGTTCAACATCTCGCTCTCCTACAACGAGGGCGAAAACTTCAACCCGACCTCGGGCCGCCGCGATGTGAACGGCAACTTCCTTGCTCCGCCCCAAGGCCGGACGGAAGAGTACGGTGTCCTTTTCTCCACCAAGGATAATCGCTACTCGCTCCGCGTGATGAAGTACGAGACGGCGGTGTTGAACTCCAGCTCGGTGCAGATTCCCAACGCCAACTTCCGCTTCAACCAGTTCCTCACGCTCAACCCGCGCGAGATGATCAACGACATCGAGAGCGGCGACCTGCGGCTGGACTACGAGGCGCTCGCGACACAGCCGGGATGGAGCATCGGCGCGCAGGAGACCGTCCACGGTCCGGCCTGGCGCAAATTCGAGCAGGATTTCGCCGCCGCCTTCCCGGGCTTCGTCGATTCATGGCTCAACACCGGCACGTGGGCGCCCATGGACCGGGACGCGAGTTTCTCGACGCGGTTCGTGACGACCGAGGACAATGTTTCCGAAGGTTACGAGATCGAGCTCACCGCCAATCCCACCCGCGCCCTGCGCCTCACCCTCAACGTTTCCCAGGCCGAGGCGGTGCGCACCAACGTCCCCGGTCCGTCCGTCGACGCCGTCTACCAGTTCATCCACAACGCCATGGTCAATCCCGACGGCACGCCCACCGCTGCCGGCGCCATGCGCAGCGGCTATAACTGGCTGAATGCAACGATGGCGGACTTCTGGACGCTGGAGAACTGGATCCCGTATGGCGTGGTCCAGCAGCTCAACGGCCAGCCCGCGCCCGAACTCGTCGAGTGGCGCGCCAACATGCTCGCGAATTACACCTTCAACGACGGAACCCTCAAGGGCTTCGGCGTCGGCGGTGCCGTGCGGTGGGAGTCCAGTTCGACCATTGGCTTCCCGTACTACTTCGACGACAACGGCACGCCGATCGCGGACATCGACAACGGCTTCGAGCGGGACTCGAACAAGCGCATCGACCTGTGGCTGCGCTACCGCCGTCCGATCATGAACGGCAAGGTCGACTGGTCGATCCAGCTCAACGTCACGAACGCGTTCAACGGGGACGAGCTGATTCCCGTCCGCGCCAACCCCGACGGCACCTTCGCCAATTACCGTATCCAGCAGGGTCGTACGTGGCGAGTGTCGAACACGTTCTCCTTCTGACCGCACCGGGAGGACGGACACTCCTGTCCGTCCTTGAAAGGCGCGCCGCGAGTCTCGCCGCCGCGCTCGCGGAATGCCGAACGCGGCACAAGCACCGACCATGAAGCCGGATGGTGGCGGGACCGGCAACGGTTTCCGCCCTGGTCGGTCTTGCGCCGCCGGCCCGCCCGGGGCAGCGTAGCGGCATGAACCCCCGCCTCGCTCCTTTCCGAATCGCCTTCCTCTTCGCCTTGATTGCAGCCCTGGGTCTGGCGGCGGAACCGAAGTACAAGACGATCGATGAGGCCATTGCGCGTGGCGACGTCGACGACGTGAAGCGCCACCTGGCGCGCGATCCGGCGGCTGCGAAGGGGCCGGACGGGGCGCGTCTCGCGCCATTGCATCAAGCGATCCTGCGCAAGCAGGCCGCGATCGCCGAGGTCCTGCTCGACAACGGGGCCGATCCTTCCCGGCCGGACGCCTCGGGGCGCAGCCCGCTGCACCTCGCCGTCGATCGCGGTGATCTGGGCCTGGTCAACCAACTCATAAAGGCGAAGGCCGACGCCACGCTGCGTGACCGCACCGGCTGGACGCCCCTGCACCTCGCCGCAGCCAAGGGCCGCGTAGAGATCGCTCAGGCGTTGCTCGACGCCGGAACGGATCCCAATCTGCTCAGCGCCGCCGGCGGCACTCCCCTCCACGAGGCCGCGGCCTCGGGCGGCGTAGACATGGTGAAGCTCCTGCTCGCGCGGGGCGTGGATCCCCAGATCGTTTCCCAACACAAGGTGACCGCGCTCGATATCGCGAAGCAGTTCAACCAAGCCGACGTCGTGGCGCTGCTGACGGGTGCAAAGTAGCGCCGGCGGGAGGCTCCTGGGAGGACGGACACTCCTGTCCGTCGGGATTGATGAATGTTCTTATTCCGGGCTGATCGGACGGATCGGACCGACTCGATCCCGACGGACAAGAGTGTCCGTCCTCCCAGGGACTCCCTTATTCCACGCCAATCCGCTCGCGTATCCACGCGTCGATGACAGCCGTTTCCTCGGGCACGGTGTTGTGGCCGGTCTCGAGCGCGAGGGTGAGGGTTTTGGGCGAAGTGATGACGTTGTAGGCGGCGTACATCGAGGTCGGCGGGCAGACCTCGTCGTTGTAGCCCCACGCAAAGTGCGCGGGCACTTTCAGGCGGCGGGCAAAGTTGACCGCGTCGTAGTAGCCGGTGACGGCGATCTTTTCGGGCGTCGCGTGGAAGGCGGGCGCGCCGCTGCGGGTGTCGGGTCGCATCATGTGAGGCCAACCTCCGGCGCGGCCGTGCAGGTAGCCGGTGACGTCGGAGTAGGCCGGGTAGTACCCGGCGAGCGCCTGCACGCGCGGGTCGAGCGCGGCGGTGACGATGGAAAGTTGTCCTCCCTGGCTACCGCCGGTCACGAGCAGGTTGCGCCCGTCGAAGTCGGGCAGGGAAACGAGGAAATCGTTTGCGCGCACGCAACCGAGGTAGACGCGGCGGTAATAGTACGTGTCGCGATTATCGAGGTTGAAGGTCGGGTAGCCGTTGAGCGGGCCTGCGCCGAGCTGGTCGTAGAGCTCCTGCGGCAGATTGACAGGGACCCCGTGAATGCCGATCTGCAGCGTGATCACCCCGCGCGCGGCGAGGTCCTTCAATCCCGCATAGGGACGCACGCCGGCGCCGGGGACGTTGAGCACGGCCGGGTACCGACCGGGTGCCTTGGGTTTGCAAAGGATACCGTAGATCCGTGCGCGTGCGCTGCCGTAGGTGCGGAAGCTCACATGGTAAACGTCGACCGTGTCGGTGCCGGCCTCGGGAAGCAGCGTCTGGCGGGCTTCGAGGGGGATCTTCGCCAGCTCGTCGAGACCGGCCTTCCAGAAGGCATCGAAGTCCGCTGGATCCGTTTGCGTGGGCTGGATCTTCTCAGGCGAGAAGCCGGCCGTCGCCGAGGCGCGGTAGGTTTTCCCGGCGACCTCGATCGTCGCGATGCAGCGAATGAATCCCGGGGCGTTCATCGTGCCGCCGTCGATGGTCAGGCCCTCCGCGGGGAGGGTGGCCGTGCGCTCCTCGGCGGGGAGCATCTCGGGGCCCACGCGGTAGGTCACGGAGGCGCCGGCGAGAGAATGGTTGTCCGCGGTGGCCCGCACCACGAAACGGACGCGTTCCCCGACGGCGTAGGTCCAGTCGGCGCGATCCGGGGCAACGCTGACCTTGACGGCGGCGGCGCGAGCCTGCGCGTGGGCGGGCAGCGGGCCGAAGGGTGATATGGAGGCGGCCCGGGCCGGGGCCGCGAGGGCGACGAGCAAGAGGAGCAACAGGGCGCTGATCGGGGCAGGATTCATCGAGCGAGGAAAAAGCCGATCGCTGGCGTGAAGGCAACGGGCATTCATCACCCGATTGGGGGAATTGTGAGCGTGGCCAAAGGAAGGTAACATCTTGTGCAAGGCCGTCCTTGAATGCAGACCGGCGGTCCCGCATAACCTCTGCGCGCCCCCGCCTGCGGCGTGAAGCGAATGCCTCTCCTGTATTCGCTTCCACCCTACCTCCAGCCATGCCCCTCCTCACGCTTGTCTCGTTCCTGTTCTTCACCGGTCTCGTCGGCTTCATCACGTGGCGGATCACCCGCCGTGACGATCATCACAGTGGCACGGGTTACTTTCTTGCCGGACGCAGCCTGACGTTTCCCCTCATCGCCGGATCCCTGCTGCTGACCAACCTTTCCACCGAGCAGCTGGTCGGTCTCAACGGTGCGGCGTTCAACGACGGCCTCAGCGTGATGGCCTGGGAGGTTCTCGCGGTTGTCGCGCTCGTGACGATGGCGCTCTTCTTCCTGCCACGTTTTCTGCGCAGTGGTGTGGCGACGGTGCCGCAGTTCCTGGAGAACCGCTTCGATCACGGCACGCAGGTCATCACGAACCTGATCTTTCTCGTGGCCTACGCGGTCATCCTGCTCCCGATCATCCTCTACACGGGGGCCACGGGCCTGGCGGCGATTCTCGACCTGCCGGCGCTGACGGGCATCGAGTCGCCGACGGCGATCCTCTGGTTGACCGTGTGGCTGGTCGGCTTGCTCGGCTCGGTGTACGCGCTCTTCGGCGGACTGCGTACGGTGGCGGTGTCCGACACGCTCAACGGCGTGGGCCTGCTGGCGGGCGGCTTGATGATCACCTGGTTCGGCCTTCAGGCGGTGAGCGGGGGCGAAGGCATGGGCGAGGGCTGGCGTCAGCTGCGTGAGGCGAACCCCGCCAATTTCAACTCCATCGCCGGCGAAGGGAAATCGGTTCCGTTCGGCACCCTCTTCACCGGCGTGCTGCTGCTGAATATGTTCTACTGGTGCACCAACCAGCAGATCATCCAGCGCACCTTCGGGGCGAGTTCCCTTGCCGAGGGACAAAAGGGCGTGCTGCTCACGGGTGCGCTCAAGTTGCTCGGCCCTCTCTACCTCGTCGTGCCCGGCTTGATTGCGTATCACCTCTTCGCGTCGCAAGGGGTCAAGCCCGACCACGCCTATGGCCTGCTCGTGCGCGAGGTCCTGCCCGCGCCGCTCGCGGGCTTTTTTGCCGCGGTCATGGTGGGTGCGATCCTGAGCTCGTTCAACTCGGCGCTCAACAGCACGACGACCCTCTTCAGCCTCGGTCTGTATCGTGGCGTGCTGCGGCGCAACGCAACGGATGAGCAGACTGTCGCGGCCGGAAAAGTCTTCGGATGGATCATGGCGGCGATTTCCATGACGCTTGCGCCCCTCCTGGCCGGCCAGGAAAGCATCTTCAAATACCTCCAGAAGATGAACGGCATCTACTTCATCCCCATCTTTGCGGTGGTGGTCGTCGGCATGCTCTCCCGGCGGGTACCGGCGTCGGCGGCAAAGATCGCGCTGGTCGCCGGGTTTACGCTGATCGCGGGCGGCTACTTCATTCCACCGTTCGACAGCTGGGTGGCGGCGATGCACGAGTTTCACTTCCTTGGTGCGGTTTTCGTTCTGCTGGTCGTGACCATGCTCGTGATCGGCCGGCTTCGGCCCACGGCCGAGGCGTGGGTGCATGTGGACGCGAAGGCGGTCAACCTCACCCCATGGAAACATGCCCGCCTCGCCGGCGCGGTGTTGCTTGTTCTGGTGTTCCTGATCTACGCACTCTTCGCGGACTTCAGCGTGCTCAGCAGCGGGTGAGCGGGCGTTGGCCGGCCTGCGCTTTCGGTCTCGCCCCGGTGGCAAGGGCGCGAGACAGTGCGGCACCCCCCCCATGATCACGCTTCGCCTCCTGTCCATCCTTCTCGTGATTTCGTCCGTCCTCGCCGCCCAGACGTCCGACCCGCATGTCGTCAATGTCTGGCCCGGTCCCGTCCCAGGCGATGAATCCTTCGATACGTCGAAGGTGACCCTGCCCGAACCGCGCAACGACGGCATCGAGCGTATCCCGCTCGTGACGGAGCCGACGTTGACGTTCTATCGCGCCCCCTCGGAGTTGAGCACCGGCGCAGCCGTGCTCATCTGCCCAGGGGGCGGCTACAACATCCTTGCCTGGAACCTCGAGGGCGTGGAGCTGGCCGCGTGGTTCAACCGCCTTGGCGTGAGCGTCGGCGTGTTGAAGTACCGGGTGCCGCGCCGCCACCCCGACACGCCGCACGAACAGCCGCTGAAGGATGCCCAGCGCGGGCTCGCCCTGATGCGCGCGAACGCCTCGGCCTGGGGCTTCGACCCGGATCGCGTGGGCATGATGGGCTTCTCGGCGGGCGGGCACCTCGTGGTGATGACGGCCGTGTCGGGCGCGGAGCGCACGTATCCGCGCCAGGATGACATCGATGACCTCGTGAAGGCTCCGGACTTCCTCATGCCCATCTATCCTGCGTACCTCGGCGACGAGCGCACGGCGGGCGAGTTGTATCCAAACATCCGCATTACCCCGGCATTTCCCCCGACATTCGTGGCGGTGACGCACGACGACGTGTTGCGCGGCTTGAACGCCGCCAAACTCTACATCGCGCTGCGCGCCGCGAACGTTCCCGCCGAACTGCACATTTATACGCGCGGAGGACACGGCTACGGCATCCGCCCCTCGGCCAACCCGGTGTCGACCTGGCACCTGCGCCTCGAGGAGTGGTTGCGCGCCGAAGGCTGGTTGAAGAAACGCGACTGAGCCGCTGCGCCCCGGCCTGGGAGGACGGACACTCTTGTCCGTCCAGAATCGCTTGCGACCAGACTCGGCCCACCGCCACCGGCTTCCATCCCTGAATTGCCTTGTCGCCCGGCTTCCGCGCGCGCAGGAGTGGTGTAGTTTCCGTCCGCTCCGCCCATCGAGCCCACCATGCCCCCGGAAGGTTCCGAGTCCCACCAATGGTATCGCCACCATTTGCAGCCGCACGAAGCGATGTTGCGCGCGTGGCTGCGGTCGCGTTTTCCCTCGGAGCGCGACATCGACGACATCGTGCAGGAGTCCATCCTCCGCGTGTTGCGCGCGCGGGAGGGCGGCGAGGTGCGGTCGCCCAAGGCCTTCCTCTTTGTCACGGCCCGCAATCTGGTGATCGCGGCGCACCGAAAAAGTGCCGTGCGACCGCAAATCGATATGGCGGATTTGTCGGACTTGGACGTCCAAGATGAGACGGCTGATGTATCGGGCTCGGTGATTCACTCCGAGGAATTGGAACTGCTCACCCAGGCCATTCAGGCGCTGCCCGATCGCTGCCGTCAAATCGTCACCCTCCGCAAAATTTACGGCCTGTCCCAGCAGGAAATCGCGCGCGAACTGGGGATCTCCGAGAACACCGTCGAGAACCAAGGTGCGATCGGGCTCCGCAAACTCGCCGCGTTCTTCGAGAAAAAGGCCCGCCGCCCCCTCCTTTGACGTTTCGCATGGCTCCCTTTCCGAACACTCCCGACGACTCCACGCCGCCCGATGGCAAGGCGGACGCCGCGGTGTGGACGCTCCGTCTTGACCGGGGACTCACCCCGGCCGAGCAGGATGCCTACATCGAATGGCTGGCTGCCGATCCGCGCAACGGCGAGGCCATGCAACGTTACCGCGAGCATTGGCAGCGCCTCAACAAGCTCGCCGACTGGCGGCCCGAACACACCCGCCGCCCCAACCCCGACTTGCTTGCGCCTCCGCGGACGCGTTCATGGCCTGCGTGGCGTCTGGCCGCATGCCTCGCCACAGCCGCCTGCATGGCACTGGCATGGGTGGCCTGGCGACCAGCGGACCGTGTGGAGATTGCCGAGTCCGCGCCGCGCCACGAGAACCGTCAACTCCTGCCCGACCGCTCCACGGCCAAGCTGGGGACCGGCGCCGAGATCGACGTGCGTTTCAGTGAGGGTGAGCGCCGGATCGTCCTTCGGCACGGACAAGCCTTCTTCATGGTGCAACCGGATCCGGCCCGCCCGTTCGTCGTGGAGGCGGCGGGCGTCGTCGTCCGCGCGGTGGGGACGGCCTTCGATGTGCGGCTCGATGACGCCAGCGTCGAGGTGGTCGTCGCGGAAGGCACCGTGGCCGTGCTCGCACGGGATGAACCCGACGCGGGCGCCGGCGCCTCCACGACGGTGGAGCCCGTCGCGCTCGTACAAGCGCTTCAACAGGTTTCGATTCCAATCACCGCGCAAACCGCCGCCGCCGTGGCGACGTTGACCAAGCAGGGCGTGCAGGAGCGCCTAGCGTGGCAACACGGGTTGATGACCTTCCGCCAGAAGCCGCTCGCCGAGATTGTCGAGGAGCTGAACTGGCTCAACGACACGCAACTCGTCTTGCTCGACGAAGCCTTGGCGGCCACCCGTTTCAGCGGAACGATCCGCTCGGACAACATCGATGGTTTCGCGCGCCTGTTGGAGTCGGGTTTTGGCGCTCGCATCGAGCAGACGGGCGACGGCGAGATCCGGCTGCGGACCAAAAAGGATTCGATTTAGGGTTTTCCGGCTGATTTCCTTTTGGTGGAAATCAGTCGTCGGAGCATCTCAAGAGGCGAGAACCCCCTCGCCATGCTCCCGCTCCGGAGTCGTCCCATTCCTCATGCCGGCCCTTCGCCGCTCCCTTACCAGTCGTGTCCGACACCTCTGCTGGATCGGGGCGTGCCTGCTGTTCGTGCTTGCCGCGCCGGCCACGAGGGCAGGGGAGGAAAGCGTTGCCGCGGACGTACAGGTTGCTTCAGGGCCCGCGGCGGAGACCCTGCCCGAGCTCATCCGGCAGACGGGCCTGCAGGTGTTTTATCAGTCGGACATCGTGGCGGGAGTGCTCACCCGCCCCGCACGCGGAAAGATGACGGGCCCCGCTGCGCTCAAGCGGATGCTGGTGGGCACCCCACTCGAGGCCGTCCCGGATAGGGCGAGCGGCGCCTTCGTCGTCGTCGCCCGCAAGGGCGCCCTCCGCGGCCAGGAAGCCGCGACCTCCGCAACACCACACCCGTCCGAACCTCCGATGAAACCCAAGAAGACTTTTCTCAAGACTGTATCCACCGCAATCCTCGCCCTCGGCTTCGCCGCCGCTGGCGACCTCGATGCCCAGACCACTCCGACTCCGCCGCCCGGCGAAGAGTCGGTCGTCACGCTCTCTCCTTTCTCCATCACCGCCGGTCGCGATGAAGGCTACACCGCCACGCAATCCCTCGCTGGCGGTCGCCTGGCCACGTCGTTGAAGGACACCGGCGCCGCCATCACCGTGCTCACACGCGAATTCCTCGACGACATTGCCGCCAACAACTTCCTCGAGGCGGCCGATTGGGCGCCTAATTCCAACTCCGTTTACTCCGCCAGCGGTCCGCAGATCTTCAACGACTACCAGGTCAACTTCCGCTCCCTCGGAGCCGGTTTCCAGTCGCGCAACTACTTCCGCTGGTACGTCAACTCCGACGTCTACAACACCAGCCGCATCGACTTTGCCCGCGGCCCCAACTCCGTCGTCTTCGGCGACGCCGGCGTCGGCGGTATCGCCAACGTCAGTTCGAAGCGCGCTGTCAACGCCAACACCAACGAAATCGCCTACCGCTGGAACAGCTTCGATGGCAATCGCGTCACGCTCGATATCAACCGGGCCCTGACCGACAAGTTCTCCCTCCGTGTCGCTGGCCTCTTCGACCACAGCGACGACTGGGTCGATGCGCAGCGGACCGACCGGGAGGGCGTTTACCTCACCGGGACGTACCGGCTGACGCCGAAGACAGAGCTGCGCGGCGAGCTCGAATGGGGAGTGGTCGACCGCGTGGTCGGTTTCTTCCCCTTCGACAACTTCAGCAATTGGGACGGCACCACCACCGTATCCGCCCCGCAGACGTCGGGCAATTTCGGCGGCGGCCTCAGCCGTTACACAGCTGAGCAGCTGACCTGGGCCCCCGGCTCGCCGGATCTCGGGATCGTCAACTGGCGCAATTGGGGCCGCACGAGCGGCACCGTCCGGCAGATGCTCACGACGCCCTTCGACCTTGCACCCGCCAACGCGCCCACCGTCGACCGCCTCTCTCGCAGCTACCAGTCGCCCGACGCCGTCGTGCACCAGCCCTACCGCGTGGGCGCCTTCTTCCTCGAGCACCAGGTGGGTGACAAACTCTTCCTCGAACTCGCCGGCAACAAGCAGAAGCAGGAGCGCGAGGTCATCCAGCACTTCGCTCAGTCGGTCACGATCGACGTCAACCGCTTCCTGCCCACGGGTGCCGCCAACCCCAACTTCGGCAAGCGCTACACCGAGGACCGCCGCCGCCAGCAGAACCAGTCCAACGAACTGCACGAGTACCGCATGTCCGCCGCGTACCTCTTCGAGCACGACTGGTTCGAGCAACGCCTGCTCGTTTCCGCCGGTCAGCGCTGGGACACGTTCTACATTTCCGACAACGAACTCGTGCGCACCAACGGCACCGATCCGCGACTCAACCAGGCAGCCAATCGCATCAACGTGCGCACCTACGAGGACCGGCTCTCGGCCGGGCTCGGGTTGCCGGCGGGCACCGACACTGTCTCGGGCATCCAGAGCAAGTACGCGCAGCTCAGCGGACGTTACAACGACAACGAACTCACCTACCTGCAGGCCGCCGCGTCGGGTTCGTGGTTGAAAAGCCGCCGCCTCAAGACGGTCGTGGCCGCCCGGCGCGACTTCCTCAACGTGGAGCGTGCAAACCAAGTACTCGATCCCGTCACCTTTGAGTGGACCGGCTACACGGGCGAGACCAACGACCCCAAGGTCAACGTGACCACGCTCACGGGCAGCGCCGTGTTTGAGGTTACGCGGACGATCAATGCCTTCGTGAACTTCGCGGAGTCGTTCCAACCTGCCACGGCCGCGGTCGGCATCGACGGCGGGGCGATTCCCCCGCTTGAATCCGAGGGCATCGACCTCGGCGTGAAATTCAGCCTCTTCGACGGCCGCGTAAACGGGTCGTTATCGTACTACATCAGCGAGGAGACCAACCGCCGCACCGGAGGATCGGCCAACGAGATCAATGCGATTTGGGACGATCTCAACTCTAGCAACGAAGTCACCGCCGGCTACAACGACACCTTCTCCCAGGAGGGCAAAGGCGTGGAGCTCGACCTCACCGCGAACATCACCAAGAACTGGCGGCTGCTGTTCAACATTGCCTTCCCCCAGGCTGAGCAGATCGACGGCTTCGCCACGACGATTGCATACTTCAACCAGAACGTCGCGGCATGGCGGAGCGGAGCGGCCGCGCAGACCGACCCGGCAATCGCCACGCGCATCAACAATAACATCGCGACGATTGAAAACCGGATCGCGAGCTTTGCCCAGGGTCGGGACCTCAACGGCGCCTACGACTACACCGCGAATCTCTACACGAACTACACGATCAGCTCCGGTCGCCTGAAAGGCCTGGGAATCGGTGGCGGCGTACAGATGCGCGGCGAACGCCTTATCACGAATCGTCCCGGCAACGCCTTCGACTACCTGTATGCCGACAGCTACGAGCTGGTGACGGCCGCCCTGAGCTACCGGATGCGCTTCTGGGACAACCCCCTCCGCCTGCAGTTGAACGTCTCGAACCTCTTCGACAAGGAGCTGGTGCAACCGACGCGTTTCAACAACTACACGGTGAGCGGCGTGACCCAGTACGTGGCGGATCGTTACTACATCCAGCCACCGCGTCGGTTCACCCTGACGGCAACCTACGAGTTCTGAGCGCGGGTCGCCCCTGGGAGGACGGACACTCCTGTCCGTCACTCTGAACCTCCGGGCCCCGACACGCCTCGAACCTATTCAGCCGCCCACAGGGACCCCGTCCGTCGCCGGAAGGCGCCGCGTCTAGCCCGGCGCCTTCCGCCCGTCTTCGGGGAAGGCGGTAAACCGCAGCAGACCGGCGCGGCGGCGCCCGGGCAAGCAGGAGCAAGGCATTGGCATACTCGCCCCGGATTTTTGCCTTGCGCGAGGTAACCCACGCCCTAACTTCCGCCCTCTTTCGTTCTTTTCGTCCCCATCGTCTAGCCCGGTCCAGGACACCACCCTTTCACGGTGAGAACCGGGGTTCGAATCCCCGTGGGGACGCCAACGATTGAAGTGCCGCATCTCGAGAGAGATGCGGCACTTCTGTTTTCCCGGTAGTGCTCAGGTGACAATAAGGGTGACAATAAGACGCCGAGCGACGCCGATCTCGCCAAGCAACTTTGAGGCTAGTTACAGGCTTATCTCGATCCCGGTATTGTGTGTCGCTGACGCACGTTTCGTATCGAGTACCCAGTGCTGAGGGATCGGCGATTGTTCATCATGACCTGGAACCAGGACGAGGCAGTCGGTCGCAGATAACCGAGACCATAGAGCTTTGGGCCGATGGACGTGCCCGGACAGGATGAGACGTGGTTTGGCCTGCATCG
>CAYOSX010000019.1:0-30653 GCA_964406745.1 uncultured Opitutus sp.
TGGCCATGACGCTGAAACTAGGGAAGCCCGCCTCCGTGCGCAGCTATCTGTCGAGAGCGAAACGTTAAGAATCAACAAACAACAGTCTGACCCCTTTCTACGCGCTACGCGGCGATGGCCGCCGGGCGGACTTTTATTTCGGACCTGGTCCAGCATTCCGACGGCAGCCCGCCCCTCCTGCATGCCTCGCTCCCTTACCTTGAGCAAGGTCAGCTGCGTTACACCCTCACGCTGGTCATCGAGCCCGCCGAACTGGCGCAGGAACTGGAACTGGAGCGCTACGCGGCGCCTGCCGGTCTTGTGTCCATCATCGATCGCGAGAGCCGCGTGCTCGCACGCAGTCGCGAGCTGGACAAGTACATTGGTCAACAGGCAACCGGAGACTTGCGCGCGCGCCTGGAGGCGCGGAACGAGGGCGTGCACGACACCGTCACCCTGGATGGAGTGGCGGTCATCACGGCGTTTCACCGTGCGCGCGACTCGGGCTGGGTGACGATCGTGTCGGCACCCAAGGCTGCACTTTTTGCTTCGGCTCAGAAGATTCTCTGGCTGGGTCTCGCGCTCTCGGCGGTCCTGCTGGCGACCGCCGGCTTGCTGGCTGCATGGATCCTGCGCGCCGTCACGCGTGGCATGGATTCGCTCGTGGCAAGTTCGGAGGCCATCGGCCGCGGGGAGGCCGTGGCGTTTGAACCGAGTGGCTTGAGCGAGACGGATTTTGTCGGCAACGCGATGGCGCGCTCCGCCCAGCACCTCCGCCGCACCAGTGAGCAACTGAAGACCACGCTCGACCGTCTGAATTTTTCGCTCTCCTCCCTCGCGATCGGCGACTGGCAGGTGAGCCTTGACCGCCAGCACGTGGAGTTGTCCGTCCGCGCCGCGGCCATCCTCGGGCTCCCCCCGGAGCGGCGGGCGCTGACCCGGGCCGAGTTGCGTGCCCTCATCCATCCCGAGGATCTCGAATCGGTCCGCCACGCAGCCGATCTCGCAACCCGCACGGGTCAGGACTATCTCGCCGAGTTTCGCATTCTCCACCCGGAGCTCGGCCCGCGCTGGCTCGCCGTCTCGGCACGCCCGCTCCCCGATGAAAGCGGCGCAACCGCAGCGCTTGCAGGCGTTGTGCAGGATATCACCGACCTCAAGCACGCGGCGGATGTGCTGCGGACGCAGAACGAGGTGCTGGAGAAAAACGTCGCCGAACGCACCCACCGGCTCAGCGAAACCGTCGGTGAGCTCGAGGCCTTTTCCTACAGCATCTCGCACGACATGCGTGCGCCCCTGCGTTCCATGCACAGCTATGCGCAACTGCTCCAGACGGAGCATGCGGCCGAGCTTTCGCCGGAGGCTCGCCACTATCTCGAGCGCATCAACGTCAACGCCGCGCGCCTCGAGCTTCTCGTGCGCGACATTCTTGCGTACAGCCGTGTGGCAAAGGAGCAGATCGAGACGAAGCCCGTTGATCTTGATCGTTTCGTGCGCGAGCTCGTGCAGCGGATGTCCGAGAGACCCGGGGAGCCGCTGCCGGTGACGATCCGTGGTTCCCTTCCGCCCGTCCTCGCCCACGAGGCATACCTCTCGCAGATTTTCACCAACCTGATCGCCAACGGTCTGAAGTTCGTTCCGCCGGGCCAGGCGCCGCGCGTCGAGATCTCCGCCACGGACGACGGAGCCTTCGTCAGCCTCTTCATCCGCGACAATGGCATCGGCATTGATCCCGCCGACTTGGGGCGGCTCTTCCAGATCTTCGGCCGGCTCAATCCCGTCGACGCCTACGAGGGTACGGGCATCGGCCTCGCCATCGTGAAGAAGGCGGTGCAACGGATGGGTGGCGAACTTGGCGTCAATTCCGCAGTGGGCAAAGGTGCGACTTTCTGGTTCACCCTTCCGTGCGCATGATGGCGACACTGCTCTTGGTCGAGGATAACGAGGACGACGCCTTCTTCATGCGGCGTGCGCTCAAGCGCGCTGGCATTTCTCATCCGTTGCACCACGTGACCGATGGACGCGAGGCGGTCGCCTATCTGGCCGGAGAGGGCAATTACGCCGATCGCTCGGCGCACCCGTTTCCCACCGTCGTATTTCTCGACCTCAATCTGCCCCACAAGTCGGGCCTGCAGGTGTTGGAGTGGATCCGGCAGCAACCGCAATTCGCGCGCATCGTCGTCATCGCCCTCACGTCATCCAGCGAGAGGATCGACCTCGAGCGCGCCTATCGCCTCGGAGCAAATTCCTACGTCGTGAAACCGCCGTCGGCGGATCAACTGGTTGAAATTGCCGATGCGTTCAAACGCTGGTGGCTCGACGTCAATCGATTCGACCTGGGTCCTGATCCCGACCCCAAGCCGCCTGATCAAATCTGAGGCCCGCTAGGCTGCTCGAACAAAGCGGGTAACCATTTCTCGGCGCCGGAGTTTGTCCGGACGCACGGGGGGCATTCCGGCCGCTCGCGCTTCTCTCCATGCACCCTCGGCTTCGTCGTCTCGTACTACTCGGATCTTCCCTGAGCTTTGCTCTGCTCGCGTGTGCGCCCCTCGTGACCAGAGCGGCAGCGCAGAATCCCTGGCCCGACGTGCCGGATGACTGGAGCGGTGTGCTTTTGGTTGGGGAAGCGCACCAATTTCGCATCCGAGCGGTGGGATGGGCGGATCGTGCCGGACTCCGGCCCGTGACGCCCGACACGCGCTTTAATGTTGCCTCGGCAAACAAGATGCTGACGGCGGTCGCGATCGCACAGCTTCATGAAGCCGGACGTCTGCATTTCGACGATCCCATCGGGCGTCACCTGCCGGGTCTTCCGCATGCCTTCTCGTCACGAACCGTGCGGCAGGTGTTGAGCCACAGCGCCGGGTTCGGTGAGATCCTCAAGCCAGGCAACAGGGCGGCGCTCAATGCCGCCCGGACCTCGGTCGAGCTGCTGCCCCTCGCTTTTGCCGATGAGCCCGGCCCGACCGGCGTTTTTAAATATTCGAATGCCGGATACATCGTCCTCGGTGCGATCGTCGAGCGCCTGTCCGGGCGTTCGTATGAGGAGTACCTCGGGCAGCACGTATTCCCCATCGCGGACATGCAGCGGTCGGGACTCGTGCCCGCCACCGGTGACGCTGAAGGGCTGGTGCGCGAGGACGTCGGTGGTGAATTTCGCGTTTCCGAGCATACGAAAAGAAGCGGCTCCTCTGCGGGCGGGGCCTATATGCCGGCGGGTGACATGTATCGCTTTGCGCAGGCATTGCTCGCCGGCCGGCTTGTTTCCAGGACGACACTGGCTGAAATGCTCCGACCGCACGTCGTGGTCCGCCCGGCGACCGCGGAGCGTCCGGGCACAGCCTGGGGCCTCGGCTTCGGCCTGAGCGGCGAAGGGACGGACCTTATGTTCGGTCACAACGGCGGTGCGCCCGGAATCGATGTTTTCGTGCGCCTTGTGCCTGCGTCCGGGCGCGTCGCGATTGTCTTTGCCAATCGAGATCCGGAGCACAGTTCGCGCCTCTCTCGCGAACTGCTCGCCGTGGGACCGTGATTGTCAGACCGACGGGCACGGGTGGCGTGGATCCCGCTACCTGGCTCTGCTGACGGGGACGATTCCCGAAACGTTGTAAGGCAATGTCCAAAACCGATGGGTTCATTCGTAGGAAAGTACAGGAGTAATCATGACGAAATACCTGGTAGCGATTCACCACCCCGATGACTACGACCCCTCCGTTTCGGAGGACGAAGCGATGGCTCGCGAGATCGATGCGCTCAATGACGAGATGAAGACGGCCGGCATCAGGGTGTTCGTGGGCGGTCTTCAGCCGGCGCGCAGTGCGAAGTCGCTGCGCAGGCAGCCTGATGGCGAGGTGGTGGTCTCGGACGGACCCTATCTGCAGACCACGGAACACGTCGGTGGTTTCTGGGTGCTGGAGGCTGCCGACCTTGATGAAGCGCTGGCGTGGGGGCGCAAGGCCGCCGTCGCCTGCCGGGCCCCGGTGGAGGTGCGTGCGTTTCATTGACCGGGGGCTGCCGGGGCAGGCGGGCAGGGAAGGGGCGCTGCGTTACAGGCCCGCGCGCGGCGCCTCCCTCGACCGGCCACCCTGATGGAGAATCAAGTGCGTGACGGCACCGCCGGCGTCGCGGACAAACTCAAGCTGGACGTCCACGACTTTGAGGAAGAACTTCGTCTCCGATTCGGCAAAGATTGGAGACTTGGGCTGACCTGTCGGCAGAGTCATGAGCTGATCTCCCTCGAGCGAGACCGTGATGGAGAAACCCGGGGCGAGCTGGTAAACCCCCTCGTAGTCCCTGAGCGTTGACGCAGGCACGTCGATTTCCCGTCGCTCCGAAACAAGCACGACCGGCTCACCGAAGGCGACCTGGGCAAGCTGGCGGCCAAGAGTGTCGGCCGCGGGTCCGGCGAGGTTGGAGAGCACCACGATGGTGAGCTTTTCATCAGGGAAGTAGCTGAGCTGGGCGTTGAAACCATCGATGGCTCCCCCGTGCTCGATGACTTTGCGGCCGTTGACGGTCCGTACGACCAGGCCCAACGCGTAGCTGTGCATGTGCGGCGTGGTCATTTTCTCGAGCGATGCCGGTGAAAGCAGTTCACCGCCGAGGAGCCCCTGCGTCCAGCGCAGCAGGTCATGCGTGGTTGAATACAAGGCACCGGCGCCATGCGGCACGTGCATGTCGACGTACGGTGCGTTGGCGAGGCCGGAAGGGGTGCGCACGTAGCCGGAGGCGCGTTGAGGGAGGATGGTGGCATTCCAGTCGTAACCCGAATCGGTCATGCCGAGCGGAGTCAGGAGGTTGTCCCTGACGAACGCGTCGTACGTCTGGCCGGAGACGAGTTCGATGATGTGCCCGAGAAGCAGGTAGCCGGAATTGCTGTAGGCCTGCCGTTCCCCCGGTTCGAATTCGAGCGGACGGTCGCGGAAATGCATTACGGTTTTCTCCGTGCTGGACGCGGAAAGCTTCCATGTCCCGTAGTCGGGAAAGCCGGTGAAGCTCGGGATTCCCGACGTGTGGGTGAGGAGGTGATGAACGGTCACCTTTTCCCAGGCGGCGGGCGCGTCCGGCACATGTTTCGACACCGGGTCTTCGAGCGTGAGCAGGCCGCGCTCCTCGAGCAATAGGACGGTGGCGGCGGTGAATTGCTTCGTGACCGAACCGATGCGGAATTTCGTGGCCGGCGTGTTGGGGACCTGCCATTCGACGTTCGCGAAACCGTGGCTTTTCTCAAAGAGAGTGGCGCCGTCTTTTGCGACGAGGATCGTGCCCATGAAGTGGCCGTCGGCGGCCTGAGCTTCGACAATCTGGCCCATGCGGGTAGTATCCTGAGCAACTGCGACCGCCGTAAGCGATAATCCAACGAGCAATCGGATCATCATGGCAAGGGAGGTCTTTGCACCCAGGAGGCGCGCAATCTGGGGACGAAGCCGGGACGATCTATCTCGGGGGCAAGGAGACGACCCGCCCGCAATGTCCGGGCTGCAGGGGCGAAGCCGTGACGGAGGGGGGGAAGAACTCCCGAGGCAGGAGTGACGCGACACGGAGGCCGGCATCTGAATCGCAGGAAGGAATCGGGACCATTCTGTTGTGGGTATGAAGATCATGGCGCTGGAGTACACGGCTCCGAGTCGAAGAGTTGCAGGTTTGTGCAGGGAGCCTGAGGGCGGCGCGGGTGGACACTGCGTGTGGCCGCGCCGCCAGCACACGGTGCTGGCGGGCGATGGGGGGCAGCTTCGGATTGCGTCGACCGCATGCTTCGCCAGAGTCGAGACACATGCCTGCTGAGGCATACAGATTGATTCTCCTGGCAAGCCTGGCCGGTGGCGGCCTTGGCGCACTGGTGTTATGGAATCGATGGAGCACGCGGGTGCATGGGCGGCGTGCGTTGCGAGGATTCGCAGTGGTTGCGGCTGGCACGGTTGCGACGGTCGTGGCCATCCTTTCCTTCGCCAAGGCGTTCGATGCGTACCCCGCGGTGAATGCTGCCATGGTCGTGATGCTTTCCACGGGCTGGGTTGCGGTGCTGCATTCGGTGGTGCCTCTGCCGTTGCCGAGGTCGGTTTTGTGCGTGCGGGCAGGGGAGTTCGCCCTGCTTGAATCCCGTTGGAGCGGTGTCAGGGCAATTGGATACATCTTGCGCAGCGCACCGTTGAGGGGGCTCGGGGGGCAGGTTTACATGGACGGCTTGAAGGGCAACGTGAATGCCCTGCTTCCCGGGTTGTACTCTGCGGAGACCGTCCATCTCTGGGCGTTGCTCGTGTGCTGCCCATGGTTTGTGGTCTGGGGAGCCCAAGGGCACTGGACCTCCCTTGCCAGCGGCGTGTCCGTCAATGTGCTGATCAACGTATATCCTGTCCTGCACCTCCGCTACGTTACCGGGAGGATCGGACGACACGGGTTGAAAAGGCGCGGACGACGACCTGGCGGAACAGACGGCGACTGCCCGGCCCAACCAAACCGATCCCTATGTCCATGAGTTGCGCGTCACGCAGGAAGTGCGGACCGACGACCCGGGCGGCGGGTATCTTGCGCAACGGATGTTGGCGGACGTCCGTTTCGGGCTGCAGCGACGGGTAACAACTCAGCGTGAACCAACGGACGCGGGGCTGGTCTAACGTTTCCGATGAAACGCTCGCTGAAGGACGATTGGGGCTCCCTCAAACGCAGCAAGCCGGGCCAGCGTTTTCAGGATCGTTATGACCGGCACAAAAAGGCGGGCAGGAAAGCTCCGTGGAAACGCGTGCTCAATCTCGCGCTTGCCCTGCTTTCCCTCGTGATCGCGCTCGTGCTTGCCGTGATTCCGGGGCCCGCAATCCTCTTCTTCTTCATCAGCGGGAGTCTGCTCGCGACCGAATCCCGCTTC
This sequence comes from uncultured Opitutus sp., assembly GCA_964406745.1. Lineage (GTDB taxonomy): Bacteria > Verrucomicrobiota > Verrucomicrobiia > Opitutales > Opitutaceae > CAMAXB01. Next base: position 6,842 of record CAYOSX010000019.1, read on the forward strand.
ATCGCCGTCTGCCTCGACGGGCTCGAAATCCTGCTGCGCGCCGGCTGGCTGCGGATCCGCCGGTTCTGGTCGCGACGATCAAAACGGGGCAAGGCGACCCTCGTCGGCGTGGCGGCCCTCCTCGTGGGGGTCACCCTCCATGTCTCCTCCCGATTGATCCTGGTCCGTTGACCCTTGCCGGTCGTGTCTTTCGCGATGGGCGGCGCGTGAGGGGAGTGCGCTTGCAAGCGTTTGGCACGCGAACCGGCCGAAGGCCTGAAGGCGTTTGGCCTTAACGCAAACCCAAGGCGTGGGCAGGGTGCCCGCGCAGGATCGATGGTGTTTTCGCTTTCGTAGCCGCCCGTCGTCGCGCAGCCTTGGAATCGCCGTTGGCCCGCACCCTGCCCCTCACTCTACCTCGATGCGCTTCCACCTCATCGCAGCCGGTCTGATCCTTGGACGTCTGGTCATGTTCGAATCGGCAAGCCTTCAGGCCCAGGAGGGACAGACGGGCGAAGGTGAGGTTGTGACGATGGAGGCGTTCAATGTGACCGCCTATGGAGGGCAGATCAAAATCGTCGACGGTTTCACCGGCAAGGAATACCGGGGCGACAACACGCTCGTGTTCGACTTCGCGGAGTCGTTCAACACGCTGCTGATCGGGTTTCACAAGCGGCTCGTGCTCGACGAGGTGAAACACATGAGGTACCGCCTCGACCTGGGAACGCGGTTCGAGAACGAAATGAACGCCCTGTGTCGGGCGTTCGAGTTTCAAGCGTTCGAGCTGGACCGTTCGACATGGCTCTCGCGCGAACGGTCGATTGTGACGCGGCTGATCAGGGAACCCTTCTTTCGCATTCAGGCGCTAGTGGTCTGGGATCTCGACAAGCTCAACCCGATGGCGCCGGGCAAACCGCGGAACAAATACGCCGCGGACATTCGCTACAATCCCGACAGCAAGACCTGGGAGCGCCGGATCCTGACGGACTGGTCGGTTACGTTTGTGCGCAATCCCAACCGGGTGAACGGGGTCTTCCAAACCAGCAAGCAGCAGGGCCTCAATCTCGATACGCTCGCGGGTTTCCATTTCATCGACGTGGGATTGCCCGGCGATGTGCCGCCCCATGCCTTCCGCGACGTGAAGCTGACCTACCCGATCTTCTTCTCCGAGGCGGACGTGGGGGCGGAGGCACTCCGGCGCCTGCAGGAGAAACTCATCGCTGACCTCTTCTTCATCTACGACCCCTTCAGTTGGGTGGCGCGGCGCGACACGCGGTTTCGGGGAGGTTTCGTGCGCGAGATCCGGGAGCATGTCGAGAGGCAGAGTCTCTACGTGAACGACCGGAAGGAGTTTGACGGAGTTTTGGCCCAGTTCCTTTCCGATGTGGTCACGATCAAAACCCAGGGCGCCGACGAGATCTATTCCCTGCAGATGCTGCAAAAGAGGCTGGGGGAGTCCCCCAACTGGCTGGGCGTCCAACTCGATCTGCTCAATTGGAACCCGGGCGAGAAGCGGAAGGCCAGGGATCAACCGGAGTCTGTGATGCAACTCGGCGCCGGAAATCCGCGCGGCCTGCGCTACGTGATGATCGACGCGTATCAACGCTTTGGTGACACGTTGGTCGATCAGATCCGCGCGCAGCTGCTGGCGCGGAAGAGTACGCGTGAGAAAACGAGCGGCCGGGAGATGCTGCAGGCGATCATTTCCGAACTGTCGGGCATGCCGTATGGAGAATTTGCGAAGCGCGCGATCCGGGTGCAGCAGGACCACCTCGCCCGCCACCGGATTACGCGGTCGGCCCGGGGTCAGGAGTAGGACCGGCTTGCCCGCCTCCGGAGGGCTTTACGCCGCGATGGACACCATCCGCGAGCGATCGCGGCATGAAACCCTCCGGAGGCGGGCAAGCCGCTCCTGCATGAGATGCGATGAGTGGCCGCCGGACCAACGTTGCAACCGGCGAGGGATTTCCGGGTCTACCTCCCTGTGCCGCAACGCTGTCGACCGTTTGGTTCCCGCAAGAAATGGCTCGTGGCAATCGGAGCCGTCGCGGGAGTGCTGTTTTCGGTCATTGCTGCCAATTTTGTGCGAAACGAAAAGAAAGTCCAATACGCCATCGAGGCCACCTACGGCATCGACGATCCTCAGTTCACCAGGACCGTCGGGGCGCTGCTGGGGCCCGCGTTGATTCCTGGCAATCAGGTGACGGAGTTGCTGAACGGCGACGCCATTTTCCCTGAGATGCTCGCGGGAATCCGTGGTGCCCGGCACACGATCACCTTCGAGACCTTCATCTATTGGTCGGGTGAGATCGGGAAGGAGTTTGCCGATGCGCTTTCGGAGCGCGCCCGGGCGGGTGTGCGGGTGTTGATCCTGCTCGACTGGGTGGGATCGGTGAAGATGGACGATTCGCTCCTGGAGCAGTTGCGGGACTCAGGCTGCGAGGTCGTGCGCTATCATGCGCCGCGCTGGTACCACCTCACGCGTCTGAACAACCGCACGCATCGCAAGGTGCTCGTGGCCGACGGGAAGATCGGGTTCACTGGCGGCGTGGGAATTGGGGATGAGTGGACGGGCAATGCCCAGGATCCGCAGCATTGGCGCGATTCGCACTTCAAGGTCGAGGGACCGGTTGTGGCGCAGATGCAGGCGGTTTTCATGGCGAACTGGATCAAGGCTCGGGCGAAGGTGGAGCACACGATCGACTTCTTTCCGCCGCTCGAACCCGCGGGTGACACGTGGGAGAGATGTTTCATAGTTCGCCGGAAGAGGGCAGCGAGCGCATCCGCCTGATGTACATGCTCTCCATCGCGGCTGCCCGGCGCACGCTGTTGCTGCAACAATCGTATTTTGTGCCGGACGATTTGATCATCGAAATGCTCGCCGATGCGGCGCGTCGGGGCGTGCGCGTGGAAGTGATCGTGCCAGGCGAGCATACGGACACGCCTCGCGTGCGCTTGGTGGGGCGCTCGCGATGGAAGCCCCTGCTCGAGGCTGGCGTCAGAATTTTTGAATACAACCCCACCAACCTGCATGCGAAGGTGATGGTGGTGGACGGACTGTGGTCCTCGGTTGGCTCGACCAATTTCGACAACCGGGCGTTTCGTTTGAACGATGAAGCCAACCTGAATGTGTATGACGCGGCGTTCGCGGCGAAGTTGGAGCAGACCTTCGAGGCGGACAAGAAGGACACCCATGAGATCACGCTTGAGGAATGGAAGACCTCACGGTCGTGGATTGAAAAGGCCCGGGCCGCGTTTTGGGGATTGTTCCGCCAGCAAATGTAACCCGGCCGCCGGCAACAGCAGCCCGGCGAGAGCGCATCCACTATGGGCGAACGGGAGGGTTCACGGCAGCAGTTCGCCGTAGATCGTGCTTTGTATGATCACACACGATACTCCGGATGGACCGGAAAACTCCAGCGTCCACCCAGCGGCAGCAATGGCGTCCATCCGGGCGGCGAGATCCCGTTCCGAAGCTTCGTTGAGGGAGACGAGATGAGTGTATCCGCCGCGGCCGGCGATGACCCGGAAGACGTTCAGCTTGGGCGGCGGCCGGCCGGACTGGGCGAGCAGGGCACCGAGTTCCGCAACGCGCGCCAGCAGGGCGGATTCGCTGCTTGCGTTGACCAGCGTGTTAAGGAGCCAACCCGGCGCATGGGTCCCATCGAAGCGAACGGCCTTGAGCCAGGTCGTCGGGCCGGACCTGCCGATTTCGTTCATCTTCTCGCGCATGGCACTCAGGTCCGGGTCGGTGGAGAACGTTGCTGCGTTCTTCTTGAGGGTCTCGAACGAGTCAGCGGGGCTGAGCGTGAAGGCGGATATGATCTCGCCCGTGAGGGACGTGGCGCCATACGCACGGAGAAAGAGCGGGACCTCATGCTGGGTGCGCATGGCTTGATTGGTCGTGGCGACGACCTGCGCGAAGCGTTTGGGATCCGCGATCTGCACCTCGTCGATCCGGAGCGCGGGGAGGAATTCCGCTTTGGCGGCGTCAGCGCACCACAGGAGCACGGCCAGCCCGAACGCCCCACGGGTCCACACGCTGAGCGATTCACGGCCTGAGCCGGCCTTCACCGGCAGGTGCATAATCATGCCGGCCAGAGAGCAGGATGCGTGCTCGGGAGCGTGAGGCGAGGGCTCGTCGGTTGTGCCCGGCGGAACTCGAGGATCAAAGCAGCGCCCAAGGGCTGCGAAACGGACGGCCGCGCATGTGATTCGCCATGTCGTCGTCGCGGAAGGCCTCCGTTGCCGGATCCCATCGAAGTTTCCGACCGAGCGTCATCGCGATCTGCCCGAGATTGCAGACCGTGGTGGTGCGATGCCCGATCTCGACATCCGCAATCGGGCGTGCCCTTGAGCGGATGCAGTTGAAGAAGTTTTCGTGGTGATTGGTGCTGAGTTCCAGCTGGACCGGGTCGCCGGGCTTTTGCATGTCGCGGAGCAGCTGGGGATCGGAAGCGAGCATCTGGTTGCGCGAGATATCGAGCCATCCCCGCTCGCCCACGAAGCGCACCGTGCCGCCGCCCACGTAGCGGGTGCGGCAATGCATGGGAACACCGTTGGCGTAGCGGCAGGTGAAGTCGACACGGGTGGCGGTGGTGAAAAGGCCTGTGGTGGGAAAGTCACCATGACCTTCGACCTCGACGGGGCCGCTTCCATCCATGTCGAGCGCCCATTGACCGATATCGAGATAATGGGCGCCCCAGTTGGTCACCTGTCCATAGGCGTTGTCGGAGATGAAGCGGAAGTTGTAGTGGGCGCCGCTGGACGTGTAGGGCCGCCATGGCGACGGGCCGAGCCACATGTCCCAGTCGAGAACGGCAGGCACGGGTTCGGGACTCCAGGTGGCGCCGCAGAAGCGATTGTTGGGAGGGATCGCGACATCGATGCTTTCGAGTTTGCCCAGGCCGCCGTTGCGGACGAATTGCGCGAGGTCGCGGAAACGCTTCATCGAGCGGTGCTGGGTGCCATGTTGTGCCACGCGTCCATACCGGCGGGCGGCATCGGCCAGCGCGCGACCCTCGCGGATGGTCAGGGTGAGCGGTTTCTCGATATAGACATCCTTGCCGTGGCGCATCGCATCGAGGGCGATCAATGCATGCCAGTGGTCGGGTGTGCAGATGAACACGGCGTCGATGTCGGTGCGCCGGGTCAGCTCGCGGAAATCATTATAGGATGCGCAGTCGTTGTTCCCGTAGGATGCATTCACCATGGCTGCTGCGCGGCCGCGGCGATCCTGATCGACGTCGCACACGGCCCGAATGCGAACCTGCTCAGGATAACCCAGCAAGGTGTTGAAATGAACATCGGCGATGTTTCCCGTGCCGACGATGCCGAGCGTGATGAGCTTGCTGGGCGCCGCCTGACCAAACAGCCGTGACGGGAGAATGAGCGGCGCGGCGAGGGCCGCGCCCGTGACGGCGGACGATTTGAGAAACTGCCGGCGGGTAAAGGGGATGGTTCTCATCGTGCGTGGCGTTCGAGGTGTTGGAGTGCGTGTTCGGTCGTCTCGCGAACCACTGCGGGCTGGGCCTTGTCGTCGCGCAGCCGGCGAAGCAGAGGCAAGGCCTGCGTGTCCCCACGCAGGGCGACGGTACCGATCAGACCGGCGAGAGCCGGGCCGGACATGGTCCCCAAGGCATCGCGCAACGCGAGATCGGCCTCGGCGCCCGGAATGCGTTCCAGCGCCTGCCGCGCCAGCTCGGCCGAAGCGGGTTCGCGCAACAACGCGCCAAGAGCCGGGACGCTGGCCGCGGTGCCGATCAGACCGAGCATTTCGCAGAGATAGGCCCGGCCGGCGCTGTCCGGGGCAGATTTCGTCAGGGCACCGAGCAACTTTTGCTCAAGTGCGGGCCGGCCCGCCGGCGGGGTGTGGAGGATCGTTTGACGGATGGTCCACGCCTGCGTCCGGTCTTCACCGAAACCGAGGCGGCTGATTTCTTCCCAAGGATCGAAAGGGTCGGGAGGGATGCCGATGCGAGGAGGAGGAGCGGGAGGAGCATTCATGGACAGAGCCGAATGGGCCAGGACAGGGAGGGTTTCGTCGCGAGCGAAGAGATGACGGAATTCCTCGCGGCCTGCGACCAAATCCGCGGACACCCGGTGTGCTAGTCCGGGAGGTACTTCGTTGAATTAGAGCGGTGCAAGGTCGAGCGGCGTTCGCGCCGAGATCGAAGCAGGAAGGGCCCCGCCCAGGCTGACGAGGCCCAGGCCGAGGTTGCCGGGGGGCGCAGGCCCAGGCGCAGCCTCGGCAATCGTTGCGCGCAATTGTCTTTCCCGTCATGCGCATATTCGCATGACTCTTGGCGGCGGCAGAGGCCTGGCCGCGAGTGTACCATGATTTATCGTTTTCACCGCTTCGAGATCGACGAGGACAAACGGGAGTTGCGGGTGGATGGCGGAATTGTCGAGATGCAGCCGCGGGTATTTGACCTTCTCGTTTACCTTGCAATGCACCGCGAGCGTGTTGTGCCGAAGGACGAATTGCTCGATGCGGTCTGGCCGGGGGTGACCGTGGCGGACGGTGCATTGCAACGTGCGATCAGCGTCGCGCGAAGCGCGCTTGACCGGGCAGGGGCGGCAAAATCAATTCGCACCTACTCGCGCCAAGGTTACCGGCTCTGCGCCGAAGACGCGGCGCCCGACGGCGCGGTGAAAGCGGGGTCTGACGGGAAGACGGGCGTGGCGCACGGACTCTCGGCGGACGTGCAACGACGCGTTCACCTGCACGTCGATCGAATCGTACGCCACCCCTTGTTCGCGGGATCGCCACAGTTGATCGCGATCTTCCGCTATTTGATTGCCGAGGTGCTATCGGGTCGAAGCGGGGCGGTGACGCCGGAATCCGCAGCCCGGGCGCTGAACCAGGAAGGAGACGGACGGGATCCGCTGGCTGGTCTTGCCCTGCGTGTGGAAGCCGGTGAACTGCGCGCCCGGTTGCGATCCTATTATGCGACGACGAGTTACAATGATGGCGTTCGGATTGAGTTGCCGGGAGGCCAATTCAGCCTGCACGTGCTGATCGAAGGTGTCCCCTTGGAGTATCCCTCTCGTGAGTCGAAGCAGGATATCCGGTTCCTGCGAGCGCGTGACGGGACCTCCCTCGCGTATGCGATTTCGGGAATTGGGCATCCTCTCATCAAAGCGGCGAACTGGCTGAGTCACCTGGAGTACGATTACGAGAGCCCGGTCTGGCGTCATTGGTGGCAGGCATTGGCAGAGCGGTATCAACTGGTACGGTACGACGAACGTGGCTGCGGGTTGTCCTCATGGGACGTTTCGGAATTCTCCGTCGAGGCGTGGCTGGCCGATCTTGAGGCGGTGGTCGATCACACCGCGTACCGGCGCTTTGCTTTGCTGGGCATTTCGCAAGGTGCCGCGGTGGCGATCTCTTATGCCGCCAGACATCCGGAGCGCGTGAGCCACCTGGTGCTGTACGGAGGCTTTGCTCAAGGACGCCTCCGGCGGGCCCGCACACCTGCGCAGAAAGAAGAAGCGAAGATGCTGCTGCGTCTCGTCCGGATGGGGTGGGGCGAAGGCAATCCGGCCTTCAGAAAAGTCTTCGCATCGCTGTTCATGCCCGATGGTTCGGATGATCAGTACCGAAGTTTTCTCGAACTGCAGCGGATCTCGACCTCCCCGGAGAATGCCGAGCGATTTGTCGATGCCTTCAACCGTATCGATGTGGTGGAGCTTGCGCGTCGAGTGCGGGTTCCGACACTGGTGATTCATTCGCGAAACGAACTCGAGATTCCCTCGGACCAGGCACGGTTGCTGGCCCGCACCATTCCCAATGCGCGGCTCGTTCTGCTCGACAGCCGCAACCATATTCTCAGCGAGAGTGAGCCGGCGTGGCGCGAGTTTCTCGACGAAGTTCAGGCCTTCCTTGGCTGAACGCAGCGTGGTCTCGGTGAGGCCTGGCGATGCCGGGCCATGACCCCTTTTCGGGGGGAGTCTACTTCTCCCCGCGCATAGCCTCCATTGGCGGCATGCGTGCGGCGATGAAGGCGGGGATCGCGGCGCCGAGGGTGGCGAGGCCCAGGCCGACGGCCAGGGCGAAGCTGAGTTTCCAGGGCAGGCCGGCGAGGTCCAGACGCGCGAAAACCTCCGCGCCGTACTGGAGGGCTCCCAGGCCCACCGCGATCGTGAAGCCTGCCACCACACCGAGCAACGCGCCCGCCAGGCCCAGCAACGCGGCTTCGAGCAGCACGCTGAGCAGGACGAAGGCATCGAGGGCGCCGAGGCACTTGATCGTGCCGATCTCCCGGTAGCGTTGCGTGACGGACATCAGCATGGTGTTGAGCACACCGGCGGCGCTGACCACCAAGGACAGGGCGAACATCAGCCGCCACGCGTTTCGGTCGGTGGGATCGTCGCCGGGCGGAAGGAGCAACAGGTAAACGAGGAACGCGCCGGCCGTCGCCACGGTGAGGACGGTGAGCAGGGAGCGCGTGAAGCGCAGGCGCAGGCTGCTCACGGCCATCGTCCAGACCAGTGACGGCTGCAACTGCAGGCGTCCGCCGGTCCAGCGGGCGGCGTCGGGCTGCGACGGGTTGCGGGGGAGGTTGGGCATGTCAGGTGCCGGTGCCGATGGAGGTCCAGAGGAAGTTGATGGCGATTGCGCCCATGCCGACAAGGCCCATGCCGGCGGCGAAGCCCACGGCGAGGATCGGAGCGTAGTTCATCCATTGCTGTTGGCCGTAACGCGGTGCGAGCACGAAGCGGCCGAGGCAGGCGCCGATGAAGATCATGATCGCGAGGTGGGGATAGCCGTTCATCGCGCCGATGCCGCCATAAAGGTACTGAGCGCTGACGCCAAGGCCCGCAAACCCGCCGAACAGCGCCAGTGCCCCGGCGAAGAACGTGGCAATGACCCCGGGCTTGATCGCGGTGAAAAGCAGGCTCTGCCCCTCCTGCATCGACGACGCCCAGAGCGCCTTTAACTGGGCGAACTGCGGCCAGAACTTCTGCACGTACGGATACTTCTCCGACGGGATGGGCCCCAGGCCGGTCAGGTAGCTCCAGAAGAGGAAGGAGGCGATCAGCATGAGCGGGAAGATGAGCAACTCCGCCTTGAGCAGGGAGGTGAACCGCGTCCGGGTGAGCTGGGTTTCCTTCAGCAGGTCGGCCATGTTGCCGTAGTTGGCCAGCGGCAGCGGCGCGAACCAGATGTTCACCCCGCGGTAACCGCTGAGGAAGATCGCTCCCTCGCTCACGTAGGGAACGCCCGCCTGCTGGCCGGCGATGCCGCTCATGCGGGCGTTGATGTAGGTGTTCAGCGGGGTCCAGACGAAGGCGAAGCCCGCCAGCCACCACACGCTGAACCGCTCTTCCGGGGGAAGGCCGCCGTTGATGAGGTGGTTGGAGAAGACAACGTAACCGGCCGACGCCGCGAGCCAGACCGCCACCGGCAGCCAGACCGGCGGGTCGCCCCGGGCGACATCGCGTCGCCAAAGTGCGGATACATCGAAGGCGCCCGTGCCGTCGGGGTTCGCTCCGCGCACGCCGTCCTTTGTCCGCGTGCGTCCGCCGGTGCGGCCCAGCAAGGCGCGCCCGATGCCCCAGAAGCCCACGACGAGCACGGCGAACGCGGTGCCGATGCCGGCGGAGAGGTAGACGTCGAGCGTGGTCGCGACGTGCGTCTCGATGGCATCCTTGCCCGGCGACCAGCTCGGGAGATAACCAAGGCGTTGCAGCAGGGGGTTGAGCCCGAGTTGAAAAACGATGGTCGTCACGAACATGCCGACGCACACGCGCCACGGCAGGACGAATCCGAAGAACAACAGCCCGAGATTGAGGCTCACCCCAAAGGTCCCGCCCGGCAGGATGGTTTCGAGCTGGGTGGTCAGATCGAGGAACGGGATGGGGAGGAGGGTGATGGGGCGTGCGAAAAACGCGCCGGTCAGCGTGGGGATGGCGACGTAGACGGCGCCGAAGGCCGCGCCCAGCACGACGCCGAGCGAGAAGCAGGCCTGGCGATAGCTGCGGGCGGGCTTCTCCTTGCTCGTCTCGGCGAGGGCGATGGCCCCCTCGGCGTGGATGGGCGCGAGCGGGAAAGGCAGCTTCTCCATGTCCGCCGTGGCCTTGAACGCGAGGTAGCCCAGCGACAACTGCGTGAGTTTCGACAGGATCATCGAAAGCAGTGTCACGCCGATCGCCGGCCACCAGATCGAAGAGGTGAACGGTGCGTAGGCGGCGTCGCCGGCGGGAGCCACCCAGTCGGGCACCTCGTGGGCGATGCCAAAGGCATGAAACGCCTCGCTGGTGCGCAGGTAGCGGTTCCAAACGAGCCAGGCGAACATGCCGCCGCCGAGCGAGAGGCCGCCGGCGATGTGCGTGAGTTGCGAGGCGGTGTACTTGAGAATGTAGAGCTCCTGCTTCCGCAGGGTCAGAAAGGAGCGGCGCGCGATCTCGACGAAGAGAATGATCGTCACCCACTCGGCCGCCGTGCCGAGATCCTGCCCGATCATCAGGCCCATGAAGATCAGGCCGGGCAGCATCACGAAGGAGATGAACAACGCCCCGAGCACGGTGCGCCACGTGAAGCCCGACTCGTAGGGTTCGTGCTGGATCGCCTCGATGCTGAACTTCGCATCGAAGAAGGTCTCGCCCTTGGGCTTGTCCGGATCGGGAGGCGTGTCCATGGCTCAGGTGCGGGCAACCTCCACCAGACTGCGTCCGTTCCGGACATGGCGGGCGCGCCGTTCCGGGGTGAGATTGCGCCAGAGCAGGAACTGCTGGCGGACCCGGTTCATGAACGCATAGGTCGTGCGCAGCCACGCCTCCTCGGTGCCGGACTTGCGTTCAAGGACGAGTGTGACGCGGTCAACGCCGGGAGTTTCCGAGGGCGCGACATGCAGGGTGAAGTCCTGGGCGACATCGAGATCGTAGGGAGCGAGCCACAGCGTGCACGCGATCGTTGTCCCGGCGCCATCCGTCGGCGTGACCCGCACGTTGCGACAATTGAAGTCGGTGCTGGTCGGTTCGGAATGTTGATGGAGGAACTGTCGGAAGAACGCGATCATGCCCGCGCTGTTGTCCCGCGTGAGGGTGAAGGGCAGGGCGAACTCGATACGGCCGTCGGGCCCGGGCGGAGGGAGACGCCACGCCTCCATGCCGCTGGGAGCGGCCAGCGCCGCCGCCCGGCGGGCGGGGATCAAGGTGGCGAGCAGGACGACGACGCCTGTGCCGAGCGCGAGCCCGATCGACGCGAACGAGGTGAAGTTGAACGAAAGGCCGGAGAACACGCCGACGCCGCGGGCGTCGAGCCAAGGCACGGCGTTGGCCAGGCCGAGACCGGTGAAGAGTCCAAGGACAATGCCGAGTACGGAAAACACTAGGGATTCTCCCAGCAGGAGAAAGGAGATCTGGCGGGGCGACAGGCCGACGGCGCCGAGCATGCCCACCTCGCCCCGGCGCTCGTCCACCGTGCCCATCATCGTGTTGAGCACGATCAACACGCAGAGCAGCACTGGCACCACGATCTTCGCAATGCCGGAGACGCTCTTGCGTTCGGTCGGCGACAGCACGCCGAGCCGCCCGTCGGCATGCACGAAGAAGGCCTGGTTCAGTCGCAGCGCGAGGTCGTCGAGAAAGCGGGTGGCATCGACGCCCGCGCCGAGCTTCACGGCGACCGCGCGCGGTCTGGCGTTGATATCCTCCGCGGCGCGCTGCGGCGTCAGGAGAAGGCGCGCCCAGCCAAGATGCACGGAGGGCGCCTCGGTCAGCAGCGACTCGCCGGTGGCGTTGCGCGTCATCGCACTGCGCAGGTGGTCCACGAGCGCGAGCGACTTGCCGTTCACGTCGCGAATCCGATCGGCGTGCTGCGTATCCAGGATCCCAATCACCCGCCAGGTGTGGTTGAGGAACCGGATGGCGGGCAGGTCCCCCTCCGCGCGGCGCCGCCCGGAGGCGTCGACGAGGTCGTCCGGTCGGATTGCCAGCCCGGTCGCGAGGGTGTCCGGCACGATCACATGAAAACGGTCATCTTCGCGAAACCACGTTTCGTTCGTGACGGCGCGGTTCAGTCCGGAAAAGCGCGGTTCGTTCGGCTCGAAGGTCATCACGCCGGTCTGGATCGCGCTGCGTCCGTCATGCTCGACGGGGATCTGATTGACGCCCTCGCGATCCGCCCCCGCGCCGCCTTCGGTTTCGATGTAGAAGCCGCGGGTCGTGACTTCATGGGCGCCGGAGAACTCGCTGCGCAGCGTGGCGATGTCCTGCGTGCCGTAGTCGAGCCAGTTGAACTTGCGGAAGAGCACGCCCTCGTACGCCGGAGGCTCCGGTGCGACCATCCGGCCCTCGATGTCGGGATCGACCACGTGGGAGCGGAAACGCAAGGCGTCGCGGCCAGACACGGACACAAACGAGACGATGGAGAAGGTCAGCACCGCGATCGTGAAGGTCGTGAGGGCGGTGCGCGCGGGCCGTTTCCTCAGGTTGGCGACGCCGAGCGAAAGGGCGGTCTGGAGCGTCCCGATGACGCCCGGAGACGCGTCCTCAGCTTCGCCGCCTTGCTCGCGCGCGTGTCGGAGCAAAACCTCGAAACGCTGGTAACAGAGCACCAGCACGATGCCCGACATGAGGATCATCGTAAACGCGATCACGACGATGAAGGGTGAGACGGCGATCTTGAACGCGGGATGAAACGCATTGAGGAAGAGCGTGCCGGCGAGAAACAGGCCGCCGACGCCGATGAGATGGCGGACGATCCCGCGGCCGCCCAGCACCAAGCGCTCGATGAACACGCACGCGGGCAGGAGCAGGCCCATCAGCACGATGACCGAGAACACCGCCTCGCGTCCAAGCCCGAGGATGCGCGGATACACCTTGATCAACATGCCCCACGCCTCGCGGGCGGCGCCGTTGGCGGCGACCCAGTCGCGCGCGGCGACGGCGCTCTCTGCTTCACTGACCTTGGCGGCGGCGCGCGCGACGGTGTCCTCGATCGTCCGGGAGGTGATCCCGTGCGACCGGAACTGATCCAGGCGATGGCGTGAGGTCGCGAGGAAGTCCTTCGCCGTGATCAGCGACGTGAAGGGAAGAGAAAGGTTGCGCGGGGTGTCGTGGTCGCCCGGACCCAGCGGATAACCCCGTCCGATGCCGTCATCATCGAGCGGGCCGGTGAGCAGGAACTTGACGAGGGTCTTCTCATGCACGGCCACGCGCAGAGAACGCCCGGCGGGGGCGTAGAGGATCGTCGTGGCCAGGTCGCGTTCGTTGAAGTGCAGCGCGGGATTCTCCACGGCAAAGTGCCGGGGTTCGCCCTGCAGCAGCGCGTCGGTCAGTTGGAAGCTCTGGCGGATCTTCCGTTCGCGTTCGCCGCCGATGGCGCGGTACATGTACGGATCGTTCTCGGCGAAGAGGGCGAGCGGTGCGACCGCGGTCATCACGAGGTTCTTTTCGACTTCCCGGTCCGGTTGCAGGGTGAAGGTGAGCTCCTGGGGCCGCGTGCCGACCTGGCCGTGGTTGATGATCCGGTCGAAGACAGCCGTGTCGCGATCGTAGTGATACGCGTAGACGTGGTTGAGCGGACGATACGTGGTGTTCTCGGGCGGAAGGCGAAACACGCCGTCGACGTTGGTCAGCTGCATGACGCCGCGCCGGTAGCCGCGGTGGGTGGAGGTGTTGTAGGCGTTGACGGACTCGACCTGCTTCACCGCCGGATAATAGACGGCGGCGCCGGCGACCGGATCCTGTGCGTCGATGCCGGACCGGATGTTGAACTGGAGGGCGCGTCCGGAAAGCCGGCCGAACCGCGAGCGTGGGAAGCGGGCGGGGGCCAGTGACTCGGCGGGGCGCTCCAGTCCGGTCTGCAGCAGCACAAACGCCGTGCGGGCGACAGTCGCCAGGGCGGCGAAGTCGACGCGCTCGGCGACGTCGTGGGGTGTATCGATTCGTTGGAGACGATCGTTCAGCGTGCCGAGCGTGAGGAGGGCGACGTCGGCGGCGGTCCAGAGGTCGGGATACGCAGGAGGCGTGACGGTGGGCAGTTGCGGAAACTCCCGGCGGTCGGCATCGGCGGCGAACAGCCACTCCCGGGACCAGCCTGCGCGAAGGGCGGCCGTGGCGGCGATCTGGCCAAAGCGGGTTTCGAAGGAGCGGGGCGTGCCCGGGTTGACGGCGGCGGGATGCCCGACGCGATAGTCCACCGCGCGGAGATGTGTCAGTCCGAGCGTTTCGGAGCCGTCGGTGAGATCGAGGAACCACGCGAGGCGGGGCGCGGTTTCGCCCGGGGAGCGACCGGGATGGAGGCGGGCGAGGACGGCGCGGGCAGTCGCGAGGTTGTGCGCGTGGCTTTCCTGGTTGAACGATTCTTCCGCATGCTCGCGTCGGAGTCGGTCGCGCAGGTTGTCCCACGCCAGGCCGGTCGTGTCGGACGCGTTCGTGTCGGCGGGTTCGAGCAGCGCGCGGCGGAAGGCGAGCAGTTCGGGTGCGCCGGCGCCTCGACCCGGGCCGAGCGTGCGATCGCGCAGGGAAACGAAGGCGCGGAGAGCCCGCTCGGCGGAAGACAAGGCGGCGTCGGCGGCGGCCCGTTCGTCGGCGGACGCGTCGGCCGGGAGGCGTTCGCGTGCGGCGAGGGCCGCGATGCGGTGCTCGGCGAGGTCGACCCGTCGGTCCTCGAGACGTGCCGGCAGCCAGGAGTGCGCGAGCCAGACGAGCTGCTCCGGCGTGAGCGCGCTCAAGGCGACGCCAGCGGCTGCTTCGTCGTTGGCATCGAAGAAGGCGAGGGAGCGTGCGAGCCGGTCGAGATTCCCCTGCGCCTCCAGATGCGGGAGGGGGGCGAACCGATCGAGCGCCAGCAGGGAATACAGGGCGAAGGTCCGGCTGCTGGTGCCGCCCAGCGTATCCGCATCCTGGAACACGACGAGCAGGCCCTTGCGTCGGGGCGCGGAGCTTTCGCGGGCGAGGTGCTCGAGGAAACGGAGGCTGGCGGCGAGGTTGGCCGCGCGAAGGGCACCGTGCGGGGCGTCAGGGACGACGCTCATGCTGTCAATGGGCACGATGAGGACCAGGGTATCGGCAACATTCGGGATGGTGAGCAACGTGCCGGCCGGCGGGTCCTCGGGAGCGGCGGTGTTTGCGGCGCGCAGAGCCGCGGGAGCGAGACCGTACCGGGCGGCGAGGCGGTTCCAGAGTTCGCCTGACCGGACGACATACGGTGGACGTCCTCCGGGGAGGAGAAAGCTTTGGCCCGGGCGAAGGTTCGCCTCGGCGTCTGCGAGGCCCGCCTCTGCCGCCAGTTGCGGGCCGGTGAGACCGTAGTCGGCAGCGATGGATTGCAACCCCTCGCCGGGCGCCACCGTGTGCGTCGTCTCCGGGGTGGGCGGCAGGTAGGCGAAGAGCGTTTCCCACGGACGATTCTCGTAGAGGGAACCGCCCCGAACCGTCGCGGTCGGGCTGACGGCATCGGTCGAAGTGAGGGCGAGGCGGCGCAGGCGTTCTCCCTCGGCGCGATCAACGTAGTAGCGCGGGAAGGGAACCGGCGTGTGCGCGAAGAGGCGTTCGGCGGTGTCGCGGGAAACATAGTCGTCTTCGATCACGATCACCGCCTGCACCCCGAGGGAGAAGAGCCGCTCCCAGTTGCGCGCTCCGCGAAAATCCATCAACGCGATCGACCCGACGAGGTCGAGTCCGTCGAGCCGCTCCCACGTCGCGTCGCCCGCGTCGATGAGCCGACCCGTGAGCCCGGCACGCGGCGCCAGCGACGGCATGGGGCCGTTCGCCCAGAGCGGATGCAGGCGGATCGTCTCGCCACCGACGGTGAGCGTTGCCGGCGGTTCGCGGCGGGAAGGATCCAGCAAGCGGTCGAGCGCCACGGGTGCAGGCACCCGGCCGCGCAAGGAGCCGGTGATCTCGAGACCTTGGGCGGAGAGCGCCTCGAGACGTTGCGCGAGATAACGATGAATGGCCGCCCGCCCGTCGGCATCCGCGTCGCGGGCCGCGACGTTGAGCGAACCCAGGGCAAGGATGGCCTGCGTTTCGCGCTCGAGTGCGTTGGGATCCGCGAGGGAGTCGAGGCGGGCGAGTTCCGCGGGCGAGAGTGTGTCCAAACCCGACAAGACGGCGCGTGCCCCCGGGGCGAGTTCGGCGAGCACGCGCTCGTGTTGAGGTGCGGCCGGGAGGGAGCCCGCGAGGCACCCGAGCGCCGCGCACACCTGCAGTCCGCGGCGAAACGCAGCGGCGGGCGAAAGCAAGGCGGTGAGGCGAGGGGCCATCAGTAGAAACGCGGGCTGTACGGCGGCCGATCCTGGAAAGGTTTCATCCACGCGGGTGGCTCCGCGACCTGCTCGGCGGCCAGCGAGCAGGCGAGGTCGAGCGTGTTCCACGCGAAGAGGGCGAAGACGGCGCCGATCACGAGACCGGTGAAAAGCGGCTTGGCCCGTTTGTACGCGGTCATGCCGCCGTACTTGACGACGAGACTCTTGATCAACCACGCCACGAGGGCACTGCCCCAGAGGTATGATTCCTCGACCCTCTCCGCCTCGCTGACGGCACCGCCGCGCAGATAAGGTGAGTTCCACAGGTAGAAAATGCTGAGCAGCATCAGCAGGTAACCGATCGGATGAAGGGGGAAATTCAGGAAGCGGCTGCGCAACGCCGTGAGCGCAAACACCACCGCCGAGCCGATGCCGATGAAGACCAGGCGGATGCCGTGGACCTGATCGAACTTGTCGAGGCCGCTCTCGCCGAGAAAATGCGAGACCCAGAGCGGATAGTGCGCGATCTGCAGGTTGCCTGTCTCGCCTTGTCCCGGGTAAACGAGCGCGCCGGTAAATCGGTCTCCAAGATAGTACGAATAGATCAGCGCGCAGAGTCCGCCCCAGGTGAGGGCGACGACGAACGCGGCGAGCGTGGCGACCGCGACCGTGCGGTAGGAAAGGCGATGCCGGCGGGCGAGTTCGAGGTTCTCGAGTTGTTGGGGCAACGTGCGGAAGAGCAGCGTGACCGGCAGGAAGGCGAGGGTGATGAAACGCGTATAGACCGTCGCCCCCGTCATGCCGGTGAGCCCGAAGATCAACGGCAGCTTGGCGAATTCGTACGTCGTGTGGTGGGTGGGCAGGCCGGTCTCGGCGCGCACCCGGGCCGCCGTGATCGTCAGTGCGAGGGCGCAGGCCGCGATGACGGCCATGAACGGGAGGTTGGTGAGACCGAAGTCCCAGAGCAGCGCCGCCAGAATCAATGGCAGCGCCACCAGCCCGATGCGATGGAGCCGGGGAGACAGGTAGGCGTTATCCGGCGAGCCGGCCGTGCCCGGGGCGCGCCGGCCCGAGCGCCATGTGCGGAAGAGGGCGACCGCGGCAAAGGCGAACGCGGCGCCGAGCAGCTGTTCCATGGTGAACGGAAAGAAGCGTCCCCCCGCCCAGCCGGTGTAGATCGGATCGGCGGGCAGGGTCGGCAGCGAGATGCGAAACAGCCAGACGATCAGCGAGTACACGAGGTAGGTCACCCAGATCGAGAAACTCACCTCGATGCTCACGAGAAAGAGCAGGCCGACAACGATCGGGGACAACACGAAGTGCAACCCGACAAACTCCTGCAGCGCCCCCGTGGAGAACACTTCCTGCGAGAGGTTGAACTCCAGCGAGAACGGCCGGCCGGCGAGGCCGTAGTGCCCGAACGCCTCGATGGAAAGAAGCACGAAACCCACGGCGAGGCCGGCGGGGAAGAGCGGATAAAAGAGCCGCTTGCGGGGCTCCGGATCGCGCGGGTCCTCGGCGACTTCGAGACGGGCGTCGTGGCGGATGGCCGAGTCGATCACCTCGACGAGCGGAAACGCGAGGTGCTCGCGGTCGACCCACTTCTTCCGCAGCCACTCCGCGAGACACATGAGGAACAGGAAGAGGGCCGCAAAGAGCGCACCCCAGTGGAGGAGCGGCGAGAGCCAGAGCTTCCACGGCAGGCGGTCGAAGACGTATCCAATATTCTCGGACAGCGACGCGCGCGCGCGGCCCTGTTGCGCATTGAGGTCGGGCCAGAGGCTTTCGCGAAACGCGGAGAGGTTCTGGTTCGGCCCCTGGGATCCGTCCTGGCGGAGCAGGGCGTTGCGTTCGGTGCGGTTGAGCCGGTAGACAAAGCTGTGACGAACGGCGTCGCGTTCCGTTGACGGAAGCGCCTCGAGGCGGGCGAGTTCGCGGCGGGCCAGTTCGGCGCGCAACCCGGCCCGGTCGGCCGTGCCCAGGGCCGCGACGAGCGCCCGCAGCGAAGGAAACTCCCGCTCGTAGCGGGCAAGCGCCTCATCCTGCGCCGCCTGGTCGGCGGGCGAGAGGCGCTGGCGTTCGAGCTCGACGCGTCGTTGTCCGCTGGGATCGAGCCCCGCCCAGGCGGTCGGATGGCGCGAGGCCACGAATTCGTCGAAAGGCTCGAGGCGTTCGACGAGCACGCCCTTCGCGGCCGCGCTCGCGGCGGTGGTTTCCGCGGAGCGGGCTTGCAAGGCGGGAAGCAGGCCGGCCGCCTCGACTTCGGCGAGGCGCGTGGAAAGCACTCGCGCCACCTCGTCGGAGCCGAGTCGTC
This sequence comes from uncultured Opitutus sp., assembly GCA_964406745.1. GTDB lineage: Bacteria > Verrucomicrobiota > Verrucomicrobiia > Opitutales > Opitutaceae > CAMAXB01. The sequence goes on from CAYOSX010000019.1 coordinate 25,334, forward strand.
CGACCAGATCGCGGTCGATCGGGGCGCCGGTGGCGAGTTGGTGATCCAGTTCGCGCGAGGCCTCCTGGCGAACGCGCGCGAGCTCTACGTCGCGGAGGTGGTCGAGCAGCTGACCCGCCCGGGCCCACGCGAGGCCGTCGGTGGAGGGCACCACCGGAAACCAGCGCGGGTTGAGCCCGTTGTACGCTGTGCGGTAGGTGCTGGTGCTTTCAAACACGTACTCACGCACGACCATGAAGCTCGAAAGCAGGAAGTGCCGCACGAGACCGAGGTTCATCAGCGGCGCGGCGATCGTGAGCATGCAGTAGATCACGACGAGCCGCGAGGGAGCGAAGACGCGGCGGCGGGCGAGCGCGAGGAAGGCGGCGTTGACCAGGACGAGGCTGAAAACGAGTCCCACCGCCCAGCCGACCGGCGACGCGGTCTCGATGTCGGCGTTGACGGTCATCAAGGTCAGGAACTGCGACAGCGGCGCGATGACGATGATCAGCAGGAGCCCGGCGAGAATGGCGCCGAGGTGTCCGCGCGGCGGCGGGGTGGATGGCGGAACGTCACTCATCGCTCAACCCGCCGTGATGCCGCCCGGTTCGATCGCGAGGTCGGCGCGCTGCGCAATCTGTTCAACGCGTCCGTCACGCAGGTAGACCACGCGGTCGGAGACATCGAGCATGCGGTGGTCGTGCGTGGCGGAGACGACCGTGACGCCGCGTTCGCGGCACAAACCGGCGAGCAACGCCACGACTTCGACCGATGTGCGCGAATCGAGGTTGGCGGTGGGCTCGTCGGCGAGGACGAGCGCCGGGTCGTTCGCAAGCGCGCGGGCGATGGCCACGCGTTGCTGCTGGCCGCCCGACAATTCCGCCGGCCGGTGCTTGAGCCGATGACCGAGGCCCACGCGCCCGAGCAGACCGGCGGCCTTGCCGGCGGCCTCCGCCTCCGAAAGCCCGAGGAAACGCATCGGCAACATCACGTTGGCCTGCGCGCTGAGCACCTCCACCAGGTTGTAGGTCTGAAAAATGTAGCCGAGGTTCGCGCAGCGCAGGTAGGCCAGCTCGGCGGGAAGCAGGCTGCGAAGATCGCGCCCGCCCACACGCAATTCGCCTGCGGTAGGAAAGTCGAGCGCCCCGATCATGTTGAACAAGGTCGTCTTGCCGGAGCCCGACGGTCCCATCAGCGAAACGTACTCGCCCGCCCGCACCTGAAGATCGACGCCGCGCAGGGCGTACACGGTTTCCCCGCCGGTGGCGTAGGCGCGCTCGATGGCGCGCGCTTCGATGAGGAAGTCGGAGTCGGGGTGGGGCACGGCAGAAGGGTGCCACGAAGCAAAAGCAACGCCGCGGGATGGCAAGCCGGGTGCGGGCGGCAATTGAACGGTTGTTGAAGCCGTTGAATCGTTTTGTCGGTCCGGCACGCGCGGGATGGAGTGGGTAGGTGGACGTTTCCGCTGGTCCCCACGCCGTGCCTCCCGATGAGATCGCCGCCCATGCCTCGCAGGAAATTCATCCGTAACCTCGCCGCTGCAACCGCCGCCGCCTCCGTGACCCGTCTGGCCAACGGTGCTGCGTCGCGCCCGCATGCGGGGGGCGAGGAATGGCGGGACATGGACCGCGGGCCGGAAGCGTACGACTCCTCGCGCTCGGCGGCGGCGTTGCGCGCGGCGCGTGCGCGGATTCGCGAGGTGCGCATGCGCGACTGGTCCCTGCGTCTGGTTGATGCCGCCGGTCGTCCGCGGAGGGGCGTGACCGTCGACGTGCTGATGACGCGTCATGCGTTTCCGTTTGGCGATCAAGTCTGGCCGCTCGATGCCTGGGCTCGCGACGGCCAGTGGGAGAGCGAGCGCGCCCGCGCATGGCGGCGTCGGTTCACCGAGATGTTCAACGCGGCCAACAATCTGTGTTACTGGACGGAGCGTCCGCGGCACGACGCCTCGAAGACCGAGGACCGCCAGGGCGAACCGCGGGTGGAGAACTTTGCGAAGACGGTGGAGTGGTCGTTGGCGAACGGGCTGACGGCCAAAGGGCACCCGCTGTTCTGGTCGATTCCCAAGGCCGTACCGGATTGGGTGCAACGCTACGATCACGCAACCGCGTGGAAGTTCGCCGAAGTGCGCGTGCGCAATCTCGTGGCACGGTTTCGCGGCCAGGTTGCGCTGTGGGACGCCGTGAACGAGCCGATGTGGGAGGCGGCGTTAAAGAACCTGGCGTCGCGTCACTGGCCGCACATTGAGCCCGTCGCCAACATCGTGGAGTATGTGTCACCGGTCCTGCGCTGGTGCCGCGAAGAAGATCCCGACGCGCGTTTCCTCATCAACGACTACGGCATGGAGATGGATTATCCGAATCCGCTCACTGGCAACGACGGTTCCCGTGTGACCGCGGCGTCGCAACGCAAGCGTTACCTCGAACTGATCCGGGCCTTGCAGGACGCCGGCACGCCGCCGGACGGAGTCGGGCTTCAGTCCCACACGGGCTGGATGGATCACGATTACCAAGGCCGGCTCTACGACGAATTCGCGACGGCGGGGCTGCCCGTGCACATTACGGAATTCTGGGCGGAGACAAAGGAGCTCGAGCAAGCCGGCCGGCATTCGGCCGCGGAGATCGACGCGATCCAGGCCGAGTACATCGGAAACTACCTCACGTGTGCGTTCGCGCATCCGGCGGTGGCATCATTCTTCTTCTGGGGTTTCATGGGCACCGCGATCGCCTGGCAGGGCGACCGTTCCGGACACGAACTGAAGCCGGCGTGGACGACGGTGCATGACCTGATTCACAAGGAATGGAGCACGAAGGAAACCTTGACGACGGACGATGACGGCGTCGTGCGCTTCCGCGGCTTCTTCGGCGACTATTCGGCCCGTCTGCCATGGAGCAAACAAGAGACCGCCCAACGCGGCCACCGCTTCGCGATCACGCGTGAGCACTCGCCGATGGTGGAGTTGGTTGTCTGATTGGAGTGGGCGGGGCGGAGGAGAGGAGGAGAGGATAGAGGGGAGAGGATAGAGGATAGCCAGGGCGGAGAAGGAGCGGCGACACTCCTGTCGCCGGGCTGATGTAGGGGCGGCTGTCTCAGCCGCTTTCTTTGGCGATCGCACGTGCTCCGGCAGGCGAACGCCGTCCCGTACCAAACCCGGCGACAGGAGTGTCGCCGCTCCTTCTGGGCATCCGCCTTCGGGCCGGCTCTCCCTTCACCGCACGTTGCCGCGCCAGTCGATGCGGTGGCGGTCACGACCGTCGGTGACGGTGAGCACGCTGTCTTCAACCGTGACGTTCGGCCCGGCGTAGGTCGCCCTCGTGAAATACGCCTCGATCGGACGGCCGTCGACGATGAGGCGCGGCACGCGGCCATGCCCTTCGCCCGCCGGCCATTGGGGAAACTGGAACGGCGGCATCGCCATGATCACGTAGCCGCCTTCTTTTTCCGCTCCGTAGCCCCAGTCGAATTCAGGTTCCACGTAGGTGCCGGTGGTTTCATAGGCGAACTCGATTTCGTGTCCGCGCAACGTTTGGATCGCAACGCGTCCGTCGGACGAGAGGGTGGGCGGCGAGCGCCGGTCGCGGCCGGCGACCTGAATCTTGAACATCTCGAGGCTGCCGTGCTCCCGTCGTGAACCCACCTCGAGCACGAAGCCGCCGTAACCGCCGGAAGGGAGGGGATCGAGGCCATGGCCGACGGCCCTCACTGCGAGGTAGGCGTTGCCAAGTTCAGCGAAGACCGGGGAACCATCGGCGGGCAAGGCGAGCTGGCGGCCGTCGCCGAAGATCAATTGCGCGCGCAGGCCCTCAATCGCCACCTCGCGTGGCCGGACGGCGTTCTCGCGAGAGGTGTCATGGGGAAACGTGCGGCGCAACGATTCGCCGCGGCGCTCCCGCCAGTCGGCGACACGGGCCATGGCCTCCTCGCGCAGCGCTCCGGCGTTTTCCGGGAGATGCCAGACGTCGATCAGCACGTTCGTCCACATGCCGACCTGGCGCCACGGATCGCGGGCGCGCGCGCCGTGGACCACCGCCGCAGAGCCGTCGGCCTGCCGGGCGACGAGTTTCCAGAGCAAGTCCTGATTGTCACCGCCGGTCCATCCGCCGGTCGGCCGGGCGATGGCGGCGCCGAGGGTGTAGTCGTGTTCCAGATACGTGAGCACACGCGTCTGCTGGCGGACCGCATCGCTGCCGTGCACGAGATAGCTTGGCTTGGTCTCGAAATGGTGCCGGCCCCAGAAATCCTCCGACAGCTCCTTGCGTGCAAGCGTTCCGGTCACCGCAGGCGGACGGTAGCGGCTCAGCGCGAGATAGACGAGCTGGCCGTAGTCTTGTCCGGAAAACGCCGGAGCCGCATCACCCGGCAGGCCGCCCCACCAGAGCCAGCCGACCTGGTCGAGGTTGCTTTGGCCGCTGCGAACGGGCGCTGCGCTGCGTTGTTCGGCGCCGGCGAAGACGCCGGCGGTGGTGCGGAGGGCCACGGTGGCGGCGATCCAGTCGAGCACGGCGCGCGCCGCGTCGCGCACTTCGGTATCGGCGGCGAAGTCGTGGATTCCCGCCCAGCAGGCGATGACGTACGGGTAATAGATGGAGCTGTCCCACTCGCCGAAGCCGGCTTCGTAGGTGGAGCGGGCTGACTCGATGAAATAGGGTTTCAGCTGCGAGAGACGCTCGCGTGCTTGGGCGTACAGGAAGCCGGAGACGGGGTCGTCGGCGCCGCGGGCGACGACCGCCTGTGCGATCAGGTAGCCGCCCATGCGGCCCATGAGCATGTGGTTCTCCGTGCCCTGTCCGGTGAACATGTTGAGGGCACCGAAGCTGGGATCGGGGCGCAGAGCATGAAGGAACAAGGTCCGGAGATCGTCGTCGGTCAGGACGCCGGGAAAGCCGTGCAGCACCCAGCCAAGTCCGACCGGGCTGAAGTAGAGGTATCCAATCGCCGGATTCGCCGGCGTGCGTCCGGGGCGGTCGTCGGGGGCGTTGCGAATGAGACCGGCGATGAGGTCGCGGACGGTGAAGGTGATTCCGTTGCGCTGCGTGATGACCGAGTTCCCCGACGGGTCGGCGTGCAGCTCGGCGAAGATGCGCGGCCACCAATGCTTGCCGACGTCGTTGACGGCACGATTGCGCAGCAGGCCGGCGTCGTCAGGCCGCCAGTTGCCCGAGCCCAGCAGGTGCGTGCGCACGTGCCCGAGCAGGTGATCGCGACGGGCGTCAAAGCGTTCGTCCGCATAGGTCGTGGAAACGAGGAACGCCCAAGCAAGCACGCAGCCAAAACCGATCCGAATCCCCTTGGGAGGACGGACACTCTTGTCCGTCCCGCTGGAAGGTGACACAGGCATTCC
>CAYOSX010000020.1:0-8077 GCA_964406745.1 uncultured Opitutus sp.
GCCTGCGCCGTCTGAAGTTCGGCCAGCACTACGACGACGACCGCACGGGCGATCTCGCGACGAAGTTCGACAAGAAGAATACGCCCACGATGGGCGGGCTGTTGATTTTCCTTTCGGTGTTCTTCAGCACCGTGCTCTGGGCGACGCCCAATGTCTGGGTGCTGGTGGCGCTTTTTGTCTACACGGCGCTGACGGCGGTTGGGTTTCGCGACGATTACCTCAAGGTCGTGCGCAAGAGCCGCGACGGCATCCGGTCGCGCGAGAAGATGTTCTGGCAGACGACGATCACCATCGTGGCGCTTTCGATCCTCGTCTGGCATCCCGACAGCGCGGAGAAGATCCGCGAGATCTGGGTACCCTTCCTGAAGACGCCGGTGTTGGTCGCCGTGCCGGTCGCGCTGCTGTTTGTCTTCATGTTCTTCTGGGTGGTCGGTTTCAGCAACGCGATCAACCTGACCGACGGCCTCGACGGCCTGGCCATTGGCTGCACGATCACGGTGGCGCTGGTTTACGGGCTGATGGCCTACGCGGCCGGCAACGCCCGGATCGCCGACTACCTGTTGATCGGCTACGTGCCCGGTACGGGCGAACTCGCGGTGATCTGCGGCGCCCTTGTCGGGGCGGGCATGGCCTTTCTCTGGTACAACTCGCACCCGGCCGAAGTCTTCATGGGCGACACCGGATCGCTCGCGCTGGGCGGGCTGATCGGCATGATCGCGTTCATGGTGCAGCAGCCGCTCACGCTCGTGATTGTCGGCGGCGTCTTCGTGATGGAGGCCGTCTCGGTCATCATTCAAGTGAGCTTCTTCAAGTACACGCGCCGGCGCTTCGGTGAAGGACGGCGGTTCTTCCTGATGGCGCCCATTCACCACCATTTTCAGAAGAAAGGGTGGCCCGAGACCAAGGTTGTGCTGAGGTTTTGGATACTTTCGCTGATGTGCGCCCTCGCCGGACTCGGCACGCTCAAGCTGCGCTGAACCCCGCCCCGCCATGCTCGCCACACCCGAATTCCTGAAGCCCCTGCTGGCCCGCCCGGTCGCCGTCCTTGGCGGCGGCGTGAGTGGCCGCGGGGTGTGCGCCCTGCTGGGGAAACTCGGGGCGGAGGCGCGGATCTACGACGAGAAAGGGGCGGACGGCGCGTCCACGGTGTTCCGTGGCGGCGCTGCGGGTGGAGCGGGGCTGGTGGTGTTTTCGCCGGGATTCGCGCCTACGCACCCATGGATTGCGAGTGCCCGGGCGGCGGGCGCGGTCTGCCTGGGTGAGCTCGACTTTTCCTCTCTCTTCTGGCGCGGACGCGTGATCGCCGTGACCGGCACGAACGGCAAAACGACGCTGACGGAGTTCCTGACGCATGCCCTGCGCGGGGCCGGACGGGATGCCGAAGCGACGGGCAACGTTGGCTTTCCATTCTCGCAGCTGGTGGCCGATCGGGGTGGTGGCGCGCCGGACTCGATTGCGGTGTGTGAAGTGAGCTCCTTCCAGGCCGAGACGTTCCGGCACTTTCGAGCGGATGCGGCCCTGTGGACCAACTTTGCGGAGGATCATTTGGAGCGGCATGGTTCGCTGGAGCACTACTTCTTTGCGAAATGGCGCCTTTTCGAGCGCACCGTCGGCGGCCAGGTCTTCGCCGGGTCGAGCGTGCAACGCGAAGCCGCGCGCTTCGGGCAGACCCTGCCAGCGGAAGCCTGCGTGGCCACGGAAGATCAATCGGGCGATGTCCTGCTCCGAGGATCGGTGTTTGCCGAATATCCGCAGCGGGAAAACTTCCTGCTGGCTGCCGCTTGGTGGCGCGCGGCGGGGCTGCGGGAGTCGGCGCTCTATACGGCGGCGCAGACCTTTCCGCTGGCGGCGCACCGGTTGGTCCGAATTCGCGAGGTCGGCGGGGTGGGCTACTGGGACGATTCCAAGGCCACGAATTTTCACGCCGTCGAGGCGGCGCTCGCGCGTTTCCCGTTGCCGGTGCTGCTGATCGCCGGCGGGAAGGCAAAAGGCGGGGACATCGCCGCCTTCGTGCGCCGCATCGCGCCGCAGGTGAAGCACGCCTTTTTCATCGGCGAGACGCGCAGTCTTTTGTCGACGTTTAGCGGCGCTACGGGCGTGCCACACACGGTCTGCGCCGATCTCGCCGAAGCCGTTGGCCGGGCGTCATCAGCGGCCGCGCCGGGGGACCACGTACTGCTCAGCCCGGGCTTCGCTAGCTTCGATCAATTTCGCAACTACCAGGACCGCGGCGAACAGTTTGCCCGGCTGGTCAACAACCTCGGAACTTCGTCCGTTTTGAAGTAGCAAACCCTCTCGTCAGACGATAGAGCTTTTTTCATGAAGATCGTGAAGATTTTTGGCCTCGTGGTCGCGGTGCATGCCGCCGTGTTCCTCCTGATTTTCGCCATTCCCGGCTGCCGTTCGTCGGCGCGGAAGGCATCCGCCGAATCCGGCCCGGCTCCCGGCTCCGCCTCCGTCAGCTACGCCGGTGGCCCTTCGGCCCCGGCGATGGGTGAGGCCGCCGGCGCCTCCCGTCCATATGGTATCAATGCCACGGATACGTCGGGCCGCGTGTACGCGTCGCAGGATTCGTCCGGGGTCCGGTTCAGCCCCACGCGTCCGTCCGCGACGGCCGGTGCTCCGACGCTGCCCTCGGCCCCGTCGCTCGAGCCCGCCGCCTCGCAGGCTCCGGTCATCTACACGGTGGTGGGAGGTGACAGCCTCTGGGCGGTGGCCAAGAAGCACGGCGTCACCGTGCAGGAACTCACAGCCGTCAACAGCCTCGCCGGCACGACCCTGAAACCCGGCCAGACCCTCATCATTCCGCAGTCCGCCGCCGTTTCCACTCCGTCGATCGGCGCCGCCCCGGCTCCCGCCGCGGAACGCGCGACCTACACGGTCCGTTCCGGCGACACGCTGGGGGCGATCGCACGGCGGCACAGCACGACGGTGGCGGCGCTCAAGTCGGCCAACCGCATGTCCAGTGACATTCTGCGCCCTGGCCAGCAACTGATCCTCCCGGACAACAGTTCTGCGAGTCCGGCCGTGTCTTCGGTGTCGTCCGCGATGCCCGCGGCAACGGTGGCTGCGCCCGCACCGGCGCGAAGCAGCGGCGGTGGCATGACGCATACGGTTGCTCCCGGCGACACGCTGAGCGAAATTGCCCGGCGCTATGGTGTGCGTTCCAGCGAGATTGCGACGGCGAACAACGTCACGGATCCGCGTTCGTTGAAAGTGGGCCAGGTGCTCACGATTCCGGGCTGGCAGGCTCCGGCTGGCGGCGCCACGAAGGCGGCAGCAACTCCGGCATCGACGCCTGCTCCGGCGCCCGCAGTGCCGACGCTCACCCCGCAGCCGGCTGCTGAGGAGAACGCGCCCACGGTCAATCTCATCATCCCCGGAGCGAATTCCCAGGCCCCGGCTTCCGAGCCGGCGGGTGAAGTGCCGGTGATCCGTGTGGAAGATTCACCTTCGGATGACGGTGCGCCCCGCATTGAGTGATTTCTTCACACCCATTCGACCGGCTCCCCGGGCGCGTCCGGTCGCGCCCCGAGCATCCGTGCGTCGCGGGCGCGTTCTCAATCCCGCAACGTTGATCGCTGTTTGTGCGATCGGCCTGACGATTCTCGGCCTGATCGTGCTCTTCAGTGCGACGGCCTCGTTCAAGCAGGGACCTTACTTTTACCTGGGCAAACAGATCGTCGGGGTGGTGCTGGCGGCGGTGGTTTGTCTGGTTGCCAGCCGCGTGGACCTTGAGTTTGCGCGTCGCCAGGTGTGGCTGATTGCGGGAATCGCGGTGGTCGGACTCGTGCTGGTGGCCATTCCGGGCATCGGCATTGAAGTCAACGGCAGCCGTCGCTGGCTGGGCGTGGGGCCGGTGCGGTTTCAAGTCTCGGAGTTCGGCAAACTCGCGCTGGTCTTCTGCCTGGCGCATTACCTTGCGGTCAATCAGACGCAGATCGGCGGGTTCAAGCGGGGCTTCGTGTACCCCCTTGCGATCATCGGAGGCTTTGCGGGACTCATCGTGCTTGAACCTGACTACGGCACCTCGGCGCTGGTGGTGGTCGTCGGCCTGACGATGCTCTTCCTCGCCGGCGCGCGCTGGCGGTACATCCTGCCGTCAATCGCGGCGGTAGCGTCCATCTTCACCGTGCTGGTGATGTTGAATCCCAATCGCCTGCGTCGCTTCCTCGCGTTTCTCGATGTCGAGGCGAACAAGCAGGGAGGAACCTACCAACTTTACCAGTCGCTCGCGGCGTTCGCGGTCGGTGGTACCGAAGGCGCCGGGCTCGGGCAGGGCCGCCAACAGATGAGCTTTCTGCCGGAGGCGCACACCGATTTTATCTTTGCGGTGATGGGCGAGGAGCTGGGGCTTTGGTTTACGCTCGGGACGGTGGTCATCTTTGCGATCATCTTCATCGCCGGCGTGCTCCACCTGCGGCGCGCGCCGAATCTTTTTCAATATGTGCTGGTGGCCGGATGTGTGCTGCTGATCAGCCTGCAGGCGATTGTGAACCTCGGCGTTGTCACGGGTCTGCTGCCGACGAAAGGCATGTCGCTGCCGTTCATCAGCGCGGGTTTGTCGAATCTGCTCCTGATGGGGGCGCTCGTGGGCATTCTCATCAACACGCAGCGCACGTGGGACAAGCCGGCGTTCACGCGCGGGCGCCGCCGGTTGCAGGAGGTTGCGGGATGAGTTCGCGGGAGGCGACCCGATGAGGTTCCTGATCAGTTGCGGCGGAACGGGAGGACACCTGTCGCCGGGAATCGCCGTTGCCGAAGGGTTGATCGCCCGCGGGCATCGGGTAGTGCTGCTCATCAGCCGGAAGAAGGTGGATGCGCGGCTGGTGGAGAAGTATCCGCACCTCACTTTCCTGCGCATTCCGGGAACGCCCCTGGTGCGGAACGCGGGCGGATTGCTCCGCTTTGGGTGGAGCCAGACGCATGCGCTGGGCTTCAGCTTTGGCCTGCTGCGACGCGAGCGTCCGCACGCGATCGTCGGTTTTGGCGGTTTCACGACGGCGAGCCTGATGGTGGCCGGCGCCCTGCGCGGTGTGCCGGTGGCGCTGCACGAAGCCAATCATGTACCCGGGCGGGCGATACGCCTGCTCGGCCGGGTGGCGCGGCGGGTGTACCTGCCCCCGGGCGTGGATCTGCCGGCGCTGCGGCGTGATGTCATTGTGTCCGCGGGCATGCCGGTGCGCGCCGAGATCCAGCCCCTGCCACGGGCCGACGCCTGCGCCGCCCTCGGGCTGGACCCTGCGTTGAAGGTGGTGGTTTTGCTCGGCGGAAGCCAGGGTGCGACGGCGCTCAATGCCTGGGCGCGGCGCTGCGCGGAGTCGCTGGCGCGCGCCGGGATCCAGCTGTACGTCCTGACAGGCATGGGCAAAGGCGAGGACGAAACGCTCTCGTGGCCGACGACCTCCGGCCGGGTGGCGGTGGCGACGTTTGTCTCGTTCTCCGATCGCATGGCGACGGTGATGTCGGCCGCGGATCTGGTGGTGTCGCGGGCGGGTGCGGGCACGCTGGCCGAACTGGCGCGCTGCGGCACGCCGGCGATTTTGGTGCCGTTCCCGCATGCGGCCGACGATCATCAGGCGGCCAACGCGGCCTACTTCGTGGCGCAAGGCGGAGGACGGATGTTGTCGCAGGCGGAGATTGACCGGCTCGATGAGGAAGTACCACGGCTGCTGGCCGACGAGGCGGCGCTCGCCTCTCACCGCCGGGCGCTGCGAGTCCTGGACGACACGAACGCCGTGGGCCCCTTGCTTGACGACCTCGAACGGCTCGCTGCGCCCGAACAGAAGGCGCGGGCGGCGGCCGCGTCGCGGACGCACCTCGCCTGACCGATGCCGACGATGAGCGCCCCGCAACCGCCCAAATTATTCAACCGCGACGTGAAGTCCCTGCATTGCCTCGGGGTCGGCGGCATGGGCGTGGGTCCGCTTGCCATCTATCTTTCCCGCCGCGGATTTCGCGTCAGTGGCGAGGACGATGCGCTGACGGACGCGATGCGCGAGCAGCTCGAGCGGGCTGGGGTCATGCTCACGGCGGCAGGCGCGATTCCGGAAGACTGCGACCTCGTGGTTTACTCCTCGGCGATCCAGGTGCAGCATCCCGCGCATCGCGTGGCGGAGGCTCGCGGTCTGGCGCGTGTGCGTCGAGGGGAAGTCCTGGCTGAAGTCACCCGCGACCGGCGCCTCGTGGCGGTCTGCGGTTCGCATGGCAAGACGACGACGACCGCCATGCTCGCGGCGGCTCTGCGTGCCGCAGGCTTCGCCACGGACTACGTTCTGGGCGGTCTGCCCAGCGATGCGGAAATGCCGCCGGCGACGGCGGTGGCGGGCGCATCGGGTGAGGCAGGCTGGGTGGTGGCGGAGGTTGATGAGAGCGACGGGACCATCGCTGCGTTCTCCCCGGAGATCACCGTGGTGGTGAACCTCGATTGGGATCACCCGGATCATTATCGACGGCAGGCAGACCTCGAGGCGGCCTTTGCCTCATTGATGGGGAGAACGCGCCGTTCCGTGCTGATCAACGCCGGCTGTGCGCTGTCGCGCCGGCTGGCGGCGACGGTGGATGCGATCACGTTTGGTGAACGAGGGGATTACGCGGGGGAGGTTGCGTCGGACACCGGGCATTTCCTCGCGCTGAGGCTGGGCGGCCGGTTTCCGATGGCGCAGGCGCTGGTCAACGCCGGCGGAGCCTTCAACGCGGCAAACGCCACGGCGGCGCTGGCGGCGGCGCATCTCATGGGCGCGACGCTATCGCCCAATCTGCTGGCGGAATTCCCGGGAGTGCGCCGGCGTCAAGGCGCGTTGCCTGCGCCCGGTGGCGTGAGCGTGGTTGAGGATTATGCGCATCACCCCGCGGAGATTCGCGCCTTGCTGGCGAGCCTGCGCCCGCGCCTCGGAGGTGGCGGACGCCTGCAGGTGGTTTTCCAGCCGCACCGTTTCAGCCGGACGGCACAATTTCTTGAGGACTTCGCTGAGGTGCTCGGTGGCGCGGATGCGGTCCACCTGCTCGACGTGTACGGGGCAGGGGAGGCGGCGCGGGAGGACGGCACCAGCGCGCGTTTGCGGGAGGCGCTGGCGCGCCGGAATCCGTCGTTATGGGTTGGATACGCGGAAGGCGACGCCGCCACGGGGCTGGACGCGCTGACGCCGGGTCTCAACCGGGGAGACCTCGTGGCCTTCGTGGGCGCGGGGGACATTGACCGGCACGCCCGGCTTTGGCTCGAACGCTTTCGCGCGGCGCAGACGGCGCGCTGGGATGAGCATGCGGAGGCGCTGCGAGCGGTGGTGTCGGCGGGAACGGTTCTCCGTCGCGAGGAATCCCTTGCGGGGAAGACCACGCTGCGCGTCGGGGGCGCGGCCCGCCTCTATGCGGAGCCGGCGGGAGTGGAGGACCTTTGCGCTCTCTTGCGGATTGCCAAGGAACGAGGTCTGCCGGTGGAGGTGCTGGGGCGGGGCTCCAATCTGCTCGTGCCAGACGACGGCGTGGAGGCCCTCGTGCTGAGTCTCCGGCAGCCGGCGTGGGAAACGTTCGACGCGTTGCCGGCGGGGAAGGTGCGGGTGGGTGCGGGCCTGCGGTTGAAGAATCTCTGCGGGCTGGCGGTGAAATCCGGGCTCGCCGGATTCGAGTTTTTGGAAGGGATCCCCGGGAATGTCGGCGGCGCCCTGCGCATGAATGCCGGGGCGATGGGCGGATGGATGTTCGACGTGGTCGAGAGTGTCGACGTGGTCACGTTCGCGGGTGAACGCCGGACGTTGCGGCGCGAGGACATGCATGTCGATTACCGGCATTGCGCGGAGCTGCATGACGCGATCGCGGTGGGCGCCGTTCTGCGTCCGGCCTCGAACTCGGAGGCCGGGGCCATTGCGCGGCAGATCGACGTGTACAAGGACAAGCGGCAGAAGTCGCAGCCGCGCGAGCCCAGCGCGGGGTGTATTTTCAAGAACCCGCCCGGGGACTCGGCGGGCCGGTTGATCGACGCGACGGGCCTGAAAGGCGAGCGGGTGGGGGACGCGGAGGTTTCTCCGGTGCACGCCAACTTCATCGTCAATCGCGGCCGGGCGACCAGCGAGGACGTCAT
>CAYOSX010000020.1:8087-30219 GCA_964406745.1 uncultured Opitutus sp.
CGCGCTTGTCCGCCGGGTGCGCGCCCGCGTCGAGGCGGCGCACGGCGTGCGTCTCGAGCCGGAGGTGTTGTTGTACGGCCGGGAGTGGAGGGATGTGCTGTGACCACGACCGGCCGCTTTGTTCGACGATCCGTCCGATCCGTCCGATCCGACGGATCGGTCATGATTGAGGAGAAAAAGAAGAAAGAAGATGAATCATGAGTGCGCCCGTCATTGCCGTTCTCTACGGCGGCATCTCTGCCGAACGCGAAGTCTCCCTCGGCTCCGGCCGGGCGGTGGCGGCGGCGCTGGCGCGCAGTTTTCCGACGCGGCTCTTTGACGTGACGGCGCGCGCCCTGCCGGCCGGTCTCGATCCGGCGCGGTACGTCGTCTTCTCGACGCTTCACGGTACCTTTGGCGAGGACGGCGGCATGCAGCGTCTGCTCGACGCCGCCGGGCTTCACTACGGCGGCTGCGATGCCGCGGCGAGTGAGCTGACGATGGACAAGACAAGCACCAAGGAAACGGTGGCGGCGGTGGGTGTGAGCGTGGCGCCCGGCCTGCGTTTTGCGGCGGAGCGGAAGCCGGCGGTGGACGCAGTGATCGCGGCGCTGGGCGAGGACGTTGTGCTCAAGCCGAACGCGGAAGGCAGCAGTGTCGGGCTCGCGCTGGTTTCGGGGCGCGCCGACCTGGAGGCGGCGCTGTCCCGCGTGACGGCCGGCGAGTGGCTGGTTGAGAAACGTCTGAGCGGACGCGAGCTCTCGGTGGGCGTGTTGCAGGGGCGGGCGATGGGAGTGGTGGAGATCCGTCCGCGCTCGGGAGTCTACGACTTCACGAGCAAGTATACGAAAGGCATGACGGAGTACTTTGCGCCCGCGCCGATTGGGGACGAGATCACGCGACGCGTGCAGGCGGCAGCGGAAGCGGCGTTCGCGGCGTGCGGCTGTCGCGATTACGCCCGCGTCGACTTCATTCTTTCTGAGTCCGGTGAAGCGTTTTTGCTCGAAATCAACACGCTTCCCGGCATGAAAGAAACGAGCTTGCTGCCGATGAGTGCGGGCTGCGCGGGGAGGGATTTCACGGCATTGGTCAGGGAGATGATCGAACCCGCGTTGCATCGTTTCGTGGCAGGCCAGGCCACTGCATTTTTGTCATGAGCAAATCCGATCCCGCCTCCCACGTTGCCCGTACGTGGCGCGACATCCCGCAAACCGTCGCGCCGCGTGCGATGTCGACCGCGGGCCGGCGCCGGCTGGCGTTCTCAACCGCAAAGACCATCGCCGCGGTCGTCATCGGCGGTGTCGCGGTCTGGGGCGGCTTCGAGATCTGGCGCACGTTGCAATTGGAACCGACGCGCCTCACGTCGACGGGGAAGAGCGAACCGGTGCGGCACGTCGATGTGCGCACGGATGGTGTGCTTGATCAGGCGTGGGTGACGCGGGTGCTCGCATTGCCCGCCGGCGCTGCGTTGATGGAGCTGGATCTGTTCGCGCTGCAAGAACGCCTGGTCGCCGGGGGGCAGGTGCACAGCGCGGTGCTCTCGCGAAAGTTTCCCGACACCCTCGTGGTCACGTTGCAGGAACGCACGCCGGTGGTGCGCATCCGCGCGGGCGTGGGACCGGGGGAAGCGCAGGACTTCGTAGTCGCGCGCGATGGCACCGTTTATCTCGGTGTCGGTTATTCCGAACCGCTGATCGCCTCGCTGCCCTGGCTCAAGGTGAGCGCGCTCCTGCGGGCGGGCGACGGTTTTGTGCCGTTGGAAGGCATGCAGAAAGTGGCGGACCGTTTGGTGACGGCCCAGGCCAATGCGCCGGCCCTGTATCGGAGCTGGAGCGTGGTGGATGTCGATGGGCTGGAGGCCGATGGTGAGTTGCGCGTGAGTTGTGCGCTCGCCAGCCATCCGGGCCAGCGCACGGAGGTGGTTTTCGGCACGAGGGAGGATTTTCTCACGCAGGTGGCCTTCCTCGACGCGACCTTGGAACAGATATCGCTGCGCCCCCATCTGCCGGCTCCGGCACGCATCAACCTCGCCGTCGGCGGACGCCAGGTGCCGGTGGCTTTTGGCGACGTGCCCGGCCGGCCTGCTTCCCCAGCGCAAGGATCGCCCCTTTTCTTTCCGCCCAAACGTTCTTCGCTCTAATGTGATGTCCAAGTCCCGCATCGTCGGTGCCGTCGAGATCGGCACGTCCAAGGTTGCCGTGCTCGTCGGCGAACTCGTCAGTGGTCGCAGTCTCAGCCTGATCGGCTTCGGTGAATGCCAGTCCCGCGGCGTCATCAAGGGCACCGTGATGGATTTCAAGGCGGCCACCGACGCTTCTCACAGCGCGCTCGTCGCCGCCCAGGAAAGCGCGGGGGTTAATATCGAGGAAGTCTACCTTGCCCAGACGGGGGGACACCTCGAAGGCTTTTATAATGAGGCTTCGGTCAGTGTGAGCTCGGCGGACAACATGGTCAGTCAGCTCGACATCGACATGGTGTGCCGCCTCGCGAAATCCAAATCATTGCCCGACGGGCGCACGGTGGTGCACAATATCCGGCGTCCCTTCTACCTCGACGGACGGATGGTCGGGGCCAACCCCGAGCACCTCGTGGGGCAGCGACTCGATGTGGGCTACTGGACGGTGCACGGCCAGGAGAACCGGATTGCCGACAACATTCATGTCGTGCGCGGTTTCAATGTGCAGGTGGGCGACCTGATCCTCTCGAGCCTCGCCTCGGGAACGGTGCTGACCTCACCGCAAGACCGGCAAAACGGAGCCCTTGTCATCGACATGGGGGCCGGGACGACCGACTACGTCCTCTATCGTGATGGCATGGCGTTGGTGACCGGCGTGGTGCCGGTGGGTGGCGGCCATCTGACCAATGACCTTGCGCTTGGGCTTCGTGTGACCGAGGGCCAGGCGGAAAAGCTGAAACTGCGTTATGGGCGCGGTATGGTGGTGACGAAGGAACGGTCGGACAAAGTCTGGCTCAACGGGGATTTCGCGATCGGCGACCGTCAGTTTCCGAAGCAGACGATCGAGACCATCACCTCCGCCCGGGTGTGGGAGTTGCTTGAAGTCGTGCGCAAGAAGCTTGGCACCGCGTTCGCGCCCGAGCGCTGTGCGGCCGGGGTGGTGTTGACGGGGGGAACGTCGAAGCTGCCCGGTCTTGCGGAGGCGGCGGCGAAGGTTTTTGGCGTGCCGGTGCACCTCGGAGAGCTGCCGGGAGCCGTCGACGAGAAGCTGCGTGATCCCGCCTTTGCGACGGTGACCGGTCTGCTCAACTACGGGGCGCAATCAAAGGCCGCCAGACCCGCGCCGCGTCGAACGGGCACCAGCTTCATCAAGAAACTCTTTGCCGTGGGAGCCTGATCATGAACGCCGGCATGAACTCAAACGAACTTCCCCTTGCGCCCGACCTGATGACCGATCGTACGATTGCGATCAAGGTGCTCGGCGTCGGAGGTGCTGGGGCCAACGCGGTCGACCGTCTGAAGATGGAGAACCTCGAGCGCTTGCAGATGGCGGTGATCAACACCGACCTCCAGGCGCTCTCCGCTTCCCCCGTGCAGGACAAGGTGCTCATTGGCGCCGGCGTCACGCGCGGACTGGGGGCGGGCGGCGATCCCGATCTGGGACGCGAGGCGGCGGAGACGGATCGGGAGAAGATCGTGGAGCTGGTGAAGGACTGCGATCTCGTGTTCCTCGTAGCCGGCATGGGCGGAGGCACGGGCAGCGGTGCGGCGCCGGTGGTGGCGGAAGTGGCGGCGGAGGCGGGGGCGCTCGTGATCGCGTTCGTCACGCTACCCTTCAGTTTCGAAGGCGGCCGCCGGGCCAAGCAGGCGGAGGAGGGACTGCAGACGCTTCGCCGGTGCTGCGACGCGGTGATTCCGTTGCCCAACGACATTCTGCTTCAGGAAGCGGCAGAAGGGGAAACGGCCCTCGATTCCTTTGCACGCGCCGACGAGTGGATTGGCCGCGGGGTGAAGTCGATCTGGTCGATGCTGTTCCGCACGGGTCTGATCAACCTCGACTTTGCCACGCTCCGCCAGGCGTTTCACACCCGCGGGGGCAAGACGCTCTTCGGTCTCGGCACGGGCGCGGGTGAGAACGCCGTGGTCGACGCGATCGAGAGCCTGAAGCTCTGTCCGTTGCTCGCCACGCCCGAGTTTTCGCGCAAAGCGGATCGACTGCTCGTCAATATCGTTGGCGGAACGGATCTCACGCTTCCCAAGGTCAACGAGATCATGACCGCCGTCACGGAGCAGTATGGCCGTGATTCCCACGTGATCATGGGGGCGGTGATCGACGAAGAAATGCAGGGCCGGGTGGAAGTGTGCGTGCTCGGTACGAGCGACCTGGGTGGACGCGTACCGATGCGCCGTCCGACGACGGCGGCCGCGCGGCCGCGTGCGGTCACGGCGGGCGACGCTCCCGTACCAGCCGCCGCGACACCCGCCGCCGTGGCGCCGGCCCGGCCGACAGCGACGGGGCCCGCCGGTTCAAAGCCGGTGCAGGAAGAGATTCTCTTCGGGGGTGAAGCCGAGACCCGCGGCTTCTTCGAACGTACGGATCGCAATCTCTTCGAAGGACAGGACCTCGATGTACCGACCTATCTCCGCAAGGGGATCAAGGTCGTGATTTGACCTGAATTCTTCGCCGGGCGTTACTGGCCAACAAAAACGCCGAGCGGGGGAGCTCGGCGTCGTCGGGTAGGGGGCTTTCGAGCCGCAGCTCGGCTTCGTTCAGCGGGAAAACCGCCGGACTGCCCCGAGAAGACCCAAACCGATCATCATCAGCACGGACGTCGCGCCTGCGTCGGGCACGCGGGTGGGGGGCGGCGGGGGCGGCGGTTCGGTGGAGCTGGTGGCGTAGGTAAAATCATCGAAGAGGACGCTGTTGGAAAACACGCTTACGCCGCCAAAGACCACGTAAGAGATCGCTCCACTGCCGCCGTTAACCGAGAGTGTGATCCCCGTAACGGGAAACTGGAGGGAGTCGGTGTCCTCGTCGAGAAGGCCGTCGGTCGAATCGTAGGCGCGCAAGTAAAGCCCGTCGATGTCACCGCCGATGTCTCCAAGGGTTACGGAAACGAGGTTTACGTTTCCAATCGAGAACGTCGCCTCGATCGGATTCCCGGTGAAGGGAAGCCCGGCCGCAGCTTTGGTCCCGGAGAACTCCACACCCGGAGTGGGGGAGTCGACGACCAGAAGTCTATCCTCGGAGCTGAACTCCACGTCGGCAAAGACTCCGGGACCGGAAATGACATCGCCCACATTGAACGATTCAAAATTGATCACGACCGCTTGGGCGGCGGTGGCGGAGAGCGCGAGGCTGGCGAGGCCAGCGAGGCAGGAGGGATTGTATAGCTTCATAGTGAGGATCCTTTACGAA
The DNA here is from genome assembly GCA_964406745.1 of uncultured Opitutus sp. Taxonomy (GTDB): domain Bacteria; phylum Verrucomicrobiota; class Verrucomicrobiia; order Opitutales; family Opitutaceae; genus CAMAXB01. Next base: position 13,442 of record CAYOSX010000020.1, read on the forward strand.
CCCCTGCATGGCAGCAGACGATATGCCCACTTGGACTTAGCAATTACTAGGTGTTAACTACGAGTAACTACGGATTTTATCTTTTTATTGCAGGAGCAAGTTGTGTCCTGAAGCGTAAAGGCTTCCGACGGCATCGGCCGCAACCGGCTGGCATTCGCCGTGCAACCGGCACGGCCTCGTTCCTGTGTTGTCTCTGTTATACAACCCTTCGCCGATTCCTTGGTTTGCGCGCATCCGGCCGCGTGGCGCATTGACGTTCCCGGGGCTCGAGAATCCCCTCTTGCCGCGGCCAGTACGGACATCTCAACTAAGTCGTTCATGACCGATCCTCTCAGCCTTCGCCTCAAGACCCTGATTGTCTCCACCTTGAAACTGGATGACGTGCGGCCCGAGGACCTGCCGGATGACGAGCCGCTCATTGGTTCGCCCCGCTTCGGACTCGACTCCATCGACGCCCTCGAGCTGGTGCTCGCCGTGGAGAAAGAGTTTGGGGTCAAGATTGGGAGCAGCGAGGAGTCGCGTCAGGCCCTCGCCAGTGTGCGGGCGCTCGGCGATTACCTGCGCGCGCGTCAAGTTGGCGCCTGACCCTTTGGCCGCATGCACGCGACGGCCGAGCAGCTGCCCATTGAGATCGAGGCTTGCGAATGCCTTGTGCCGTTCGGACGGACGGACGCTGCCTTGGATGCATTGCTCGCGGGTCGACGGGCGCTTGCGTTGACGCCGGTGCTTGGGGAGGCGGGTGGTGATCCGGTGCCCCTGGCGCTCATGGGGCCGCTCGATGAAACGCTGCCGCCGCGTTGGTTGAATCCGGTGAGCGAACTCGTGCGTGCCGTGGCGCCCGGCGAGTGGGGAGGACCGCGGAGGCCGGTGATCGTGACCAGCAGCAATTTCGGCGTGGGCAACCTGTATGCGTTCACACGCGATCGCGACGTTCGACATCTGGGGATCGGCACCCCCTTTGCGAGTGTTGAACTTCTCCAACGCACGCTGGGTTGGGGAGAGCACGTGCAGGTGTTTTCCCATGCCTGTGTCACCGCCCACCTCGGGTTGGTGCAAGCCGGGCGGCTGCTGCATGCCGGGCTGGCGGACGAGGTCTTGGTGTGTTCGTTCGACTTCGTGAGTCCCTTCGTCGCCGGTGGGTTTCACAGCCTGAAAATTCTCAACGGCGAGTTTCCCGCCCCGTATGCGATGCGGCCGGTGGGATCGATCGGGCTGGGTGATGGTGCGGCGGTGGCCGTCCTGCGCAAGCCGGGTGTCGGCGGACCGCGCGGCTGGCATGTCGCGGCGCAGTCCCTCCATAACGAGATGTATCACTTCACCAGCAATCAACCCGATGGCGCCGGCTTCGCCGCGTGTACGGCGGCGCTCGCAGCGGCGGCGTCCGGCCGGCGTGTCTGGCTGAAGGGACACGGGACCGGCACGCTTGAGGCGGGCAAACTGGAAGCGGAAAGTCTGGCCAAGGCCTTTCCGGGCGCGCCTCTGGTCTCCTGGAAGGGAAGCCTGGGCCACACCCTGGGCAGCTGCGGTCTCGTCGAACTCGCGTTGACCCTCGCCGCGTTGCGTCGGGGCCGCATCCCCGGGACGGTCGGAGGTCAGTCGCCGAGTTTCACGGACAGCGTGGCCTTGGAACCCTTCGATGCGTCGGCCTATGACGCCGCCGTCCTCACCAGTAACGCGTTTGGCGGCGCCCACGCCGGCCTCGTGCTCGCCCATGCTTGAACGATTTATCCATCACCTGCGGGTTGAACTGCCGACTGCGGAAGAGACGGCCGCGGAGGCGCGCGTGCGTCTGGCTGCGAAGTTTCCCCGCACGGCGCTTCGCCGGATGACGCACCTCGGCATGCTGCTGGGCAGCACGCTGGAAGGGCTTGTCCTCGGGGCGGACGATGCGGTCGTTTACGCCACAACGTATGCAGAGACGCGGGCGTTGGAGGATTTTCTCGCGAGTTTCCCGGCGGCGAGCCCCTTGTTGTTCCAGACATCGATTCATCCCGGAGGCGTGCAGCAGGTGTTGATCGGGCGCCAGCAGCCCGTCGCGCGCCTTTGGCCGCTCGCGGGTCAGCGCCGCCTGGTCGAACAAGCGCTGTTGACCGCATTGCTGGAGCCGGCGCCCCGGGTCGTTTTCGTCGGCGGTGAGGAGCGTGGCACCTGGATGCTCGAGCATGGCGTGGCTTCGCCGCGGGCATTCGCGTTTGCCGTGGAACTCACGCGGGAGCCGGCGGGCGCGTGCGGCCGGGTGCGGTTCGTGCCCGGCGTGGAAGGGAGTGATCCGCCCCCCTCGTCGGAGGCGTGGGCGGAGGCGCTCGAAAGGCGCACGGAACGGGCGTGGCAGGGAGCCGGCGGGGGGTGGACCCTCGCGTGGACATGAGAGCGTCGCTGCCTGACACGTCGAATCCCGGCCCGGGCTGGGGCCCGGCCTTCATCCTGTGGGCGTACCGGCGGTGGCCGCACTGGGTGTTTCGTCCCGTTTTATGGGGAGGCACGTGGGTGGCGTTGGCGGCGATGCGGAAGCGGCGGGAATACTCAAGGGAGTATCTTGAAGCCCTGCGGGGCGGGCCGGTGGGCCTGGTGGACCTGTGGCGGCACTTCATTGCGTTCATGGAGTCGCTGATCCTCAACCTTCGCGTCGGCACGGGCGAGACGCTGCGCTGTGAGGTTGACCCGCGAAATGGAGCCGCCTTCGAAGCGTTGGTGGCATCGGACCGGCCGGCGTTGTTTGGCACGTTTCACGTGGGATGCTCCGATCTTCTCGGTTACCTGCTCAGCGACCGTGGGCGGCGGGTGTCGATCCTTCGCCTGCGGGTGGGGAACTCCCATGACACCGACCTGCTCGGCGAACGTTATTGCGACCGGGTGTCCTTCCTTTGGGTCAACGATCCCCAGAGCCTCTTCTTCGAGCTCAAGGAGGCGCTCGACACCGGGCTCACCCTGGCGATGAAGTGCGACCGGCTCGAGTTCAGCGCGAAGGCGGAGACCTTCGATTTTCTCGGCGCCCGGCGGCGATTTCCCTTCACCATCTACCATCTCTCAATGCTTTTTGGACGCCCGCTGGTCTTCTGCGTGGCGGTGCCGGGTCGCGACGATTCAACGCTTCGGCTGCTCGCTTCGCCGGTGTTCGAACCCGATGCCGCCGCCGGGCGCGAGGCCAACCTGCAGGCGGCGCGAGCTCACTTCCAGGGCGTGCTCGCCGACCTCGAGGCGCTGTTGCGCACCCACCCGCACCATTGGTTCAATTTTCTGCCCCTCAGCCCGGCGGCGTGACCATGCGTGCGGTGTATACTTTTTTTGGATACTATGTCACGCTGTTCCTCTTCGGGTTTTGCGGATTCTGCCTCAGTATCGTCGCTCTTCTCGCGGGGGTCACGAAGGACACGGATCGCACCGAACGGTTCTTTCAGTGGCTCATCCACCGGCATCTGGCGCTGTTCATCACATGGACCACCACGTTTCGACTGTTCTCGGTGGGCTATCGCGGCCTGGAGCGGCTGGCGCCAGCGCACGGTGGACTCGTCGTGGCGGCGAATCATCCGAGCCTCGTCGACATCACCTGCCTGCTTGCGCGTCTGCCGTCTGCGATCTGCATTTTCAAACCGTCCATCCGGCGGAACCCCGTGCTCGGCGCGGCGGCCCGGCGGGCGGGCTATCTGCCCAACGACGCCGGCCACGAAGGCCTGCGACGGGTGGCGGAAAAGGTGGCCTCGGGACACACCCTCGTTGTTTTCCCCGAGGGCACGCGCACGCCGCCGGGCGCGGTGCTCGGTCCGCTGAGGGCGGGATTCACGGTCATCGCCCGTCGGGCCGACGTTCCGGTGCAGCTGGTGCACATCGCGCTTTCGTTACCCGTCCTGGGCAAGGCGCACCCGTGGTGGAAACCGCAGCCGCTGCCGTCGAGGGCGGAGGTGACGATCGGCCCGCGCATTCGCGTCGCCCCCGGGGCCTCGACGCCGGCGGTGACCGCCTGGATGGAGGCGTGGTGGCGGGATCCGAAAACCTTTCCTGCGGCGGCTTGTGCCGAGGCGGCCGGCGTGGTGATGTTGGACGCCCTGCCTGTCACTGCGTGATGCCTTCCTCAAGCCACCTCGTCCTCCTCCCCAGCTATAACAGCGGGTCTCGCCTCGTGGAGGTGGTGCGGGCGGTGCTGGCGCGCTGGCAGCCCGTGATCTTGGTCGTGGACGGAAGCACGGACGGCAGCGATGCCGCAGTACGCACCCTGAGCGAGTCGGAACCCGCGCTCACCGTGCTCACCCTGGCAACGAATTCCGGCAAGGGTGCCGCCGTGCTCGCAGGGGCGCAGGTGGCGCGGGAGCGCGGATTCACGCATGCGCTCGTGATGGACGCGGACGGCCAGCATCCGGAGGAAAGCATCGGACAGTTCATGGCGGCGTCCAGGGAACATCCCGAGGCGATGATCCTCGGGCACCCGATCTTTCCCTCCAACATCCCCAAGGAGCGCCTGCATGCGCGAAAGCTCAGCGTGCTGCTTGTGCGGCTGGAAATGCTGGGGCGCGGGGTGGACGATCCGCTCTTCGGATTCCGTGTCCTGCCGCTGGAGCCGCTTCTGGCGGTGCTGGGCCCTCGGCGCGGCGGACGTCGTTATGATTTCGATACAGAAGCTGCGGTGCGACTCGCCTGGGCGGGAGTGCCGCCGCTCAACGTGTCCGCCCCGGTGCGTTATTTCTCGAAGAAGGAGGGTGGTATCTCGCACTTCCATTACGTGCGCGATAACCTCACGCTTGCCGGCATGCATATCCGTCTGCTTGCCGAATTGCTTTTCCGGCGCTGGCCCGCGTTGCGCGGGCACCGGCGAAGGTGGCGAGCCGCCGGTCTGCTGGGGCCGGCGGTGGCGGGGGCACTCTGGCTGGCGGTGGCGATCGCGCCGGGGCGGGCGGGGGAGCTGTCGGATGCCGCATTCGACCCGGTGGCGTGGAGTGATCTTGCCGCGGCGTTTGCCCGTCACCCGGGCGTGACGGCCGAATTTACGGAGCGCCGGCATTTTCCCTTTCGACGCACACCGGTGGTGCTCCAGGGAGAAGTGCGCGTGGCGGCGGATCGCGGATTGAGCCTGCGTTATCTCTCTCCGGACCGACGCACGGTCATCGTCGACGACGCGGGCTTGCTCGTGCGGAAGGAAGACGGGGAGGAGACCCCGGGGGCCGACCCGCGGGCGGCGGTGGCCAATGCGGCGTTGCTGCATGTCCTGCGTTTCGATTTTCCGGCCCTGGAGGAGAACTTCGAGGTGGTCGGTGTGCGCGAGGCCGGGAAGTGGACCCTGACGTTGGTGCCGCGCGACCCGACACTGCGACGGGGGCTGCAATCCATCAACGTCGACGGCGAGGGCGCCGCGGTGCGGCGTATCGTGCTGACGCGCTCGCCGCGGCAGACGGTGGAAATCGCGATCGCACCGCCGCGATCGGAGGACGGGTTTACCGACGAGGACGTCGCCCGCTACTTCCGTTGAGACCAATGACTTTCGCCGTTCGTCAACGCCTCGGTTGGGCGGTGCTGTCCCTGGCCCTGCTCGCCGGTGGCGCCTGGCTGGGTTCGCTCGATTTCGAACGAAAGATTTCGAGCGACGTGCTCGACCTCGTACCGGCGGGCGAGCAGGAGCCGGAGCTGCAGCTGGTGCGTTCGCTGGCGGGCGAGGCGGAGGCGCGAACGATGCTCCTCGTCGTGGAGGGAACGAACGGCGCCGCAGTGCCCGGGGAGGCGACCGCCCTGCTGGTGGCTGAGCTGGCGGCCGATCCAGCCTTCGACGAAGCGGTGGCGATGGACGATCCGGCCTCTCGCGACGCCCTCGGCGCGGAAGTGTTTGCCCAACGCTTCACGCTGCTCCTGCCCGGATGGCTCGCCCGCCGCGAGGCAGCGTATCGAGCTTCTGGTGACAGCGGTTCGATGGCGTTCGACGACTGGCTGGCGCGGGAGACGGTGGCGGAGCTGGAGCGCTTTCTCGTGCAGTCCGAGGCGCTGGTGTTCGCGGAGGTCGTGCCGGCCGATCCCCTGCTGCTGCTGCCGCAGACGGTGGCGGCGTTGCAGGACGGGCTCTCGCTGGTGCAGGGGGCGGACGGGGTCGGGCGCACCGGGCTGGTGTGGGCCCGGTTATCGGCGTCTCCCATGACAGAAGCGGGACAGGCGCCGGCCTTTGCGGCGATCATGCGGGCGCAGGAGCGGTTGCGCGCGGAGTGGCCCGACCTGTCAATCGCCTACACCGGGGTCAACCGCTTCGCGGCAGCGAGCCGCGCCCGAATCGAGCGCGAGGTGAAGACACTCAACCTCTTTTCGGTGCTGGCGGTGCTTGCGGTGGCGTTGACCTTCGTGCGCAGCGTGCATCGCGGACTGCATCTGCTGCCGGTGATCCTGCTCTCGATCCTCGGCGCGTGGGTGGGCACGACGCTCGTCTTCGAACGGCTGCACATCCTGGTGCTGGTGGTTGGCTCCCTCCTGACCGGCGTGGCGATCGATTACGGCTTCTATCTCTTCATGCAGCCGCCGGCCTCGCCCGGTGAAACGTATCCGGCAAAGGTGCGACGCCTCGCGAAGCCGCTGCTCGCGAGCTGCCTGACGACGGTGGCGGGGTTTGCGCTCCTGTTGTTCTCGGACCTGCCCTTCATCCGCCAGCTCGGTGTCTACGTGGGCGTCGGCTTGCTCTGTGCGCTCGCGACCGCGGTGATCTACTTTGGAACGGTGCGCGACCCCTATCTGGAGACCCGCTCGTTTCGGGGAGGAAGGGCGCTGCCGCCGCGGATCCGGACAATGCTTCGCCGGGCCCTGGTGGTCTGCTGGCTGGCTGCGCTGCCTGGATTGTTCCTCGTCGGCTGGCGCGATGACATCCGCGATCTCGACATTCCGTCGCCCGGTTTGCAGGAAACCGACGCCCGCATCCGCGGCCTCATCGGTGCCGACGATGGTCGGAAGGTGTATTTGAGCCATGGTGACAGCTTGGAGAGCGCGCGCGAACGCCTGGTTGAATTCGAACGCTGGCTGGCGGAGGAGACGGGAGGCCGGGCGCGCCCGGCCAGTCTGGGTCTGCTGGTGCCGACGGAGGCCCAGCGCGCGGGGGCCGCGGACTTTGTGGGCGTACACGGCGGGTTCCCGCAAAAGCTGCGGACGGCGCTGGAGGAGGCGGGTTTCGACACGGATGAGTTTGCTCCGTTCTTCTCAGCCTGGCCGGCGGATGCTTCGGGGTTTGAGCGTGAAGGCTGGGAACGGGCGGTGGCGGCGGTGGAGGCGAAGCTTGCGGGACCGCTGGGACTTCTACTGCACCGGGGCGAGTCCTCCAGCTGGTTCGTGACGCTGGTGTCCGACGGCCCGGTGGCCGAGCCTCCCGCCGGTCTGGGCACGGTCGGGACCGGACAGTTGCAGTCGCTCAACCGCGTCTTCGCCCGTTACCGGGAGAGCGCATTACGGCTCAGTCTCGTTGGCTTGGGCATCGTGGGGCTCGGCGTTTTCCTGACCTATGGCCTGCGCGACGGAGTGCGCATCTTTGCGATTCCCTGCGGCGTGTGTCTCGGGGTCTTCGGCGCGCTCGGGTGGCTGGGGATTCCGCTGAACCTCTTTCACCTGCTCGGAGCGTTTCTTGGCGTGTGCATGACCCACAACTACGCGATCTTCTCCGCCACTTCGGCCTACCGGCGGGAGCCGCCGCCTGTTTCGGTAAGGGTGTCGGCGCTGACGACGGCGGCGTCGTTCGGGGTGTTGGCGACAAGCGGAATTCCCGTGGTGGCCGCGCTGGGGCTCACGGTGGCGGCGATGGTGATTGCGGCGCTGGCGACGGTGGAGCTGGAGCATCTTTCCGGGCTGGGGGGCGGGGCATGAGCGCCGTCCTGATGCAGGCGTGGACGCGGACCCGGGCGCGTCAGGCGCAGACGCGCGCGGTGGTCGAAGCGGCGACGGGTCGCGCGGCAACGTTTGCAGAACTCGAAGGCGAGGCGGCGGCGTGGGCGCGCGAGCACGCGCCCGACGCACGGTCGCTGAAAGGCCGGCCGGTGGCGTTCTCGGTGGCGAACGGTATTCAATGGATGGAGACGTTTCTTGCCCTCGTCGGGCGCGGGGCGGTGGCGGTTCCCCTCGATGCGGCCGAGCCGGCGGCGGCGCTTCCGCGCCTGGTCGCGGAGTTGGGCGGCGGCTGGTGGTGGGACGGGCGTGCGCTTCGCGAGACGGGCGGGAACCGACGGTTTCGCGACCCGGAAGTGGCCCTGATCAAACTCACGTCGGGCAGCACGGGCCGCCCGCGGCCGCTGGTGTTCACCGGGGCGCAATTGCTGGCGGACGCCGTTCAGGTGACGACGACGATGGGGATCACGGAGACCGATTTGAATTACGGCCTGATTCCCCTCGGGCATTCGTATGGCCTTGGTAACCTTACGGTGCCGTTGATGGCGCAGGGCGTTCCCCTTGTCTGCGGATCGGCGCCGCTGCCGCAGGCGATCGCCAGCGATTTTGCGACGTGGCGACCGACCGTTTTCCCGTCCGTGCCGGCCATCTGGCGTGCGTTGACGATGGCCGAACTCGGGAGTGAGGCTCTGGAGTCGTTGCGACTGGGGATTTCGGCGGGTGCTCCATTGCCGCCCGAGGTGGCGCGACGATTCGAAGCACGGTTTGGCGACAGGTTGCACGCCTTCTACGGTTCCAGCGAGACGGGCGGGATCTCCTATGACCGGGATGGGTCTGCAACGCTGGCGGGCGGGGTGGGGACGGCGATGACAGGGGTGCGCTTGCGCGGTGTGCGCGGCGACCGACTCGAAGTGAGCAGTGCGGCGGTGACCACCCACGGCAACCGTCGGCGCGCGGACGGATTCGGTGCGTGGATCATGCCCGACCGGGTGGCGCTGGGGGCGGATGGCGGCGTGCGGCTGCTCGGGAGGCGTGGCCTGACAGTGAAGATCGCGGGCCGGCGGGTCAACCTGGCCGAAGTCGAGGCGCGCCTTCGTCGGCTGACGGGCGTGCGCGACGCCTGGGTGGGGATGGATGAAACTGCGGAACCGCTGCTCGGAGCCGTGCTGGCCACGGATCGTCCGGTCTCCGCCCTGCGTGCGGAGATGATGACGGATACCGCGGGTTGGAAGGTCCCGAAGCGGATCATCGTGGTCGATGCCCTGCCGTTGACGGAGCGGGGCAAGACGGACGTCGCCGCGCTACGCCGCCGGGTCTTCGGCGCCGGTTGAGACCGGTGGCGTCTTCGAAGAGCGGGCCGGCCCCGGCGTATTGGAATGGGTCCTACTCGTAGCGCAGCGCCTCGATTGGATCGAGCTGGGCGGCTTTGCGTGCGGGATAGAAGCCGAAGAAAATGCCGACCATCCCGCTGAAGAGGAAGGCGCCGACGACCGCCGTGGTGGACACGAGGGTCGGCCAGTTGAAGTAGGAGGAAAGGATCTCGGACGTGCCCCAGCCGGCGAGAATGCCGAGCGTTCCTCCCATGAGAGAGAGGATGATCGATTCGATCAGAAACTGGAGCAGGATGTCGCGCCCGTGGGCGCCCACCGCCATGCGGATGCCGATCTCGCGGGTGCGTTCGGTGACGCTCACGAGCATGATGTTCATGATGCCGATGCCGCCGACCATGAGGGAGACACCGGCGATGGCGCCGAGCAGGAGCGTCATCGTGCGCGACTGGGCGGTCGCGGCTTCGGCGAGCTCCATCTGATTGCGCACGGTGAAATCCTGATCGCGTCCAGGGCGGCGCTGCATGAGCAGGTCGGTGGCGTCGACCTGGATGCGTTCCAGCATATCCGGACTCGAGGCCTGAATGGCGATCGAGTTGAGGCGGTCGCGGCGGGTGACGCGCTTCATGGCGCTCGTGTACGGAACGATGATGACGTCGTCCTGATCCGAGCCGAAATAGTTGAAGCCCTTGGGGGAGAGGATGCCGAGAATCGTGAAGGGAAGGTTGCGGATGCGGATGGTCTGTCCGATCGGATCCATCCCGGGAAAGACCTGGTCGGCAATGGTCTTGCCGATGACGCAGACCTTGTTGGCGCTGCGCACGTCCTGATCCGTGAACATCGTGCCCTCGGCGAGGGGCCACGAGCGCACGCTGAGAATCTCAGGGGACGCGCCGTTGATGGTGGTGTTCCAATTCAGACCGTTGGCGAGGACCTGCTGACGATCGCGGACCTCCGGGCTGGAGGCCACGATGCCCGGGACCTCCGTGGCGATGGCGAGGGCGTCCTCGACGGTGAGCGTGCTGGCGGAGCCCCAGCCGCCGCGCATGCCGCCGCTGGTGGTGGTGCCGGGGAAGACGCTGATGATGTTCTGTCCGAGGCTGGCGACCTGGGCCTCGACCTGCGCCTTGGCACCGTTGCCGATGCTGACGGTGGCGATGACCGCGCCGACACCGATGATGATGCCGAGGGCGGTAAGAATGGAGCGCAGCTTGTTGCGGCGGAGGGCGCGGACCGAGATGATGGTGGTGGCGATGGCGCGCATGGCTTAGTGGGCTCCGGTGAGCTTCGCCTCATTCTCCGCGTGGATGAGCTTCTGCATCTCCTCCGCGGCGTTGAGCCGGTTGTCGAGCTGGGTGTCGCTCACGATGCGCCCGTCGCGGAAGACGAGGTTGCGTTTGCAGTAGTGGGCGATGTCGAGCTCATGGGTCACCATCATCAAGGTGATGCCCTGTTCGTTGAGTTTCTGAAACACGCCCATGACCTCGACGGACGTCTTGCTGTCGAGATTGCCCGTCGGTTCGTCGGCGAGGAGCACCTGGGGATTGTTCACGAGGGCGCGGGCGATGGCGACGCGTTGCTGCTGGCCGCCGGAGAGCTGGCTGGGGTAGTGGTCGGCGCGGTTGGAGAGGCCGACGATGTCGAGGGCTTGCATCGCGCGCTTGTGCATCTCGCGGGTGGGAATGCGGCGCGGGCCGTAAAGCATCGGCAGTTCGACGTTCTCGAGGGCGGTGGTGCGGGCGAGCAGGTTGAAACCCTGAAAGACGAAGCCGAGCTTCTGGTTGCGGATGTCGGCGAGTTCGTTGCGGTCGAGTTTGGAGACGTCGATGCCGTCGAGCAGGAAGGTGCCCTTGGTCGGCCGGTCGAGGCAGCCGAGCAGGTTCATCATGGTCGATTTGCCGGAGCCGGAGGCGCCCATCACCGCGACGAACTCACCCTTGTAGACGTCGAGGGAGACGCCGCGCACGGCGTGGACCTGGACCTCGCCGGAGTCGTAGATCTTGTGGATGTCGCGGAGGGTGACGACGGGATGCATGGAAGGTCGGAGGCGGGATTAGCGTCGGCTCGGCATGCCGCCGCGCTGCTGCTGGAAGGGATTGTTCATCTGCGTGGACGATGAACTGACCGGTGCGCCGGGAATGGTGATGCTGGTGGCGAGGACGTCGCCCTCATTCAGGCCCTCGACCACCTCGGTGATGGAACCGTTGGTGATGCCGAGGCGAACCGGCACGGCCTCCACCTTGGGAGCGGGGGTGGATTCGACGAGCCGGTAGACGGTGCCGGCGTTGGTGGTGGCGCCGCCGCGGGAGCCGCGTGTGCCTCCGCCGCCGTTGGCACCGCGGCCACCGCCCATCGTGCGTTCGGGCAGTTGGATGCCGCGTTCCTCGGCGAGCGCGCGGACCTTCGCCATGACCTCGGCGGAGGGAGGGCCGGAGCCGGGGGTGAAGCCGGCCTCGGCCATGAGCTTGGTCATTTGTTCGCGCGCGTCGCCGCCGGCGCCGGCAGCCCCGGCCGGCGCACCTGGGCGGGAAGGCGCGGGCGGACGGAATTCGTCGGGAATACGAGCGCGCAGGGCGGCGTTGCTGATGACGAGGGCGTTCTCCCGTTGCGCGATGATGATGGAGACGTTCGCGGTCATGCCCGGCTTCAGCATGAGGTCGCGGTTGTCGACGTCGATGATGGTGGAGTACACGACGACGCTCTGGGCCGACTGCGGAAGGTTGCGGATCTGTGAAACGCGGCCGCGAAATTGCCGGTTGGGGAAGGCGTCGACGGTGAAATTGACGTTTTGTCCGTCGGCGATCGATCCGATGTCGGCCTCGGCGACGGCGGCGTTGATCTGCATCTTTGCCAGGTCGTTCACGATGGTGAAGAGCGTCGGTGCGTTCAGGCTCGCGGAGACGGTCTTGCCGACCTCTGTCTGGCGGTCGAGCACGATGCCGTCGATGGGGGAGAGAATGGTGCAGCGTGCGAGGTTGACCTCGGCGTCGGCGACCGCCGACCGGCGCGTGAGCAGCGACGCGTCGGATTGGGCGAGCTGGGCCTCGGCCTGGTCGAGCTCCTGCTGGGAGACGAGGTTCTTTGTCCGCAGTTCACGGATACGCTCGGTGTTGAGACGGGTCAGCGTGTTGCTCGCGGTCGTGGAGGCGAGGTCGGCCTTGGCCTGGTTAAGCCGGGCTTCGTAAGTGGCGGGGTCGAGCCGGGCGAGCACCTGGCCGATCTTCACCTCGTCGTTGAAGTCAACGAGGACCTCCACCATCAGGCCGGAGACCTGTGAGCTGACGTCCACGCTGGTGACTGCCTGGAGATCACCGGTGGCGGTGACGGATTGAATGACCTCGCCCCGGTTTACGGTGGTGCTGAGCACCTCGGGAGGCTTGACGGCCTGCTTCTTGAAGTAGAACCAGCCGCCGACGCCGGCGGCGCCGAGGATGAGCACGTAGACGAGCGACTTTGCGAATGTTCCGGACTTGGCCATACGAAGGAAGGTGGGATCGGGTTGAAGCGGGTGAGGTCAGCCCGCGGGGAAGGGAATCCTCACGGCGACGTCGGAGGAGATGACGTCGCGGTAAACGGCAAGTTACAGGCCGCGAAAGGAATCGGATCCCGGTTCGCCCGGGCGCCAACGAAGGACTCCGCTCAGGCCTCGGCGCGGGCGAAGGGCGCCGAGGAGCGACCCGCAGGTCGTGGGGAAACGCCGTCCGACTGCATTTCACGCAGCACGCTGCCGATGTAGGGGATCAGCTGTTTTTTGCGGCTGACGATGCCCGGCATGTCGAAGATCTCGTTCTTCTCGACATGCGGGTAACCGATGCGGGCAATGAACTCCGCGTCGCCCTTTACGAGGAGCAGGGAGTTCTGCGTGTTGATGTCGGTGACGAGCAGGCAGGCGAAGGAGAGTTGTTCGTCGCGGTTGAGCGCCTCGAGCGCCGCGGCGAGGGTCTTCGCGTGCTGCCAGAAGTTGCCAAAGCCGAGCTCCTCCACCTGGGAGACGGCGAAACGCACGCCATCCTCCTCGTAGAGTTTGAAATCGGAGCGGATGACCTTTTCAGGAGGCTGGGCGAGGATGACCGAGCCTGAGCTGAAGATGGCGTCGGCGAGGCTGCCTGACTCCACGCCGGCGATCTTGGCCAGCCAGGCGAGCAGGCCGGCGTCCTTTTCGGTCGAGGTCGGACTGTTGAGGTGCAGCGTGTCGGAGATGATGCCACTCATCATGATGCCGGCGGTCTCGGGGCTCGGGGTGATGTTCTCGCGACGGTAGAGGTCGGCGATGATCGTGCAGGTCGAACCCACGGGTTCGTTGAGGAAGAGGATGGGCTGCTGGGTCGTGAAGGAGCCGAGGCGGTGGTGATCGATGATCTCGGCGATGGTCACCTGGTCGGCACCGGCGACGGCCTGGGTCATCTCATTGTGGTCGACGAGCACGAGGCGCGTCTTCACCGGGCGGATCATGTCGGTCTTCGTAACGATGCCCTGGATACGGCCCTCGTCATCGAGCACCATGAACGCCGGCGCGGTCGAGGTGGCGATCTTCTTGCGCAGCTCCGAGAGGCGGATGTCGGGGCCGGTGGAGGCGTACTTGCGTTCGATCAGGCGTTCGATGGTCGTGGCCGTGCGGACGACCCAGGCGGTCGTGGCCGAGTCGTAGGGGCTGACCATGAGGGAGACGCCCTTTTCCTTGGCGAGTTGAACCACCTCTTCGTCGACGGGCAGGTCTCCGGTGATGACGAGGGCGCGCACGCCGATCTGAATCGACCGCTGTTGAATATCCCAACGGTCGCCAACGATGATGATGGACTGGCCGGCGGGAATTCCCTCGTCCTGCGAGATCTTCCAGAACGACCGCACATCCATCGCGCCGATGCGCACAAAAAAGTCCTCGCAGCGTTCGGGATTGGCGAGGTGGACGACCCGCGCCTTAAGAGCGCGTGCGATGTGGGCGAGATTGGTGGTGACCTTCCGCATGTCGCGTGGCTCGCGAACCTTGGGGACGAAGAAGTCACCCAGTTGGAAAATGGAGAGTGAGCCCTGCACGCGCCGGTCGTCGGTGACGACGGGCAGGACGCGCACATCGTGTCGATCCATGAGTTCGAGGGCCTCGGCGCAGGTGGCGCTGACCGGCACCGTGATGACGTCGGGAACCATCACATCACGGACGCGCGGCGTCACATCGCTGATGTAGACGGGGAGGGGTTGCTTGAAGCGCCCGAGAATGGTGTCGATGCGGGCGTTCGAGTTGCCGCATCGGGCTGCGACGAACCCTTTTTCGCCCCGTGCCTCCTTGTAGGCGGCGTAGGCGAGGGCCGAGCAGATGGCGTCGGCGTCAGGGTTGCGGTGACCGATGATGTACGTGGTGTGGGCGGCACTCATTGAATGAGGCGCAGACCCTAGAGCAGGTTGGCGGAGATAGGAAAGCCCGGCTTTCGAGGCCGGGCTGTGGAGGGAGGGGCGTGAAACGGGTTCGAGGATCAGAGTGTGGGTGGTGCCACGGACTCGGTGCCGCCGGCCACGCCGATGCCGCCGCTGGTCGAGTCGGCAAAGACCCGTGGGTTCTGGGCTCCGGTCGCAGAGCTGTAGGGCAGGGTTTGCAAGAGATTGGAGGTGGGCTGGCTGTTGGAGGCCACAAGTTGCCCGGGGGCATCGAGGTTCTTGTGGAAGGTGACACTTCCCCCGAGGTAGGCGATGTAGCCGCCGGTGTCGCGATAGACGCCCTTGTCGGCATCCCAACCGCCTGCCGTGGTCAGCCCTCGCGTAAACGCCACCGGCGTCGTGGCGGCATTGGTGGTGCGCAGGCCGCCCACGAGTTCGACGCTCAAGGGCATGGCGGCAAAATCCGCATTCAAGACAAGGCCGCCCGCGGTGCGGTCGATGATCGCGGTGGGCATGGCGGCGGGGCGAAGGCCGTCGAGCTTGGAGCTATAGAACCCCGGATCCTCGAGGAAGCCTGCCCGGGCGAGGGCGGCGGCCCAAAGGTGGGGCGTGGTGGTCACGGCGGTCCCCGACGGCTGAAACGTCGCGGCCGAGAGGTTGTTTCCGGGCAGCCGGTCGCTGTTGTCTGCCGCATAAAGAGTCGCCGCCTTGGCGATCTCGCGGAGATTGTTGGCGTCGACCGTGCGTTGGGCCGTCTCGCGCACCTTGCCCACCGTGGGAATAACGATGGCGGCGAGGATGCCGATGATGGCGATGACGGTGAGCAGTTCGATCAGCGTAAAACCGGCTGATCCGCGGGTGTGTGTGGGTTGATGCATAGGGATAAGGGACGCGTCACACTCCTGCTTATAAATGCAAATTCAATACAATAATGATTCTGGCAGGGACTGAAGCGGGAGACCGGCTGGGCTCGCGCGGAGACGTGCTGATCGAAAATCGGGTGCGCTGTGCGCATTGAGCTGCGCCGGGCTGGACAAGCTCGCGCGCCGGAACTTAGCGTGGTCCGAATGAAGATATTCCTCGATGGCATGCTGGTGGACGCTGCGGACGCCAAGGTCTCCGTGTTCGATCACGGATTGCTGTATGGCGACGGCATCTTCGAGGGGATCCGTTTGTACGACGGAAACATCTTCCGTCTCGATGAGCACCTGGAGCGTCTCGAGTACTCCGCGAAGGCGCTGCTGTTGAAGCTGCCAATGACACGGCGGGAGCTGAGCGATGCGGTCTGCGAGACCTGCCGGGCCAACGGCCTGAGAGATGGCTATATCCGGCTGGTGGTGACGCGCGGGGTGGGGGATCTCGGGCTTTCCCCGTGGCTCTGTCCGAAGCCTTCGGTGATCATCATCGCGGACAAGATCGCGCTTTATCCGAAGGAGTATTATGAGAAGGGTCTTGAGATCGTGACCGTGGCGACGCGTCGCATGAGTCCCGCGGCGGTCAGCCCGGCGATCAAGTCGCTCAATTATCTCAACAACATCCTCGCCAAGATCGAGGCGCGTCAGGCGGGTGCGCTCGAGGCGATCATGCTGAACGATCAGGGCTACGTGGCTGAGTGCACGGGCGACAACGTCTTCATTGCTCACAAAGGACGTCTTTACACGCCATCGGCGCAGCAAGGCGGTCTGAAAGGCATCACGCGCGATTCGGTCTTCGACATCGCGAAGGAGATTGGCGTGTCGATCGAGGAGCACGACCTCACGCGGTACGATGTATGGAACGCCGACGAATGCTTTCTCACGGGCACCGGCGCGGAAGTCATTCCCGTGGTGAAGCTGGATGGACGCGAGATTGGCACGGCCAAGCCGGGCCCGATCTTCGAGAAGGTGCTTGAGGCTTTCAGGCGTCGGGTTCGCGTCGAAGGGACGCGGATCTGACTTCGCGCCGCTTCGCCTCCTTGTGCCAAAACCGCACCCCGATTGCGACCGCGTGCGCCGGAGCGTCGCACGTGCGCCTAGGGTTTATTTCCGTGACGCCCGTGCTTGCGGGTGCGGACGCGTTTGGCATGGTGGGTGCAGGTGACGGGGAAAATATACCTAGTGACCTTAATTCGGATTCAATCGGTCGATACTTAACTTGGACGTGCTATACTTCTGACCATGGCGAGCCCGCTTAAATGTGACCTCTGTTCCAAACCTGCGACGGTGCACCTCACGCAAATCGTGAACAACAAAGTGCACAAGGTGGACCTGT
>CAYOSX010000021.1:0-300 GCA_964406745.1 uncultured Opitutus sp.
CATGACGGCGAGGAAGATCATCGTCGTCGCGTGCATCGTGAACATCTCGTTGTAGAGCTGGGCGGAGAGGAACGTGTTGTTCGGCACCGCGAGCTGGATACGGATGAGCAAGGCTTCGAAGCCGCCGACCAAGAAGAACAACAGGGCAAAGACGCCGTAGAGGAAGCCGATCTTCTTGTGGTCCACCGTGGTGAGCCAGCTGACAAAGCCGGTCTTGGCCGTGGGGCGCCAGAAGACCGAGGCCCGGGTGGGCGCAGGGGCTTCGGTGCCGGTGAAGTGAGTTTTAACCGATGCGTCCAT
>CAYOSX010000021.1:310-26313 GCA_964406745.1 uncultured Opitutus sp.
GCCGTAGAGCAGGCCGATGCGCTTGTGGTCGACGGTGGTGAGCCAGCTGACCAGGCCGGTCTTGGCAGTCGGGCGCGTAAAGAGCCAGGTGCGCTTGAGGCCGGCGGCCTGCTCCTCCTTGCCGATGAAGTTGGATTTGACGAGTTCCATGGACGATAAAAGCGGGACGGAGGTTGGTTACTTCAGGCTGTGGAGGTAGGCGACAAGCGCGTGGCCTTCCTCATCGCTGACGGTGAAGTTCTGTTCCCATGAGCCATCCTCGGCGCGGCGCATGTATCCGGGCATCGCGCGGCCGTACCACATCAGGTTTCCGGGTTTAACTTCGTTGGGCCGGGTCACCCACTGGTGGAGGTTGCGGGCGCTGTTTTCGAGCAGGCCGCCGGCGATGGTCGTGCGGGAGCCCACGTGGGTGAGGTCCGGGCCGACAATGCCCACGCCTTCATGTCCGCGAACCGTGTGGCAGGTCATGCACTGCTTTTCCATGAAGAGCTGACGGCCGCGGGCGATGAGGGCCGAATCTTCGTCCTTCTCCGGGAATTGCTTGGCCACCCAGGCGCCCATCGGGTCGGCGTCGAATTCGGGGGTCCATCCCGGAGCGTTGGGCCGCATTGGCTCGTAGCTGGCAAATTGGGCGCGCGGGGTGGCGTTGGCATCGGCCACGGCGACGGCGCGGGCACCTTGCTTTTGCGCGGCGAGCCACGCGGCGAATTCCTCTTCACCGAGGGCAATGACGCGGAAGCGCATGACGGCGTGGGACTCGCCGCAGTACTCGGCGCACTGGCCCCAGAAATAGCCGGGCTCGTCGGCCTTGAGCCAGAGGTGGTTGCCGCGGTTGGGCATCATGTCGACCTTGCCCGCGAGCTTGGGCACCCAGAACGAGTGGATGACGTCGGTGGTGCGCAGATTGACGCGAACGGCGCGGCCGGCCGGAATGACCAACTCGTTGGCCGTCACCAGGTTTCCGGCGCCGTCGATTTGTTCCGTGGGGTATTCAAACTTGAACCACCACTGATAGCCGACAGCGGTTACTTCATAGGCGGTGGCCCGCTCTTCCTCGGGAACGTCGTAAGTGTACCAGATGGCCTTGAGGGTGGGGATGGCGATGACCACCAGCGCGAGGACCGACGCGGCGATGAGGCTGAGTTCCACCAGCGGGTTGCCGTGGCTCTGTTCGGGAGGCTCGGCGTGTTCGTCGGCGGCATTGCGCGCTTTGAACTTCAATGTCGCGTAGGTCAGCACCCCGGCGACGAGGACAAAAATGATTCCGGTCACCCACAACGTGACGTAAAACACGTCCAGCTGCGACTCGGCGACGGGTCCCTTCGTGTCGAAGGTGGACTGCGGACCTTGGGTCCATCCGCCGAGGAGAAGTGGCAGCAGCAGCACGAAGAACGTGCGGGCGAGGCGGCGAAGGAACGTGCGGGAGGAATCGGAATGACTCATGTGACGACGGAAGTGGCGCTTGGCCGAGGGCAAAGGTGCGTGAGAGCGTTCCCAACGCGAGGGGCATTTCAAGCCATAAAACGGAAGGAATCGTTAGGTTTACACGACTGGCAGGCAACCGGTTCTCACAGCTATTAATTCGCCACCGACGGGCATTAGCGGATGAGGGGGCGGATCGTCCGTTTTCGGAAAAAGGAGGCGGTCACGATTGCGTGAAGCGCGCGTCACGCTACGTTCTCCTATCCTATGAAAACTGCCCTCTCTCTCGTGCTTGTCGTTGCGTCTCTCTCCTTCGCCGGCTGTGGCAAACCGGAAAACACGACCGCCAGTGCCCCGGCGGCGGCGGACGCTCCTGCTCCCGCTCCCGCCGCACCCTCCACGCCGGCTCCGGCAGCCGTCCGCGTCGTCGAGGTTTCCGGCAATGACCAGATGAAATTCAGCGTGACCCGGATCGAGGCCAAGGCCGGAGAACAATTGAAGATCGTCTTCACCAACGCCGGAACCCTGCCGAAGCAGGCGATGGGACATAACCTCATCGTCCTGAAGAAAGGCACCGACGCCCAGGCGTACTGCAACGCGGCCCTGCGTGCGGCGGCCACGGATTACATCCCGGCCGAGCTATCCGCCCAAGTCATCGCCGCGACCAAGCTGCTTGGGCCGAAGGAAAAGGACGAAATCACCTTCACGGTCCCTTCCGAGGCGGGTGAATATCCGTTCGTGTGCAGCTTTCCCGCGCACTACATCGCCGGCATGCGCGGCGTGCTCGTCGTGCAATAATCGTTTCCCCGTGCCGTCCTTCCCCCTGGGAGGACGGACACTCTTGTCCGTCCCGTCCGGCACCCTGTATCCGACAAAAACCTACGCCGCCGGCCACCACCGGTAGAGGAACAGGTACACCAGCACGCCGGTCACACTCACGTAGTACCAGATCGGAAACGTCCAGCGGGCCCACGCCTTGTGGCGTTCGAAATTGCCGCGGAGCGCGAGGGCGAAGGTCTTGGGCACGAGGTAGGCGATGCTGATCGCGAGCAGGATGTGGCTGATCAGCATCACATAGTAGAATGACCGGATGAAGCCTTCGCCGCCGAACGGCGTGTGCACCCCGCGCACGAGGATCTTGTGCGTCACGTAGCCGATCAGGAAGACCGCCGAGACCGCCCCCGCGCCCAGCATGCAGGCACGGTGGGCGTCACGATTGCCGCGTTTGATGAAGACAAAGCCTGCCGTCATCAGCACGGTGGCGAGGCCGTTG
This sequence comes from uncultured Opitutus sp., assembly GCA_964406745.1. Lineage (GTDB taxonomy): Bacteria > Verrucomicrobiota > Verrucomicrobiia > Opitutales > Opitutaceae > CAMAXB01. Next base: position 3,006 of record CAYOSX010000021.1, read on the forward strand.
AGCAGGGCGTTGAGACCTGGAATGTCCTGGATCGTCATGGCACGAGGAAAAAGCGGTCGGCGACGAGCGCGCCGAGTTGAAGCGGGAGCCAGATAATGGAGGCGAAGAAAAGTTTGCGGGCGGCGGCGTCCCGGCCTTCGGGGCGGAGGAAGACGATCGCCCGCCTCAGGAACCACGCCCCCAGCAGAAGCGTCACGACGAGGTACGGCACGCTCGTGTATCCAAGCAGTGTCGACAACGCGCAGACGGCAACGAGGGCGATCGTGTTCACCAGCGACCAGCGCGCCACGCGCCCGCCTTCGTGGTCGCGCACGGGCAGCATGGGGAAATCGACGGCGGCGTAGTCGTTCCGATACGTCCACGCCACGGCCATGAAGTGCGGGATCTGCCAGAAGAGAAGAATGCCGAAGAGAATCCAGCCCAGCGGGCCGATGCCGGCTTCGGCGGCCGCCCATCCGATGAGCGGGGGGAGTGCCCCCGCCACCGCGCCGATCTCGGTGCTCCAGCGCGACCAGCGTTTGGCCGGCGTGTAGAACGCGAGATAGGTCACAATCGTCAGCACGGCGAAGATCGCCGCGGCGCCGTTGACCTTGGCGAAGAGCAGCGCGAGCCCGGCCATGTTCAGGCCCCAGCCGATGACGAAGGCGGAGCCGGTCGCGACCTTGCCCGACGGGATCGGCCGGTCGGCCGTGCGTCGCATCCGGGCATCGGTGTCGCGCTCCATCCATTGGTTGAGCGCGGCGACGCCGCCCGCGCACAGGGACGTCCCGATCACCATCGAGAAAAACTCCGCCGGATACCACCCGGGCCGGGCCGCGCCGTAGCCGACGAGGGCGGTCATGACCGAGAGAAAACTCAGCCGCGGCTTGGTGAGTTCGAGGTAGTCGTGAAAACGGACCCGGGGGGAGGCTTCGGCCATGGGCGCGTCAGCGGTCATGCACGTTCGAGCACGGCCGGTTGCGCCGGGGTGGCCTCACGCGTGGTGGCCGCCCGGATACCGTCGATGGATCCGCGGTGGGTCCACCACATGAGCGTGAAGACCGAAGCGAGCAGGCACGCGCCAACGATCACATGGGCCGTCGTGTAGTACGGGTTTCGCATCGTCCAGATCGAGGCGGCGCCGAGCGCAACCTGCACGAGGAGCAGGATCGTCATGGCGGAGGCGGCGCGCTTCAGCCCGGCGGTCGCGTCGGATCGCCAGATCGCGACGGCGAGCGCGCCGAGCACGAGGGTGAGCACGAGCGCCATGGCGCGGTGGGCGAAATGGATGCCCACGCGGAAATCCCACGTCGCCGGCACGAGGCCTCCGTCAGGCGTGAGCGGGAAGGTCGGAATCGCCATGCCGGCGGCATTGTGGCGCATCGTCGCGGCGATGATGAGTTGGGCAAACATCAACACGGTGCCGGCGACGGCGAGCGCACGGACGGTCCCGCTTGCGTTGCGCGCCGGGGCCTCGATCCAGCGACGGGAAAGCCCGACCGCGATGGCGAAGAGAATACAGACAAACACCTGGGCGAGGATGCCGTGCGGGATGCGGAGCATCTGCCCGAGCGACATCTCGAAACCGGGAACGTGGGTGGCGTCGAGCAGCACGCGTTTGCCCCCGATCAGGCCCTGGACAATGACGATGGCGAGCGCCCACCAGCCGAACTGCCGCAGCCAGCGCCGCGACTCCGCGCGCCACAACCAAACCGCGAGCGCGATCGTGATCAGGCCCATCGTCGCGCCCGAAAGGCGGTGCGAGTGCTCGGCGAACATCGCGATGTCGGTCAGCCAGCCGTCGGGGTTGATCGAGCCGTTGGAGAGCGGCCAGTCGAGAAACACCATGCCGGCGCCGATGCTCGTGGTGAACGCGCCGAGGGTCACGAGCACGAAGACCCACACACTTCCGGCTGCGGCGAACCAGGCGAGCAGCGGGCGGTGTTGGAGCGAGGTCGAGGACATGCGGTCGGCGTTCATGAGCAGGGAAACTGGCTGACAGAAGGTAAATCCCTACTGTCAGCAAACCCTTTGACAATTCTATAGGCGGAGGAATCGGTAGTGGCATGAAGTCTAATATCCCCGTCGGTCTGCCCGCCCGGTTTGGCCTGTTGATTGCGGCGGTGCTGCTCCTGGCCGCCTGCCGCCCGGCCGCCCCTGAGGCACAGACGGAGGAAGCAGGTCCGAAAACGTATCCGTTGAACGGGCAGATCCTCAAGGTGGACGCCGAGCGTCGCACGCTGCTGGTCGACCATGATGAGATTCCGGATTATATGCCGCGCATGGTCATGGAGTTCCACGTCAACGCGGGCGACCTTGCCATCGCCCGGGAGGGGCAGCGCATCAAGGCGGAGCTCATCCCGTCGGACGACGGAGATTTCCGTCTTGAGAAGATCTGGCCGCTCGATCCGGCGGCCGACGCGACCGTCGCCGCCGCCGCCAACGCCTTGCGGCAGGATACCACGATTCGCGGAAAGAAGGCCTATCGCGAGGTGGGCGAGAATCTTCCCGATTTTGCGCTCTACGACCAGACCGGGGCGGTCGTCTCGGCGGCGCGCTTTCGCGGAAAGCAAATCGTGCTCAATTTCATCTTCACGCGCTGCCCGGTGGCGACGATGTGCCCGGCGGCGACGGAGCGGATGATGACGTTGCAGGCCGAGGCGCGCAAAGTGGGCGTCCAGAACCTTGAACTCGTTTCCATCACCCTCGATCCCGAGTACGACACGCCCGGAGTCTTGAAGGAGTACGCGCTTGCCCGCGGCATCGACACCACGAATTTCTCGTTCCTCACGGGACCCGAGAACGCGATCAAGGACCTGCTGACGCAGTTCGGCGTGATCACCCAGTTCGACGGCAGCATTCTCCAGCACACGCTGGCAACGCTCTTGATCAACGAGAACGGCCGCATCGTTCACCGCGCGGACGGCAGCCGTTGGGAGGTCCGGGAGTTTGTCGAAAAGATGAAACGATGAGCACCGCCACCACCACCGCCCCCGCGCCGCTCTCGACCCGCCAGCGCCTGCAAATCGTGGCCATCACGGCCGCCGCGCTGGGGCTGTACGCCTTCTTCCGTGTGCTGCCGACGGGCACGAATCTGAACCACGTCGACTTTCGCGTGGAAGGATCCAACGCGATCGAGTTCTGCGATCCCTCGAACCCGCAGTTCATCCCGGTCGTGGCGGTGCGTTCGCCGGTCACGACGCGGCTCGAGCCGGAGACCGTGCCTGCAGTCGGACGTGAGACGCGTTTCACGCTGTCGCTGGCCACGTCCTCGGGAAAACCCATCGGCACGGACGACCTCGTGACAATGCACACCCGCAAGCTGCACCTGCTGGTGGTGGACCCGACATTGCAGGACTACCAGCACCTGCACCCGGAGCCCGGCGCGAAGCCGGGCGAATGGGTGTTCGCGCATACGCCGCGCCTCGCGGGCGAGTACCGCGTGTTTGCCGACTTCACGCCCTCGGCGACAGGGCGCGGGCTTTACGCCTCGGCCGCGTTCACCGTGCCGGGCGAGGTGCCGGTCAACATGGTCATCCGGAACTGGACGTATGAGATCGACGGATACCGCTTCTCCCTTCGTCCGGCGGAGGAGCCCGTGCGGGCCGGGCGCGTGACGGACCTTGCCTTCAACGTTGACCGCGCGGATGGCGGCGAGGTGCCGATGCGGATCGTGATGGATGCCTACGCCCACCTCGTGGCCTTCGATCGCGATCGCAGCGGCTTTGCACATCTGCACCCCAATGAATCCGATCTGACCCACGCGCCCGATCCGAGGCGTCCCGCGCTGACCTTCAAGATCACCATTCCCAAGGCGGGGCTCTACGTGATCTGGGCGCAGGTCAACCTCGGCGGCGACGAGCGCTTCGTGCCGTTCTGGTTCGAGGTCGCGCCCTGAGCGGCCATGGCAACGGTCGCGGACACCGCCCCTGCGCCGGCCGTCGAGCCCGGACTGCAGGCGGACCAGCGATTGATCGACCGGGCGTGGTTGCGCATCGGGATTGGCGTCGCGGTCGCGGCGCAGGCGATGGTGTTCAGCCTTGCCGTCAACGTGACACCCGCCGACGGCGTGGGCTATTGGGTGGTGCACGGTGGCCTCGTCGTGTCGTCGCTGGCCGTGCTGGTCTTCATCGGCGGCGATCTGTTGAAGGCGGCGTGGGACGCGGTCCGCGCGCTGCGGGTGAGCATCGATCTGCTCTTCCTCGTGACGCTGTTGGGGGCGCTGGGTGCCGCGCTGCTTGGCACGGTCACACGCACGGGGTCGGTTTACTACGAAGTGGTCTCGGTGCTCATCGTCGTGCACACGGCGGGACGGATGCTGGGGGCGCGCAGCCGCCTCGCGGCGATCCAGGCGGCGGATACAACGCGGGCGCGGTTTGATCGATGTGTGGTCGTGACGCCGGATGGCGCCACCGAGGACCGTGCGGTGGCGTCCCTTTCACCCGGCGAGCGCGTGCGCATTGCGCCCGGGGCCGCGATCTGCGTGGACGGCGTGGTCGTGGCCGGGCGGAGCTTCGTGCAGGAAACCTCGATGACGGGCGAGTGGCGTCCGGTGGCGCGCGGCCCCGGCGACCGCGTGCTCGCCGGCACCTACTGCCTCGACGGCGCGCTCGAGGTGCGACCGGAAGCAGGCCCGAGGCGCCTCGATGCGATTCTCGCCTCGCTGGAGCAGGCGCGGCTCGCGCCGTCGGATCTGCAACGCCAGGCGGACCGCCTGATGACCTGGTTCCTTCCTCTGGTCATGACGGTGAGCGCGGGGACGTTCCTGTTCTGGCTTTCGCGGGCGCCGTGGACAGAGGCCCTGTTCAATGCGATGGCGGTCCTGCTGGTCGCCTGTCCCTGTGCGATGGGACTGGCCACACCCGTGGCGGTATGGGGAGGACTCGCGAGGCTCGCGCGCTTCGGCGTGGTGGCGCGGACGGGCGACTTCCTCGCGACGCTCGCGCGGTGTGACACGGTGTGTTTTGACAAGACCGGCACCCTTTCAGGCGAGGCCCTGGCGGTTGTGCGCTGGACGATGGCTCCCGGGTGGACGACAGAGGAGTCGTGGGTGAAGGAGGCGGTGTGCTCGGCGGAGCAAGGCCTGACATCACCGGTTGCCCGGGCTTTGACGGAGGCGGCGGGCGGAGTACACGCGTTCGGCCTGATCTTTGTCGGACAACGACTCGAGCCGGGGCAGGGAGTCATCGCGACAGTGCGGGACACCTCGGGCCGTGAGCGGGAGGTGCGGGTGGGGGAGCGCGCGTTGCACCCGCAGGTGCCGTCGTCCGCAAGTGGGGAGGGCAAGGTGATTTATGTTTCCGTGGACGGGGCCATCGCGGCGGAGATCGAGTTGGGCGAACGCTGGCGAAGTGGTCGCGACGAGGCGTTCGCCGAACTGGTTGCGCTTGGGTTGCGAATCGAAGTGCTCACGGGCGATCCGCACCCGCCGGGCGATCTCGGCGTGCCGGTGCGTGGCGGCCTGTCGCCCGCGGAGAAGCAGGAACACGTCGCCGCGCTGGTGGGCGAAGGCCGCACGGTGGTTTACGTCGGCGACGGTGTGAACGACGTCGCGGCCATGAGTGTGGCCGCGGCGTCGGTGGCCGTGCACAGCGGCAGCGACCTTTCGCGCGCCGCGGCGATGGCGGTGTTTGCGGGGGAGGATCTGCGTTTCCTTCCTCAGGCAATTCGCCTGGCGCGCCGGGTTGTCGGAGGAATTCGGGGAAATGTGATCTTCGCCTCCCTTTACAATGTGACCGGCATGGCCCTCGCCGCGGCGGGTGTGTTGCACCCCGTGGTCGCAGCCCTGCTCATGGTCGGCTCGAGCGCACTCGTGGCCGTGCGCGCCCTGCGCAGCGCGCGCGGCTGACCCGCAGTCGGTCTAACGAGCCTGCGAGAACGCAGAGGTGAGGAGGAGCCCCGTGCCGCCGGTAGGGCAAATCTGCGGCGCGGCTGCCCGGATTACCCGCGGATGCCTTGTAGGGTTTCATCCCATGGTGAACGCAACGGACCTCCTGTAGAGTGTGTGTTCTCGATTCGCGCGCCGATGCCGAAACCCAACCCTCCCTCCCTCCTTCCCGGCTTCTGCGTGATCACTGGAAACGACGTCTCGAGGCTTCCGTGACGACCGCCAAACCAGCCCCCAGACAAACTGGCTCCGGCGCAAAGCGCCCGTCGGTGCTCTTTTATATACTGCTGGCAGCGGCACTTTTGATTTCCATCCAGACCTTCGCGCTGCTTTCGCCCATTCTGCTCTCGCTGCTGCTCATTCTGCTGATCTCCCTCGCGGTCAATCCGGTGATCGCCCGGATGCGGGCGTGGGCGGGAGGTAGAAGCGGGGCCACGGTCCTGCTCGTGCTCGTCGTGGTCGCGGTCATGGGCCTGACGGGTTGGGCGTTCTTCGTACCGATGAAGGATTCGATCGCCAAGTTCGCGGAAGAGTTGCCCGATTACTGGGAGCGGTTGCAAAAGCCCCTGATCAAACTGGAGCAACGAGCCGTGACCTCGGAGAAGAAAATGCAGGCGGAGGTCACCACGGAGATCGCCTTGGAGAAGGCGGCGGAGGGTGAGTTTCCGTCCGAACCGGTCGTCACCGAACCCCTCCAGCCCAAGGCAAGGCCCAAATCAAAGCCCGAGCCTAAACCGGAACCAGTACCAGAAAAAGAGCCGGAGTCGGGATCGTTTCGCCCGGGCATCATCCAGATGCTTCAAGGCGTGCTTGGGCGCTTCACGGCCGTGGCCTTCAATGCCGCCCAGATTCTGATCGTGTTGGTGACCGTGTTCTTCGGCGTGATCTATACGCTGATGAACCCTCGTCCGATTTTTGGGGCCATGTTTTCCCTTGTCCCTGTTCGTCATCACGAAAAAGCCCTGACCATCATGCAACGCATCGGGGGCTTTGTTCCCCGGTGGGCCGGAGCGACTCTGCTGGGGATGGTGACGATCGGCCTTCTGGTGTTTCTGCTCATGTGGCCGATCTTCGGCTTCATGGACGCACTGGCGCTGGGGCTGATCGCCGGCGTGCTGGAAGCGGTTCCCTATCTGGGCCCGCTGCTCAGCGCCGTGCCGGCGTTGTTACTGGCCGTCGGCGAAGGAGGTCTGACTCCGCTTTGGGTCGTGCTCGCCTACGTGGTGGTGCAGGCCCTGGAGAACAATGTGATTCTGCCCATGATCATGGCGCACGGCATGAAGCTGCATCCCGTGGCGGTGATCTTCTCCATGCTCCTTTGCGTGGCCGCGTTCGGAGTGCTCGGCGTCCTGGTGGCGGCCCCGCTGGTGGCGATCGTGATCATCCTGCACGACGAACTGTATCGGCAACGCTTTCTCCCGACGGTGACCGACGCCGACCTTGACCGGCTGTCTCGGAAGGCACTCCGTGAGAAAGTATCCGAGGAGAAATAGGCTGTTTTTATGCACCTGAAAATCGCCCCAATCCGAACGGGGCACGGAGTTACCTCAAGCCTCTCGGCACCCTTTGTACTCCCGATCTGCTGCCTCCGGCGGTCGGATCGCCAATCGTTCAGTGCGTATACTTCTTCCGGCTTCGGTAGTCTTTTACGAAGATGCTGATCACGAGCCAGAAGCTCCCCGCCGCGGCCGCGATGAAACAAAGGATGGCTAGCCCAGGGTAACCGAAGATCCGGAAAGTGCTTTCCACGCGCGCCAAGAGCGAAGCGGCCACGATGAGGCCGGCCAGCACAATGCCCATGGTGATGCGGTTTGCGATCTTCTGCATTCCGTCCAGCACCAGCTTCGCATCGGTGGCCTTCACCTTCACCTCCAGCTCGGCGTTGGCGACGGTATCCATGATCCGGTTCAACCGGGAAGGGAGGCCCACCGTGAAATCCTTCATGTCAAGCAGGGTGCCATAGACGCTTCCTTGCGTGAGGTCCTTGCGCATGCGCCGGGACATCAGCTCGCTGACGTTGCGGCGGATGGAGGCGTTGGTATCAAAGTCCGGATCCAGGACGCGCCCAACCTCATCCAGCTGCAGCATCGTTTTCCCAAGCAGGACAAGTTCACTCGGTACGAAGAGACCGTTGTCCTGCGCGATGCGACTCACTTCGAGAAGTGAGCGGCCGACATTAAGCTGGTCCAGTCCCTGATCGCGGCCTTCCGCCACCAGGCGCGAAATGCGCCGGCGAAATTCGGGCGCCGCAAACTCATCCGACTGCTCGCTCATGCGGATGGCAATGTCCGCTACCGCCTCGCCGTTGCCTTCGCTGACCGCCAGCAGGATCTTCAACAGATTCTCCTGCATGACCGGTGCCGTGTGCCCGACCATCCCGAGATCGAGCAGTGCGATGCGTCCGTCATCCGTGACGAAGACATTCCCGGGATGCGGATCGGCATGGAAAAGTCCGTCCACCAGCACCTGCTTGAGGTAGGCCTGGAACAGTTCCTCAGCCAGCGGCGCGCCCTTCAGCTCGAGCCGGGCCAGCGGCCCGAGTGCGGTGATCTTCTGGCCTTTCACCTGTTCCATGGTCAGGACGGAGCGGGTCGAGTAGTCCGGCACGGGCTGCGGAACCTGGATGCGCTTGAATTCCTGCAAATTCTTGCCGAGCGCGACGAGGTTGTGCGCCTCGCGTTCGTAGTTGAGCTCCTGCTGGATGGTCTCGCGAAACTCCTCGAGGATCGCGAGGAAGCGGTGCCGGCGCCCCACCTCCGTATGCCGGTCGAAAAAGCCCGCAATCTGTTCGAGCACCTCGAAGTCCTCCGCGATCTGCTGGCGGATGTTCGGCCGCTGCACCTTCACGACGACTTCGCGCCCGTCGCGCAACGCTGCACGATGCACCTGCCCCAAGGAGGCGGCGCCCACCGGCTCGACATCGAAACGCGAAAACGCCTTGGAGATCCTTACGCCCAGTTCGGCCATGACGATTGCCTCCACGTCAGCGTAAGGGAACGGCTTCACCTTGTCCTGCAAGCGTGCGAGCGCCTGCACGTATGCGTTGGGCAGCAGGTCGGGCCGGCCGGCGAGCACCTGCCCCAGCTTGACGTAGGTGGGGCCCATCGCCTCGAGATCATCCGCAAGTTGAGCGGGCAACGCCTGGTCGTCGGCGGCGGGCACGTTGTCGGCGGGCGGTTCACCTTCCGCCAGCGGGGACGGCTCGACATCGAATCCCTCCTCCGCGCCCATCTGCTTCGCGAGATCGGAACGTCCGTATTTCCAAAACAGAGCCGCGATTTGCCGGTAACGAGTGAGATGGAAGGGTTTCATGAGAAGTGCCGGCAGCGGCGCGGAAAGGCGCAGTCAGCCGACGGGAATTAGGACACGTGATCAGGACGTCCGGCTCCCGGCACCGGCTTGTTTTTAGTGGGACGCGGTCAGAAGTATGACGGAATCAGTGGGGTTTCACCCCATCGCGCGCGCGACGGATTTCTGGCACGATGCGTCGCTCGACGAATTCCCCGAATCTGAGCTGCTCTGCAAGTGCGACCACGCGCGTTCGTGATCGAATGGGAGCGGCTTCGATTCTCCCTGGTTTCCGCGACTTCGCGCCCGAGATAATTCCATTCGAAATCGCGCGTCCTCGGAACTGAAGTTGAAAATTGAATACTGTTCTCCCCATGGCTACTGCGACCGCTCGAAAATCTCCGCGCCGGAAACCTTCCGTGGAACCCGGGGAGAAGGAGCCCGTGGCCGGGATCTCCGTCTCAGGCAACCAGGGGCCGCGCATTGTGCGCGCCGTCACCATCCGGAAGCCGGCGGATGAACTCTACGCCTTCTGGCGCAACATCGTGAATCTCCAACGCGTCATCGAAGACCCGGTGAGCATCACGGCGCTCTCCGACGACGAGTCGCATTGGAAGGTCACCGCGCCTACCGGCACCGTGGAATGGGATTCCCTGATCATCAACGACGAGCCCGGTGCGCTGATTGCGTGGCGTTCGCGCGAAGGCGCGGATGTGCCCAACGCGGGCACTGTACGTTTCGACGCCGCGCCCGGCGATGAGGGCACGGAGGTCACCGTGGCCTTTGAATACCAGCCGCCCGGAGGGGCGCTCGGCAAGGTGGTCGCCAAACTCGCGGGCGAAGACCCCGGTCTGCAGGTCTATATCGCTCTCAAGCGGTTGAAGGCGCTGATGGAGGCGGGTGAGATTCCCACCACCAAGGGCCAATCCGTCGGTGAACCCCAGGCCTCGGCGAAAGGAAAGAAATGAAAGCCGCCGTCTGGATGGGGAAAAAGAAAATGGAGATTCAGGAGGTTGCCGATCCGAGGATCCTTAATCCTCGCGACTGCATCATCAAAGTGACCGCCACGGCCATCTGCGGCTCCGATGTGCATCTCTATAACGGGGTGGTCCCGACGATGGAAAAAGGTGACATTCTCGGCCACGAATTCATGGGCGAGGTGGTCGAGGTCGGCCCCGGCGTGAAGAAGACGCGGGTCGGCGACCGCGTGGTGGTGCCGTTTACCATCGCCTGCGGCGCCTGCTCGCATTGCGTGAGGTCCGAATGGTCGTGCTGCGACAACACCAATCCCAACGCACACATCGCGGAAGCGTTGAACGGCTACAGCCCCGCGGGGCTTTTCGGTTTCTCACACATGACCGGAGGGTATGCAGGGGGGCAGGCGCAGTACGTGCGCGTGCCGTTTGCCGACGTCGGCCCGATCAAGATCCAGAGCGATCTCCCGGACGCTAAGGTACTCTTCCTCTCCGATATTTTCCCCACCGGCTACATGGCCGCGGAAAACTGCAACATCGTGCCCGGCCGCAGCGTGGTCGCGGTGTGGGGCTGCGGCCCGGTGGGACAGTTCGCCATCCGCAGCGCCTTCCTCCTCGGGGCCGCCAAGGTCATCGCCATCGATTCGATTCCCGAGCGCCGCGCGCTCGCGGAGAAAGCCGGCGCAACCGCGATCCCTGCCGGCGATGACGTGATGGAGACGCTCAAGGCGATGACGGGCGGGCGCGGGCCGGACGCCGCCATCGACGCCGTCGGCATGGAGGCTCACGGCTCTTCGTACGACGACGTCAAGCAGGCTCTGAAACTGGAAACCGACCGACCTTTCGCCCTGCGCCAGGCAATGCGTTGCGTGCGCAAGGCCGGCACGCTCTCGGTGCCCGGTGTCTATGCGGGTTTCCTCGACAAGGTGCCGTTCGGCGCGGTGATGAACAAAGGCGTCACGATCAAGACCGGCCAGACGCATATGCAACGCTACCTGCGCCCGCTGCTCGAGCTCGTGGAGAAAAAGAAGATCGATCCGTCCTGCGTCATCACCCATCGCGTGCCCCTTAGCCAGGCGCCGGAAGCCTATGCGATGTTCGCCGAGAAGACCGACGGCTGCATCAAGGTCGTGCTCGATCCGTCCCGTTAGAAGTCCCCACCCAATCTTTCCAACCTCAATCCCGTTACACACGCGCCCCGTCCTTCCGGCCGGGGTGCCAAAATTCATCAACTCATGAAAACCATATCCACACCACGCGACCTCCTGGTCGAAGAACTCAAAGACATGCACAGCGCCGAGACCCAGCTGCTCACGGCGCTCCCCAAAATGGCGAAAGCCGCTTCGAGCGAAGAACTCCGCGGGGCGTTCGAGACCCATCTCGAACAAACCAGGGTCCACGTTCAACGTCTCGAAAAGATCGGCGAGCAATTGGGCGAGACCATGACGGGCGAGAAGTGCAAGGCCATGGCCGGCCTGGTCGCAGAAGGCGCGGAAACCATCGAAGAGGATGCCGAGCCGGCAATGCACGACCTCGCACTCATCGGAGCGGCGCAGAAAGCGGAGCACTACGAAATCGCTGCTTACGGCACGGCGCGCACCCTGGCCGAACTCGCAGGTGAGGATGACGTCGCAGCGCTGCTCCAGGAAACGCTCAATGAAGAATTCGATACAGACAAGAAGCTGACCCAGATCGCCTCTGAGATGGATCTCGAGCTGTCCGAGACGGACGAGGACGAGGACAAAACCTAAGCCGCCGCACGATCATGTATCACCATATCAAGAAGCTCATGTTCACGGTGCGGGTCGCCCAACCCGACCCTCGCTTCGGCAACATGTTGCTCGAACAGTTCGGAGGAGCCAACGGTGAGCTCGCGGCCGCGATGCAATACTCCATCCAAGGGCTCAACTGCGAGGACATGGCATGCAAGGACCTGCTCATGGACATCGGCACCGAAGAGCTGAGTCATCTGGAAATCATCGGCACACTCGCGCGCATGCATTTGAAGCCCATGAAGAAGGATGCCGAGGCGGCGGAGCACGATCCGTTGGTGGCCATCGCCGGCGGCGGCGGCGTGACGCTGTGCAATTCCATGGGCAACGCGTGGACAGCGGATTACCTGAAGGTCACCGGTGAGCTCGATGTCGACTTGCGCAGCAACATCGCGGCCGAAGCCCGGGCCAAGATCGTTTATGAGCGACTCATCGATTTCTGCGACGACCCGGGCACCAAGGAAGCATTGCAGTTCCTGATGACACGCGAGATCACCCACATGCGCGCCTTCATGCAGGCGCTCGACAGCCTCGGAAAGCCGCCGCTCTCCATCGGCCGGATCCCGCCCACGCCCGGGCTTGTCGATCACTACTATAACGATTCAACGGGCGAGGGTGACGATGGGGAAGTGGATACCACCGGCCCCTGGAACACCGGAGAAGGAATCACCGTTATCGAATCGCCTGCGCTGTCCGGATTTCAAGTGGTCCAGGCCACGCCGAAGGCGGGTCGTGCGAAATCCGCCGCGGAACCGGAAACTTCCACCGACACCGAATCGGGAGGGAAGGATACGAAAACGTCACGCACGCGCTCCCCGAAGCCGAACAAGAAGGCGCAGCGTTGAACATGATCACCTGCAGGCACAAGCGCGCAGGCGCGACTATCGGTGCGGACGCACGGCAGTCCGAGTGTGGGGTGGTCGCGCAAACGGTGTAAGCAGCCATGGCACTCGTTTTTGAATGCATTCAAACCGACGGCATTGCCGGTCTGTCTTATCTGGTGGGCGATGATTCGGCGGGCGTCGCCGCGGTCATCGATCCCCGGGCGGACGTGGAGTGCTACCTTGAGCTCGCCCGCACGAAGCAGGTTTCCATCACGCATGTGTTCGAGACGCACATTCACGCCGACCTTGTCAGCGGGTCGCGTGAACTTTGCGCCCGGGCCGGGTCGGCGAGGATCTTCCTCAGTCACGAGGGCGGCGCGCGATATGGTTTTGCCCACGAGCCCCTTCATGACGGCGACATTTTCAAGGTTGGCTCTGTCCGGATCACCGTGCGGCACACGCCCGGACACACGCCGGAACACGTCTCATATCTGATCGCGGAGCAGAACCATCCGGACGCGCCGTGGGGCGTGCTCACCGGGGATTCCCTGTTTGTCAGCTCCGCCGGGCGCCCTGATCTGCTCGGAAACGCCCAGGCGAAGAAGCTGGCGCGACAGCAGTTTCACACCTTGCGCGATTTTTTCCTGAAGCTCCCCGATGGGGTGATTATCTATCCGGGTCATGGCGCCGGTTCGCCTTGTGGCGCGGACATTGGAGATCGGCTCACCAGCACGATTGGGCATGAGCGGTGCTTCAACGCGTTCCTCCAATTCGATGAGGTGGAGAGCTTCATCGATTTCGCACTCACCACGGCCCCGCCGACGCCGACTTATTATCCGCGGATGAAGAAGGTGAACGCCAGGGGCCCGGAAATCATCGGCAACCTCCCCACCGTGCGCGGGCTGCCTCCGGAAGCCTTTCGGAAGGCCCTCGGGCAAAAGGACACCGTGCTGATTGACACCCGCACGATGCTGGCCTTCGGCGGCGGGCACATTCATGGGGCACTCAGTATCGGAGGGAAACCCATGCTCTCGATTTGGGCCGGCTGGCTGTTGGATCCCAGGAGGCCGCTCCTGCTGGTCCTCGAGTCAGACGACCAGCTCCATGAGATCGTCCGCTATTTTATGCGCACCGGCTACACCCGGTTCGCCGGCTACCTCGTCGGCGGAATGACGGCCTGGAACAACGCCGGGCTGCCGTTGCAATCGGTCGGGCAGATGACCGTGCATGAAGTCAAACGCGCGGGAAAGCGGCTGCAGCTGCTCGATGTGCGCTCGCCCGATGAATGGGCCAGCGGTCATATCCCGAACGCCCGCCATGTCTTCCTGGGAGAACTGCGCGAACACCTCGGCAAGTTGAAGAAGACCAAACCGACGGCGGTGTATTGCGACAGTGGATATCGCGCGAGCATAGCGACGGGAATTCTCCAGCAGGCCGGATTCAGCCGGGTCTGTAATATCCCCGGGAGCTGGCAGGCGTGGACGGAAGCTGGCTTCCCGGTCGCAGGGCAGAAAAAAAAGGAAAGCCCATGACGAGACCGATCCACCACGCCGCTCTCCTGGGAGGGCTTGCGCTGCTGCCCGTCTCCGTGGCGGCCGCGGCGGGTCCAGACGTGAACGCGCTCGATTATCCTGGGCCTGCCTGGTCACCGTATATTGTCGGCGCGGGCATCGGTGTGCTCTCGTGGCTGACCTTCTATTTTTCTGACAAGCCCATCGGTGCGTCCTCGTTTTACGCCCATATCGCGGGCTTCCTCGGCAAGGTCGTCGCGCCCCGTCACACGAAATCGCTGGTCTATTTCAAGGAGAAGCCGCCGAGCGTGAGCTGGGGATTCGTCTTCGTTGTGGCCACCATCGCAGGCGGTGCGATCGCCGCGCTGACGGGTGGGGAGTTCGCCAACGAATGGCTGCACCCGATGTGGGAGGCGCGCTTTGGTGACAGCGTTGTCCTGCGTGCGATGATCGGATTTGGCGGCGGTCTGCTCATGGCCTTCGGCGCGCGGCTGGCGGGAGGGTGTACCAGTGGCCACGGCATCAGCGGCACGCTGCAACTCAGTCCCGGCTCCTGGATCACCGTGATCTGTCTTTTTCTCGGCGGTGTCGCGGTGGCGATTCCGCTCTTCAGCCTCTGAATGCCATGAGCGATCCGGGTAAACGACGCCCGCCGGCCACCCGGCAACCCGAGGCACCGGCGGCGACGTCGCCTCGGTTGGTCACCGGTGTGATCTTCGGCCTGGCGTTTGGCTTCCTTCTGCAGAAAGGCGGCGTGGGGAAATTCAACGTGCTCCTTGGCCAGTTGTTGCTCCAGGACTTCACGGTCGCGAAAGTCATGCTCACCGCGATCGTCGTCGGCATGATCGGCGTCTTCACGTTGCACCACTTCGGCAAGGTGAAGCTGCACCTCAAGCCGACGCGAATCGGGGCCAACATCATCGGCGGACTGCTCTTCGGTGCCGGTTTTGCGCTGCTGGGGTACTGCCCGGGCACGGTGGCTGTCGCGCTGGGCCAAGGCAGCTGGGACGCGCTCTTCGGAATGGCGGGATTGGTCGCCGGTTCGTGGGTGTTCGCGGAGCTCTCCGGGCGGCTCAAAGCGACCATCGGGAAGTGGGGCGATCTCGGAAAAGTCCTCCTGCCCGACCTGCTGCATGTGCCCCGCCCCGCGTTCGTCCTCGGCCTCGCAGTGGCCCTCACCGCGCTCATCGTGGTCCTGGAACGTATCACCGTCCGTTGATCGAAGGGTCGTAAGTTGCCTCGCCCCGGTGCCGTGTGCAGTGGAGCATGCATAGGACGGGAAGTGCACGAGGACCCGCTTGTGTCATTCCCATTGCCATCATCGGCGGGGAAGGTGGTTATCGTCCCATGTCATTTCCGCACCAAGGCCTTTGGCAGGTCTGGATTGCCGCGGGTGTCGCGGTTATTTTCGCGATCACGGGATCGATCGTCCGGTCCCAGCATGTGCCGGCTGCCGAGATCCTCGCCGAGGAAGACCTGCCGGCCTACGAGCGCGATCTTCGTCATGCGGACATCATCCGCAGATGGAACAACCAGGCGCTCGTCGAAGGGCGCGAGATCTACGCGCAGACGTGTGCGAACTGCCACGGCAGCTTGGAAGCCGTTGGCTCGATGCCAAATGCCCTGCGGTTCGCGGAGGGCCCGTTTCAGCGCGGAAGCGACCCGCATGCGATGTATCGCACCCTCACCCAGGGCTGGCGTCTGATGCCGCCGCAGGTGCAACTCACGCCGCGCGAGAAGTATTCAGTCATTCACTACGTTCGCGAGGCCTATCTCCGGCGGCACAATCCGGACCAGTATTTTGCGGTAACGCCCGGCTACCTCGCGGGCCTTCCGCGCGGCACCACGATGGGTCCGGAGCCGCGGCGGTGGGAGCCGTGGCGGGAGATGGACTATGGGGACTTCCTCACCGGCACCTACGAAATTGCCCCGGCCGACGGGAGAGCGGGCACGCCGAATCTCGCGTACAAGGCGATCGCCCTTCGCCTCGACGCGGGTCCCGGTGGGGTGGCGGAGGGGTCGACGTGGATTGCGTTCGAACACGACACGCTGCGGCTCGCCGGCGCGTGGACGGGAAGGGGCTTCATCGACTGGCGCGGAATCAACTTCGACGGCCGGCACAATGTGCATCCCACCACCGTGGGGACTGTTTTCGCCTCGACCGCGGATGTGCCCGGCTGGGCCGATCCCTCGACGGGACGCTTCGACGATCAGCGCGTGGTCGGACTCGACGGACGCCGGTTCGGACCGCTGCCGCCGGCCTGGGCGCGTTATGCCGGGCTAGAGCGGACCGGTGCGGGCGTGGTTTTTTCCTACCGGATCGGGACAACTGCGATCCGGGAGCGCTATGCGCTGGAGCCGGGCCCGCACGTGGCCGTCCGGCGTACGTTCGACATCGCGGCATCGGAGCGCGATCTCGCCGTGCGCGTGGCTGACGCAGGGGTTGCGGTACGCTTGGAAGCCGCGCCGGCCGTGCGGGCGGCTGCGGAAGACGGCTTCACCGTGGTGCGGATTCCCGCATCGGCGACGCCCGTGGTCTTCGATGTGATTTACGTGTCGGCGGTCCCCGGGGAAGAGCCGGACGGTGATCCGCGTAACGATGGGCTGCCGCTGGCGCACGCGGTGACGGTGGATCCGGTGCTCGAGCGTGCGATTGTGCGCGGAACCTCCGACGGACCTTGGGCGGTTGACCGCTTTGTGCTGCCGGAGCGCAACGGCAACCCGCGACGCAGCTGGATGCGAATCACGGGCCTCGAGTTCCTGCCTCACGAGGCGGCGGCGTACGTGTGCACGTGGGAAGGGGAAGTTTGGCGCGTCGACGGTCTTGATGCGGATTCGTCGGCGGCCCGCTGGCGCCGGGTTGCTTCCGGGTTGTTTCAACCGCTGGGCATCGCGTTCGCGAACGGGCGGCTTCTCGTGGCCTGCCGCGACCAGATCGCGCACCTCGAAGACCGCGATGGTGACGGTGTCTTCGAACGTTATCACGCATTCAACAGCGACCATCAAGTGACGGAGCACTTCCACGAGTTCGCGATGGGCCTGCAGGTGGACGAGGCAGGCAACCTTTACTACGCGAAGAGCGCCCGGCATGCGAAAACGCCACTCGTGCCTCATCACGGCACCTTGCTCAAGGTCTCGGCCGACGGGGCACGAACCGAGATCATTGCCCGCGGCTTCCGCGCGGCCAACGGGGTCTGCCTGAACCCGGACGGCAGCTTCTTCGTCACCGATCAGGAAGGTCATTGGATGCCGATGAACCGGGTCAACCGGGTCCGTCCTGGTGGCTTTTACGGCAACATGTGGGGCTACGGTGCGCCGGAGAGCACGTCGGACGACGCCATGGCCCCGCCGCTTGTCTGGGTCGACAAGGCGATGGATCGTTCACCGGCCGAACTGGTGCGGGTGGAGAGTTCAGACTGGGGCGCCTTGAACGGAGGAATGCTGAGTTTCTCCTACGGGCAGGGCCTGGTCTTCCTCGTGACCGCGCAACAGGTCGGAGAGGTCTGGCAGGGCGCTTACATTCCGCTGCCGATTCCTTCGCTTCCGACCGGGATCATGCGCGGGCGCTTTCGGCCTGAAGATGGGCACCTGTACGTGACCGGGATGTCCGCCTGGGCCACGAATCAGGTGCAGGAGCCTGGTGGATTCTATCGGTTGCGGGTGCAGGATCGGCCCATGCGGGTGGTGCATGCGGTTCACGCTCACCAGACAGGTGTGGACCTCAGGTTTTCCGAACCGCTGCCGACCGGCATCGATCCGCTTCCCGGGCAGTTTGCGGTGGCGACGTGGAGTCTTAAGCGCAGCGAGCGTTATGGCTCGCAGCGCCATGACGAGGTGGCCGGGAAGGTCGCGGCCGTGCAACTGAGCGCCGATCGACGCACCGTGCGCATCGAGATGCCGGCGATCGCGCCGGTCGATCAGCTCGAAATCGTCTATCGTCTCGGCGAAGAGGGCAGTGACGTCGTCGAGGGCCGTGTCCTGGCTACGATCCATGCTCTCGCGGAGACACCCGTGCTCGATTTGCCATGAGCGTATTGCCTTCTGCTCGCGAGCAGTAGTCCGGCCCGGCTTGCACGGGAAGGGACGCGTTGCAGTCGACAAACGGCTCGCGTCCGGTGCGGGCGGTGACGGATGCTCGGCGCGAACATGGCGAACGTCGCGCTTTCAACCTGCTGGAATTCGCATCGTCACACGGATGGCCATGCGATGTTGCGCGAGATTGCCGACTTGGGTTTCACGGCGGTCGAGTTGAGTCATGGCGTCCGCTTGTCCCTCGTTCCGGGAATCCTGCAGGCGGTCGAGGAAGGAGTGGTCAACGTGACCTCGACGCACAACTTTTGCCCGTTGCCCACCGGCATCGAGCGGGCGGCGCCCAATGTCTTCCAACCTTCAGCACCGACGGAAGGAGAACGTGAAATGTGGATCCGGCACACGCTACGGTCGATCGAGTTCGCGGCGCGGGTCGGGGCCGGGGTGGTGGTGCTTCACCTGGGTAGTGTGGGCTTCGCCTGGTTCCACCCGGGCCGGCGTTTGCGTGCCTGGAGGGAACGGCATCCGGGAACCCTGCCGGCGACGCACGAGGGGTTTCGCAGGCGCCTCGCGCGCGCCGAGCTGCGTTGGGAGCGCGTGGTGGGCCCGTGGCGGGCGCGCATGATTGCGTCCCTGCAACCCATCGCGGACCACGCGCGGGCGAATCGCGTGCGGCTCGCTTTCGAGAACCGCGAACGGTGGGAGGAACTTCCGCGCGACGACGACTTCGCGGCGGTCTTCGCCGACTTGCCCTCGGACTATCCGGCCGGTGCGTGGTATGACTGCGGACATGCGCAGATCAAGGCGGACCTTGGAATGATGGATCCGCGGCGCTGGCTCGGCGAACAGGCGCCACGGCTGCTGGGCTTCCATCTTCACGACGTCGACGAACAGGGCCGTGATCACCGTCCGATTGGAACGGGGCGGGTCGATTTCGAAATGATCCGCGGGTTCGTCCAACCTGAGCACCGCCTCGTCGTGGAACTCGCGCCCGACGTAACGGCCGCGGAGGTGGTGGCGTCACGCGAACGCGTGGAATCGTGGCGGGCCTAGTGGTCAGTCACAGGTCAAAAGTCGGAAAGTCAAAAGTCGTCACCGGCCCGCCGGACCGGGCCATTTTGAGAGGCGAGATGCTCCGCGCATCCGAGGCGATGGTGACGTCTGTCCTGAGCGCCTGAATACAGGCTGCCGGTCCCCTCAGCTTGCGGACGCCGTTACCTCGGCGACGGCACTCAGCAGTTCTTCGCCCATGAAAGGCTTGGCGAGTGTCTTCGCCGCACCAAGACGGCGAGCAATGGCGAGGTAATCCTCGGCGTTCACCCGACCGCCGCCGGACATCGCGATGATCTTCACGCCGGGGTGCTTCTTGCGCATTTCCATGATGACCTGCACGCCCTCCTTGTCCGGCATGATCAAATCCGTGATGACGAGGTCAAACGTGTGACTGTCGGCGCGATTCATCGCCTCGATGCCGTTGGTTGCCGGCGTGACCTCATGGCCGGCACGACGAAGGTACTCCGTCTGGATTTCCAAGAAGGCGAGGTTGTCGTCCACCACGAGAATATTAGCCATGACGTGAATCAGAAAGGTGTGGTCGGCGATCGGCGTGCGTCGCACGCATCGCGCGCCGACGATTGGATACGGGGATGAAAAGTGATTTTCCTTCGCTGGGCCACATCATTTGCGTGCAAAGGGTTGTAATTTTTGAGTGCCCGAACGGGCTGAGCGCGACACCCGGGAGAGCGCGAGCCGGAGCTCATCCATTCGGACGGGTTTGGTGAGGAAGTCATTGCAACCGGAAGCAAGGGCGCGTTCCCGCTCCTCCTTCATCGCGTGGGCGGTGAGCGCGCCAATCGGGAGGTTTCGTAAAGTCGGGTGTTCCGACTGTCGGATCCGCCGGATCGCTTCAAAGCCATCCATGACCGGCATCTCGATGTCCATCAGGACGGCGTCGTAGGCTCTTCCGGGATTTTCGAGGAGCGCGAGCCCTTGGGCTCCGTCGGCCGCGACGTCCGCGTGGTGATTGAGCTTCTCGAGCAAGGCGCGAATCATGCGCTGATTCACAGGGTTGTCCTCGAACACGAGGAGACGTCGCGGCCTCCGGCTCGGGCACGGTCGCGGAAGGCCGGGATGTGCCGGGAAGGCCTACGCGTACCGTTGCGACGAAGGTCGACCCTCGCCCGGGATCGCTTTCCACCGTCAAGCCACCGTCCATGAGTTCAGGGTTTCAAAAGGATTTTGACGAAAGCCTGCCGCAGGAGCCTTTCGGTTGCAATTGGCGCCGGGTCCGGGGCAGGCGCGTGCTTCTGTGGGGTCAGATTCCGCTGGCGAGCACGCGGTCGATTTCGGCGATCATGCGGGCGCGCATCTCGGGCGCGACGTCGGCAACGTCCCATCCATTCTTCGCGAGGCGCGCCAGTTCCTCCGGCGTGAAACCGGCCTCGTTCGCCAGCGCGACGTACTCATCGTTGAGCGTCTGGCCGAAAACCAAGGGATCGTCCGTGCTGATCGTGCAGCGAACACCGGCCTCGCCGAGACGGCGGAGCGGATGGGCGGCGAGGGAAGGAACGACCTGCAGCTTCAGGTTGCTCAACGGGCAGACGTCGAAGGTCACGTTGCGTTCGCGGGCAAGGGCGACGACCAACGGATCCTCGATCGCCCGAACACCGTGTTGCACCCGGTCCACGCCCAGTTCCTCGATGGCCTCACGCACACGGTGCGGGCCGTCGAATTCCCCGGCGTGACACTTCGTGACTTTGCCCGCTGCGCGCAGCCGCGACCAGACCTTCGCGGTCCAGGGTTGCGTGGGCTCAATCTCGAAACCGTGCAAGTCGACGCCGGCAAGTCCATCCCACGTGTCGAGCTTGTCGATCACCGTGCGCAGCGGCCCTTGATAATCCGTGCGCAGCATGCCCGCAAAGATCCGGACTTCGAGGCCCGGCGGGACGGCAGCGCGAATGGCAGCGATGATCTCCGGTCCGGGTACATCGATGAAACCCGTGACGGGCAGGTGAAAGCTGGTTTCCACGTACCGTACATTCTGTACCACGTGCCCGGCGAAGATCACGCGCGCCGCCTCGTGATAGCGTTCCGCGCTCGTGAACCAGGGCAGCGCGTGGCTCAGCAACGTCTGCTCGAAGAGGGGGAACGAAGCGAAGCGATAGTCCGGGGCGTGAAACGCCGGCGCGGCCGGATACTGCCGCGGATCGCGCGCGTGCAGAAGTGCGTAGGGCAGGGCGCCCTCGATGTGCAGGTGCGTCTCGGTCTTCGGAAGGGACTGGACGAAGCCGGCGAGCCTGGGATCGGGAGCGCTCATCGGAGGAAGGTCACTTCCCGAGCAGATAATCGGGGTTGAGCTTCTGCAGGGTCTTCGGGACGAAGAGGCCGTCCTTGCGGATCAATTTTCCGTCGAAGGAAATCTCGCCCCCGCCGTACTCGGGTCGCTGGATGCAGACCATGTCCCAATGGACCTGCGACTTGTTGCCGTTGCCCACACCCTCGTAGGCCTGGCCGGGCGTGAAATGGAAGGAGCCGGCGATCTTCTCGTCGAAGAGAATGTCGCGCATCGGTTCGAGAATGTGCGGATTGAAACCGAGGGCGAACTCGCCGATGGTGCGCGCCCCCGGATCGCTGTCGAGGATGGCGTTGAGCCGCTTGGTCATCGTCGGGGTGGCGGCGGTGGCATGAACGATGCGGCCCTGCTTGAACTCGAGCCGGATCTGGTCGAACGACGTGCCGAGGTAGACGGTCGGGGCGTTGTACTGGATGTGTCCTTCCACGCTGTCGCGCACCGGGCAGGAGAACACCTCGCCGTCGGGAATGTTGCGCTGACCGCCGCATTCGCGAGCGCCGATGCCCTTGATCGAGAAACGGAGATCCGTGCCCGGGCCCTCGATGTGGACGCGGTCGGTCTTCTCCATGAGCGCCTTGAGGGCCCGCATGCCGGGGATCATGCGCGAGTAGTCGAGCGTGCAGACCTTGAAGAAGAAGTCCTCGAATTTCTCGGTGCTCATGCCGGCCTGCTGGGCCATGGAGGCGGTCGGCCAGCGCAGGACCACCCACTTGGTTTCGTTCACGCGATGATCGAGCACCGGCTTCATCAGGCGCGAGACGAGCTGGACGCGCGGACCGGGAATGTCGGAGGTCTCGAAGATGTTGTCCGAGCCGCGCAGCGCGATGTACGCATCCATTTTCTGCATACGCTTGAGCTCGATCTCGGCATGCGGGGCGTACTGGGCCTCGTCGGCGCCGAGCATGAGTTCGCGGACCACGCGGGCGCGGTTCAGGTTGACGTAAGGATGGGCGCCCCGCTCGCGGGCGGCCCGGATCAGCGCGATCACGATGGCGTCCGGCACGTCGAAGGCGTCGATGAGCACGCGTTCCCCGCGTTCCAGCGCGGTGGAGAAACCGATGAGCCCCTTGGCGAGCGTGTGATAGCGCGGATCGATGATCATGAGGGCACGAACTAGAGGGGGCGTCCGCAAATTGGCAAGGACCGGACGCAGACAGACCTGGGAGGACGGACACTCCTGTCCGTCATGTTGGCCCAACGAGACGGACAGGAGTGTCCGTCCTCCCAGGGGCTGTGCTCGCGAACCTTTATTTGCCACGGCGGTCGAAGGAGATAAGTGATCCTCACCATGAAGCGCCTGTTCTTCCCCCTCGTTTTGCTCCCCGGTCTTCTCCTCTTGGCCGCCTGTGCGGTCGTTCCCGAGACCGGGCGGCGTCAGTTGATGCTGGTGTCGGCGGAGGAGGAGGCTCGCATGGGGCTGTCCGCCTTCGAGCAGATCAAGAAGGAGGAAAAGATCTCGCAAGACGTCGAGGCGGTCTCGCAAGTGCAGCGGGTTGGCAAACGGATCGCGGCCTCAGTCGGGCGGGACTTGGAGAACGCGGAGTGGGAGTTCGTGGTGTTCGAGTCTGACGACCTCAACGCGTTCGCCCTACCCGGCGGCAAGGTCGGCGTGTATACCGGGTTGCTGAAACTGGTGGAGTCCGACGACGAGCTTGCAACCGTCATGGGCCACGAGATCGCGCATGTGACGTC
>CAYOSX010000021.1:26413-29755 GCA_964406745.1 uncultured Opitutus sp.
AGTTCTGGCGGAAGATGGTCGCGGCGAACAAGGATCGCGCCAAGCCGCCGGCGTTCCTTTCCAGCCATCCCGCGGAGGCCACGCGCATCAAGAATCTCGAGGAACTCGCGCCGAAGTACCTGCCGCTTTACGAGGCGGCGAAGGAACGGATTGCCCGCGAACGCGAAGAAGGTCGGTGAGGTGACACCGGCATTTGCACCGGTGAGGCGTGGAGCGTGACACAGGCATTCTTGCCTGTGATGCCTGCCCCTGGTTGGCTCCCTTCTCCGGCACGCTTGCCCTAAATCCCCGATCCACACAGGCAGGAATGCCTGTGTCACTTGGTTGTGGTCGCGGCGCGCTTGAACTCGGTGCGGTTTTCGTGCCCATATCGCGGGCATGCTTCAGTCCCTGCGCATTCGCAACCTGGCGTTGCTTGAGGAGGTCTCGCTCGACTTCGACGCGGGCTTCACCGTCGTCACCGGGGAGACCGGCGCGGGCAAGAGCATCCTGCTGGGGGCGCTCAGCCTCCTCGCGGGCGAGCGGGCCGACAAGACGATCATTCGCCAGGGCGCGTCGGCCTGCGAAGTCGAGGCGGCGCTGTATTTCAAGGATGCCCGGGAGATCGATTCCGTCCTGTCCGAACTGGAGCTGCCGGCCTGCGAGGACGGCCTGTTGCTCCTCAAGCGCAGCGTGCCGCGCGAGAAGGCGCCGCGCATCACCGTCAACGGCAGCCTGGCCACCCTCGCGGCGCTCCAACGGCTCGGCGAATGCTGGATCGATTTTCACGGCCCGAGCGAACCTCGAAGACTGCTCAAGGAAGCGTGCCAGCTGGAACTGCTCGATCTGCATGGGCGCACCGGCGAGAGCCTCGCTTCGTATCAGGAAGCCTATCGCGCATGGCGCGACCTGCGCGCCGAGCAGGAGCGGATCTCGCGCGAAACGCGCTTGGCGCCGGATCAGGTGACGTTCCTCGAAAACCAACTCGCCCGGCTCGACGGACTCGACCTCACCGAAGAGGCAATCGAGGCGCTCGAGCGCGACTTCCAGCGGCTGAGCAAGGCGCAGGAATTGCAGGAGCTTGCCGCCCTCCTCGCCCAAGGCCTCGCAGGCGAGGAAGGTGCGACGGCGCGCGTGGCGGCGCTGGTGCGCACCGGGCGGAATCTGGAGCAGCTGGATCCGTCGAGCCGTGCGCTCGCCGACCGGCTGGAGGCGGCGAGCATCGAACTGGCCGATCTTGGTGCGGAGTTCGAGGGACTGGCCGGCGCCTTTACCTTCGACCCCGAGCAGGCCGAGCAATTGCAGGAGAACATGAACGCGTGGCTGGAAGCCAAGCGCCGCCATGGCCCGGACCTCGCCGCGGTCATCCGCGCACGCGAGGAACTCCGTCAACGCCTCGAGGTGCAAGGCGACCTCGAGGGCACGCTCGCACGGCTGGAGGGCCGGATCGCTGCAGCGTTGAAGGACGTACGGACAGAGGCGGCTGCCCTGCGCGGGCTGCGCGAGAAGGCGGCGAAGGATCTGGCGAAGACGGCTGCAAAGGGCATCGCTGAACTGGGTTTCAAGAAGGCGGATTTTCAGGTGCGCCTCACGGCGCTCGCCGAGCCCGGGCCGACCGGCGATTGCGGGGCCGAGTTTCTCTTTTCACCCAACGTGGGCGAGGCGCCGCTGCCGCTCAGCAAGATCGCGTCCAGCGGCGAACTCGCCCGCGTGATGCTCGCGTTGAAGACCGTGCTCGCCGACCTCGATGAGGTGCCGGTGCTGGTCTTCGACGAGGTCGACGCCAACGTCGGCGGCGAGATCGGCCGTGTGGTCGGCGAGAAAATGGCACGCATCGCCCGGGGCCACCAGGTGCTCTGCGTGACGCATCTCCCGCAGGTCGCCGCGCAAGGCCATTGCCACCTTGTGGTGACGAAGGACCAATCGAAGGACCGCGCCGTGGTTTCCATCGAGCCAATCCAGGCGGATCGCAAGGCGCGCGTCAGCGAACTCGCCCGCATGCTCGGCGACCGCACCGCGAAGAGCGCCCTCGCGCACGCCGCCGAACTGCTGAAGGTGTAGCGGCGGGCGTGTCGCCCGCCTCGAAGAACGGACAGATACCGTCCGCAGCTCGACCCTGTAGCGACGGCTGTCTCAGCCGTCCGGATTGCCCGCCGAAGACGCGTTAGACAGACGCCGTAACGAGGCGGGCGGATGCCGTCCGGCACGCGACCGACACGGTCGCGCTACAGACCCAGGTCACCGACCTGTCGGCGAGTCGCGGCTACACCGGACGCCCGGATTGCGTCAAAAGCGCCTGAGACAGGCGCCGCTACACCAGGCATGCCCGCGACAGCGGGCTTGCGACTTGCGGAATCACGACTTCGTTCCGCCAACCGTGTCTGTCTCACCCACGCTTCTCTGGTTTCGTCAGGACCTGCGCCTGCAGGACAATCCGGCGCTCGCCGCTGCGATCGCCCGGGGCGGGGCGATCATACCCGTGTACGTGCTCGACGACGAGTCCGAGGGCGCGTGGAAGCCGGGCGGGGCCTCGCGCTGGTGGCTGCACCACTCGCTCACTTCACTCGATGAGGCCCTGCGAGCCCGGGGATCGCGACTCGACGTCCGGACCGGGTCGGCTGCGCGCCTGATTCCCGCGCTCCGCGAGGAAACGGGCGCGGGCGCGGTGTATTGGAACCGCCGTTACGAGCCGGCGTCGATCGAGCGCGACAAGCTTCTCAAGGCGGGTCTCGTGGCGGAAGGCGTCGAGGCGAAGAGTTTCAACGCGGCGCTCTTGTTCGAGCCGCACACGATCGCGAACAAGCAAGGAAAGCCGTTTCAAGTCTTTACTCCATACTGGCGGCACTGCCTGACCCTGCCGGCGCCCGTTCCGGTGGACGCGGGGAAGGGTGCGTTGCCGGCTCCGGTCCGCTGGCCCCGGTCCGAGGCGATCGACGGCTTGCACCTTCTGCCCGCCTTGCCGTGGGCGGACGGGTTCGCGAAATGCTGGCGACCGGGTGAGGCCGGCGCGCAGGAGCAGCTTGCGCGCTTCGCCAGTGAGGCGGTGCATGCCTATGACGAGGAGCGGAATCGTCCGGACCGCCACGGTACCTCGCGTCTTTCGCCACACCTCCATTTCGGCGAAATCGGTCCGCGGCAGGTGTGGGCTGCGGTGAAGGCGCTCGGCCGCGACCAAGGCACGTTCCCGGCCAGCAACGGCGCGCGTGTCTTCCTGAGCGAGGTCGGCTGGCGGGAATTTGCCCACCACCTGCTGTTCCATTTTTCGGATACGCCGGAGAAGCCCTTGCGTGCCGAGTTCGCCGCGTTTCCCTGGGCGAAGGATCCGGGCGGGAACCGCCTGCGCGCGTGGCAGCGCGGACGCAC
>CAYOSX010000022.1:0-29673 GCA_964406745.1 uncultured Opitutus sp.
CCTTGGGAGGACGGACACTCTTGTCCGTCCCGCTGGAAGGTGACACAGGCATTCCTGCCTGTGCGGTCTGATGGCGGATCAAACGGTTTCTGAGCACAGGCAAGAATGCCTGTGTCACGCGTTGGAGACGGATTCTCCGTGAGGGCGGTATATCGCAAGGCATACGGTCGGTCGTTACGGATGCCACTGCGGCTCCTCGCCGGTGTAGTCGAATTCGTAGGACGCAACGTCGGTCTTCAACGTCATGCGCCCGTCCTTGATGGTGAGGGGGCCGCCGGCAATGTGGCCGCCATCGGCCCATTTCGACCAGTCGATTTCCGCACCGTTGATGCGGGCGGCGGGACGGAGCTGGGTTGGTTGATAACGCAGGACCAACTCGTCGCCGGCCAGCGAGCGATAGGTGGCGGTGAGGCCGTCGAGACGGAGACGGCCGGCGCGTTCGAGGCGCGCGAGGGAGGGGAAGTCTCGCCGCTCGACGGCTTCGATGGCGAAACCGTTCACGTCGCCGGGCAGCACCAGAATGCGGTACTCGCGCAGACGCTGGAGCGCACCCGTGAGTCCGGGGCGGTCGAGCCACTTGCGCTCCGACGGGTCGATCCAGAAGGCGCCGCTGCGCAGGGGCGTGATGACGACCCAGGCGTCCGGGGCCTCGACGATGAACCGTTCGCCGCGGGCGTGCACGGTGGCGTTGCGCGGCACCCAGAGCCAGCTGGCGGCGGAGGCGGGAGCCTGCGCGAAAAAGGCGCGCAGGCCCGCCTCATTGTGCGCGGCCGGCGGGGTGATGGGCGTGCGCGGGCCGGAGAATGCGGTCTGGCGCGTGTAACCGCGCGCACCGTCGAGGCTACCGGGAGTGTAGACCTGCGGTGTGGGTTGTCCGGCGACGGCTTCGGTCGGGCCGCTCATGAAGAGCAGGGCTCCGCGCTTTTGAACCCATTGATCGTACGGGCTGTGCCCCTCCGGCGAAAGCCAGCGGGGCTGGCCGCCGCCGAAGACCAGAGAGCCGGAGCGCGCGCGGACGTTGAGGGACCACGTTGTTTGCTGGGCGGAGTTGTTCACGCCGTCGAGTTGTACGCTGCCGAGTGCGTAGTGAGGGGAGGCGTAGAGGGTCTCCACGTGCCGTGCGCGTTCCGACATGTGATAGTCGGGGTAGGCGAGTTCGGCCTCGAAGGGCAGGGGCACCTGCTTGGCGGCGAGGGCGAGGACGGCGGCGTTGGGCCGGTAGGAGCTGGTCAACTGATGCAGCGAAACGTGGGCGTGCTCCCGGTCGACGCGGGCGGTCGTGTAGTCCGGTTTTCCGCCGGCCCAGAGCCAGAGCATGGTATCCATTTCTCCGAGCACGGAGCCGTCGACCCAGCCGCGGCGCTTCGCCCCGGTGTGGACGCCGTTGAACGTCTTGAGCGCGTAGACGGCGAGGTAGTAGTCGAGGGCCGCCTTCGCCATCGCACGCGTGGCGGGGTCCGGCGAAAAGTCGTACACGTTGAGCAAGGGCTGGATCGAGTGGGGGAAGTAGATCGTCGACTGGTATTCGCCGTTCCCGAGAGTGAAGAGTTTGCGCGCGAAGTCGGTGAGCACGCCGCCGGCGATCCGACGGGTGTCGTCGAGGGAGTGTCCGGAGATCAGCGAGCCCTCCGGAAACCATTGCGCGTACAACAATGCGGTGGTGCGGAACATCACCTTGTGGTTTTCGGTGCCGCCGCCGCCGAGATGCTCGGCCGGGTCGCCCACGAGGTTGAGTGGATTGGGCATGGGCGCGTGTTCGCGGGCGCCGTCGGAAGGGCGTCGTGATTCCGCGTAGGTGGCGACGGCGGTGCGAAAGGCCTCGTGCCATTCGGCCGACATCTGATCACCGACGAGGGGGAGGAAGCGGGCCCAGTTGGAGGCGGCAAAGTGGTATTGCTGACGCAGGTTGCCGGGAATCGAAAGGTAGGCGACGACGTCGTCGTGAGAGACGGGCGCGGGAAAGTCGGCGGGCTGGAGTAGGCGGGCGGTCGCGGGGGGAAGGGCGAACTTCAAGGGATCGCCGCCGAACTGGTGGATGCGGCCCTCGGCATCGCGTTGCTTGGGGCCGAAGTACCCGGTGTCGCCCTGCACGAGCTTGCGTCCGGTGAAAGGCGACTGGATCTCCTCGCCGGCGAGCGCCCAGGTAGGGAAGCGGCGGCCGGTGTCCGGGCACGTTGCGACCGACATGGAGCGGGTGACGATGTTGGGGGTCGCCGCGAGCCGTTCCACCATGCCGGCGGAGCGCGAACGGAAGCCGGCCTCGTCCGGGTAGCTTTCGACGGACCACGGTTCGGCCGCGAAGAGCGGAGCGACGAGAAGGAGGCTTGGGAGGGCGGTGCGAAGGAATGCCATGGCTAACGAGAGGTGCGAAAACGGAAGCGGCCAGGGTTCCCGAAAGAACCCTGGCCGCGATGGAAGGAATCAGACCGGTTCGGAAAACGCCAACTTAGAAGCGCACCGAAGCGGTGAAGCGGATGTCACGCGGTTCGAGGTAGAGCGTGGCCGTCCGCGGCACCGTGATGCCCGACCCCTCCGGCGGCAGACCAATGGTCTGGAGCTTCTGGTCGTCGAGCAGGTTGCGCACGTTGAGCTGGAAGGACCACGGGCGGCCGCCGATCTGGCGGTTGTAGCCGAGGAAGAGGTCGAAGAGCCAGCTCTCGGGGATCGGAGGCGTCACAAAGCCGCCGCCTGGCTGATTTTCGCGACCCTCTTGGGGACGATCATTGCGACCATGGCCGAAGTCGGTTGTGCGCTCGGATTGGTAACGGGCGCCACCGCCGACTGAGAAGCCGCGCAGCGTGTCGTTCTGGAAGTCGTACTTATTCCAGAGCGTGAAAGCGTGCAGTGGCGTGTCGCTCTTCTTGAAGTTGCCGTACTGCTGGTCAACGAAGGACGAAGTGCGAACGTCGGTTGTGTAGGACGAGAGATCGCCGAGGACCGGACCGTTGGTGAAGTTGCTTTCGCCCAAGGTCGTGAACGTCGGGTGGAACGGGCTGAAGAAGCTGCCTTCCTGTGCTTGGTCAGCGAGGTTGCTGAGCCCGCGCGTCACGATGACGTCGTTGCGTGTATAAGACGTCTTGATCGACCAGTTGGGAGTCGGCTTGTAGTCGATGGAGATCTCAAAACCCTCCGCTTCCTCGTCAAAGTTGGCATAGGAGCCGCGATTGCCGTGGCCGTTATTGCCTCCGTTGAAGCCGAGGCCGCCTCCGCCACGCTGACGGTCAGCGTCGTGCCAGGCGATGAGTGCGGCGCGATCGGCGGCGTCGTCCCAAAGGTAAGGACGAGCCTCGAGCGTGACGCCTCCGGCCGGATTGGCGGCCTGGCCGGCGGAGATGTTGAAGCTGGTGGGCAGGTTCGGATTGTAGGTTCCCCGATATGGTGCGGGCAGCGAGAAACCGTAGCGTACGGCGTTGAGGCGCTCGAGGCGGAAGAAGGAAACGCGACCGGAAACCTTTCCGTCCATGAAGTCGAACTTCAGGCCGAGCTCCTCCGCTTTACTCTCGTTGGGCGGGAAGTTGTTCCCGTTGCCGTCGCGCTGTGCAGTGGAGGGCAGAGCGGCGCCTTCGGCATACTGACCGTAGATCGAAAGTGCCTCGGTGATACGGAAGGAGGCGGACGCCGTCGGATATTCACCCTCGAGCGGTTCGCCCTTGTTGGAATAGCCGTCGCGGGTGGTGCCGCGACTGAGCAGCGGGTCGAACACTCTGCCGCCGTCATCCGGATCGGCGGCGCTGCGTCGCGCCCAGATTCGGTCGTTTTGAGCGCGCGTGCTGTAGTGGTTTGGTGCTGCCGTGTGGAGGCGGAGATTGTGGGTGCGCTCCCAGCGATAACCAACCACCGTGGTGAGGCGGTCGTTGAAGAAACGGCCCTGATGAATGAGGTAGGTGCCGCTGATCCACTGCTGCAGGGTCTGCAAGGCATTGGGTGGGACGTACGTTTCGCCTGCATAGCGGATGCGGGCGTCCGGTGCGAGGGTGGTGATGCCCAGCATCGGGTTCGACCCGTCCGGACGATTGTTCAGTTCCGGAAATACGGAGGAAGTGGGATAGTTGCGAAACCAGCCTTGGAAGATGTCTTCGTCAACCGTCTCGCTGTACTCCTGACGTCCAACAACGAAGGCGTGCTGCCCGAAGAAGTTGAACTTGGTGAGCAGGTTTGCGCGGAACTGATCGACCTGGCGGTCGGTGTTGCCGAGGTGCCAGGCATAGCGGGCCTGCGTGCCGCCATTGATGTTGTAGTCGATGCTCTCGACCGAGCGGCGCTCTTGGTCGAAGTCCTCGCGCTGACCGGCGACGAGCAGCGTAATATTATTGCCAATACGCTGGACGATTTCCGCCCGGTACGTCTTCGAAGTGTAGTCGGTGTACGGGTCGGGTCCGCCGAAGTTGACGTTACGGCCCTGTTGGAAAATGTCACCGAAGAGCGTGACGTTGCGCCCCGTCTCCGGATCGACGCCGCCGCGGGTCGTGTCAGTCGGCCCGTTGCCTTCGACGCGACGCTTGGTCATGTTGAAGTCCAGCACCACTTCCGTCGAACGGAACGGCCGGTAGTCGAAGACCGTGCCGACGAATTGACGCTCATCCTTGTAGAATTCGCGGTTGCTCTCCTCTTCATTCCAAGAGCCAAACACGCGATAACCGAGTTTGTTCATGCCGTCGATCGTCTCGCGCGAGATCGGGCCGCCTGCGTCGAAGGCCGCGCGGAAGTAGCTGTCGGAGCCGAGGGCAATCGAGCCGAAATAGTAGGGCTGGGGAAGGGAGGTCTTGGTAATGTTGTTGGTGATGCCGCTGATCGCGCCCGTGCCGTAAAGCAGCGAACTGGGACCGCCGGCGCGTTCGATACGGCCGAGACCGATCGTGTCGATCGAGACCTGGGTGCGGAAACCATTGGTCAGGGTTGGCACGGGAAACCCACGCACCTTCACGTCCGTCTCGGAGTTGCTGATGTTGTCGCCTTGCTCGATGCCGCCCGTGCCGAAGCCTTGGGTGATCGTGTTATCGAGCACGGAGGACGTGTCGTACTGGAGCACCTCGCGGAAGTTCGCGGCTCCGAGGTCCTCGATGAACTGGGTGGTGAAGACGTCGATCGCGAACGGCGTGTCGCGCAGCGGTGTGTTGAGCAGGGTGCCGGTGATGGAATTCGTGGCCGTGTAACCGCGGTCCAGGGAGGCATCCACGCGGAACTCGTTCAAGACGACGGTTTCATTTTCTTGCGCGTTCGCAGCCGGCGCTTGGTTGGTCGGCGTCGTGGGCTGGGCCCACAGTCCCGGCGCGATCGCCGCAAGCAAGCCGCCCGTCAACAGGCGGCGCAGTCGGGTTGGGTGTGTCTTCAGGTTCATGTTTGGTTTGGGTTGGGGATGAAACTTGGATGAGCGATTGTGAGCTGATTTGACCAAAACCGTCAGATCGATGCAGGGGATTGCGCGGAGCGGGAAGGGAAGCGGACGGGATTTTGGCCGCATTTTCACCGTGGCCCCTGTTTTCAGTCTCGCGAAACCAATTTCATTAGAATCGTTTAATCGCTGATGAAGATGCTGGTTACGATCAAGGACGTGGCTCGGGAGGCCGGTGTCTCGATGGCGACGGTGTCGCTGGTCATGCGCTCCAGTCCGCGCATCCGCGCCGAGACGGCTGCGAAGGTCCGCGAGGCGGCGGAGCGGCTTGGTTATACGCCGAGCCCGATGGTCTCCGCGCTCATGGCCCGCATCCGGAGTGCGCGACCCAATCGGGATCACACGACGCTGGCCGTGCTGGGCTGGGTGCCGCCCAAGGAACCGTCGGCCAATTCGTGGTTCTCCCGGGACGTCGCCGAGGGCATCAAGGCGCGCGCGGAGAAGCTGGGGTTTGGCCTGCAGTACTACGCAGCGTCGGGACGTACCACGAGCCTCGCCCGCATCAGCCAGGTGCTTCGCAATACCGGCGTTCCGGCCGCGATCATCCCTCCGCTCTCGAAAGGGTCGACGACGTTGGAGTTCGATTTCACCCATCTTTCCGCCATCGCCGTCGGATACAGCCTGCGCGAACCCGCGTTGCATCGGGTGTGTCCGGACCAGTACCAAGGCATGGCGCACATGCTCGAACAACTGACGGCCCGCGGCTATCGACGCATCGGGTTGTGCATTGACCGGGGGACGGACGATCGCGTCTTGCACAAGTGGACCGCGGTGCAGCTCTGGCACAACCGGTACGTGGCCGGATCCGAGGCCGTCCCTCCGCTCTTCGGCGACGCGTTCGAAAAGCCCGCCCTCGAGCGCTGGCTCAAGCGCTCCAAGCCCGACGCCGTGATCGCCCCCACCTGCTCGGTCCTGCGCATGATCCGCTCCCTTGGCTACGATGTGCCGGGTGACATCGGCTTCGCGTTGACCAACCACGCCGACCGCAACGAGCCCTGCAGCGGCCTCGACCAGCGCCCGCAGTTGCTGGGCGAACACGCGGTCGACGCCGTCGTCGCCCAGATCAACCGCAACGAACGCGGTGTCCCGGCCGTCCCCCTGACGACGTCGGTCGAAGGCGTCTGGATCGACGAGGGAACCACGCGCGCAGCGCGCGTGGTTCCCTCGTCGAACGTCCAACATCCAACGTCCAACATCAAAGTTCGGATTGAAGGAGCGGCGACACTCCTGTCGCCGGGTTTGGTGCAGGACGGGCGGGCGTAGGCCGTCCGCGTACGGGTTCGGCGACAAGAGTGTCGCCGCTCCGTCAACTCCTGCTTGGATGTTGGATGTTCAGCGTTGGACGTTGGATGTTCGCTGCGCCGAAAGGCGCAGCGGCCCTTGGTACCATTTGCCGCGCTGGAGCCCGACGAGCGCTGTGCCGACTTCCGCCTGCGGGCCGGGCGTGCCGGCGCGAAGGCGGACGGCGGGGGCCGGGCCGCGCTGTTGGGTGAAAATGACGAAGAACTCCACGCGCTTGCCGCGGGCGGTGGCGGTCAGGTATCGGGCACCCGGATACTGACGGACCGAGCCTTCGCTGAAGCGCCGCTCCGTGCCGGGGCCTTCGTGCAGGGTGAACGTGGCCTTCGCCGGACTGAGCAGGGTCGCCTGGCAGGTGGCTCCGCTGGCGGGATCGCGGAGGGTGAAGGCGCGGCCGCCCGTTGCGAGCGTGCACTCCAGGTGGCGTTCGAAGCAGAGCGACCAGGTCCAGTCGGATTCCTCGTTGTCCATGCATTGATCAAGCACGGCGAGAAGCGCATCGGCGCCGCTCGCACCGGAGAAATCCACGAGAAAGTGCCGGTCGAGCATGCGCGTGCCGGCGGAGGGTCCGAGGCGAAGGCTTACGCTGCCGCCGTGACCGTCGGCGGCCGGCGAGAGGTAGGAGATCTGGCCATGACGTCCGTTGTTTGGCTGGCCGTTCCGCTGCACGACGCATTGGAAGACGGCCTCGGGTTTAGCCTGACCGCCTCCCTGAGCCCAGCCGGCGCCGAGGCCCTGCCAGCGCCAGGAACCCATGTCCTCGTGGGTGTGACCGCCGCCGTGGTAGGTTTTGGCGTAGATTCCGACGACGGTGTCGTCCGCGTCTTGGTAACGATTGCGGAACAGCACCAGCCCCGTGCGTTGGTCGTGGAGGAAACGAGGGAGCGCGGGAGGGCGGCTGGTGGTCGATCGCGAGGGTTCGTCGGGGGTGAACAGCAGCGTCCAGAGCAGGCCGCGTTGACGGGCCGTTGCGCTGTTGTCGCCGAGCGGGCCCGAGAGGCGGTCGAGCATCCAACGAAGTCCCGGACGGAACGGTTCGGGAGCGAGCGCGGCGGAAAGGGCGCCGATGCCGCCGGCCGGATAACCGCCGCCGTCGTCATTCCAGAGAATGCGCATGCCCGTCTTGGCGCCGGGCTTTCCGAGCGAGTCGTCAATGTGCGGGCGTGCGACCGTCATGGCCGCGAGCGTGACCCCGAACCAGCCTAGGCCGGGAGAAAGCGCCGCGGGATCGAATTCCCCCCGCTGCCGTTCCGCGAGCACGTAGGGACCCCAGAACGAGAGTGCGTAACACCCGTAGCCGGTGCCTTCGTAATAATGTCCCCGGTCGCCGTAGTTGAGCAGGTAGGTGCGGACCCGGTCGCGGGAAAGCGCGAGCGTTTCCCCGGCTCCGGTATGCTCGCCGTCGATACACAGCGCGGCGAGGCCGGCGGCGGAATGCGTTACTCCCCACCAGTTGTTGAACGGGTTGTCGGGGTTGTCGGACGAGAGGTCGGTGCTCGCAAGCCGGTTGGCCAGCGCGATCAGTTCACCGGCAACGGCCTTGCGCATCGCTGCGGTCCAGGCGTGGGCGCAGAGGTCGTAGGCGATGGCGCCGGCCTGGGCCTGGGCGGCACGCCCGAGGTCGCTGCGCGAGGGCCCCTGCAGCATCGCGAGCGTGACCTCACCGGTGCGTCGCGCTCCCGCCGGTTCTCCCGAGAGAACGTGGGTGAGTGCGCTCGCCTCGATCCAGCCGTGGAGAAGATCGCGTTCCGCCGGGGGATTTTCCTGGGCGAAGGCCTCCGCGGCTGAGGCCACCTCGCGAAACCAACCACGGCGCGCGCGTTCGCGCAGTCGGGGAAGCGTGGCGGGCGAGAACCAGAGGCGGGAGGGCATTGAGAACGGCGTGAGGGGGGATTCGATGAGGCAGGGTAGCCTTGGTGGAACCGTGACACAGGCAACATAGGCAGGAATGCCTGTGTCACGACGGAGATGAAGTTAAGGTTTTTGGAATCGCGAATGGGAAAGGCGTTTTTCAATCCGAGAGCATGCGCAACGCGAGGCGATGTCTCGCCGGGGTCAGGAGTGGGATGAGCAGGCGTGCGCAACCGACCGGGGGTTCGGTGTCGCGCATCGGGAGCATCGCGTGAGCGGAGGCGCCGGGGCCAACGCGAACGACGGTGCGGCCGGCCCGCAGGTGGACGTGTTGGCGCGCGCCGACGAAGTGGCACTCGCCCGCGCGCAGGCGCCGCCACGCGCGGCCGTCGTTGGAAAGCTCGGTTCCGACGGGAAGGTCCAACGCGATTTGAAGGGGCACGCCGGATGCTCCGTCGAGCGTGCGGTAGGTGAGGTCGAGTCCGGAAGGCGTTACTGAGACGGTCATCTGGCACCGGGCAGGCGGGACGCGGCGCAACGTGCGTTGCGTGGCGGTCTCCTCCCAGGCCTCGATTGGCACAGGGCGTCCGAGCGGGAGGTCATAACCCGGGCGTCTCGGGTTGCGCGTTCCTTTCGATTCAAGGACGGCCGACTGACCGCGAACGGTCATTTCGTCGGCGATGAAGGTGCCGGCGCCGAAGTACGCTTGGGACGAGCGGACGGCGAGCAGTTCGAGTTCTCCGAGCATGGCGCGCACGAGGCGCGGACTGTGACGATAGGCGGAGACGCTCAGGGCACCGCGCCTCCAGCGGGCGAGGCCGAGGGCGGGAAAGTGTTTCTTGATCGAAGGCAGGGCAGTCGCCACCGCCGGCGCTTCGGCGGGAACGGTTGCAAGGGCGTAGAGCATCCACACGCAATCAGCCGCCGAGGCGGTGCGGCCGGCGTTGCCCCAGAAGCGTGCGGCCAGCGCGGGTTCGCCCGCGAGCCAGGCCGCGTGGGCAAGACTCGCGGGAATCTGACGCCAGTCGCGGTCCTGCCGCCGTGACAGCGTGGAATCGATGGTGCCGTCGGCGTGCAGCAGATCGGTGTCGAGCGCAAGATTTCGCCGGATGGCGGGTAACGCCGGCGCCCAGCCCGCGTGGCGATGGAGCAGCCACAGCGAGCGGTTGGTCACGCCATCGTACACGGCGGGACTGCGTTCCTGATACGCCCCGTCGGTGTCCTGATCGATGCCTTCGGCCAGGTACGTCTGCATGGTGCGACGCTGGTCGGTTTCCGGAAGGAGCGCGTGCGTCCATGCCAGCGCCGAGGCGATGACCCACCGATGGTTGGGGGTGTGAAACCCGCCCTGCGCGATGCCCGGTGCGGCGCGCAGGATGAAGCGTTTCAACGGCTCGCAACAGCGCGCAACGGAAGGTTCACCGCCGGCACATTCGAGCACCGCGCAGACAAGCTGGACGGCGAAGGCGGTGTCCGGCGCGGACTCGAAATTGCACCCCTTGAGATCGATGAGACCTCCGGGATGTTGGGCGCGCAGCAGGGAGGCCGCGGCGAGCTCGGCCCGGCGAATGAATCCGTCGCGTTCGCGGCGCGGACCCCAGAGTGCGGTCCAGACACAGCCGGCCAGCAGCAGCGTCGTGCCGGTGTGCGACGGATCGTCGAGACCCCACTCCGGACGGATGAACGCGCCGCGCGTGCGGCTGCGGGGCCGGAGATCCTGCGCGGCCAGAAACGGACGAAGCGTCCGCCCGAGCAGGCCCAGCACGCGCGGGCGGCTCAACGCGGTCATGGCCGGAAGCCGTGGGCGCGTCCGAGGGCGAGGCATTCGTCGGCGGAAACGACGGCGTCGGAGCAGGTGGGATGGCGCAACGAGGCGGCGGCGGCGCAGACGCCGAGCTCCGCGGAGCGGGCCAGCGTCCAGCCTTCGTGCAGTCCATACAGCATGCCGGTGGCGAACGCATCACCCGCGCCGGCGGTCCCGGCGACGGCGTCGTCCGGGAAGCGCACGGACGGCTGCCAGTGCAGTTCGCCGTCGGCCGCGGCAATGCAGGCGCCCTCGGGAAAATGCAGGCACACGCAGTCGCGCACGCCGGCCTCGAGCAGGCGGCGGGCGGCGGTGCGAACCGCCTCCCGGTCGAGCGCCACGCCGCGTCCCAGTGAGAGACCGGTGAGCTGCTCGGCTTCGTAATCGTTGACGAACAGAACGTCGACGAGCGGAAGAAGGGGGCGAGCCGTCCCCGAGAAGCGGTCGGCCGCGGCGCTCACGAAGTCGATCACGGTGCGCAGGCCCGCGTCACGGGCGCGGGCGAGCACCCCGGCCGCGGCGGGACGGCCTTCGGAGTCGGGGGCGTCGAGTGTATCCAGCAAAAGGATATATCCGAGGTAGAAGTACTTCGCGGTCACGCCGCGGAAATCGAAGTCGGCCGGGGCAAGGACGGCGTTGGCGCCGCGGCAGTGGAAGAAGGTGCGGCGGCGCGTGTCGATCGCCGTCATGACGTCGGTGTAGCTCGTGGCGACGTCGGGCGTGACCTGAAGCCGGGTGGCGTCGATCCCGTGCGCGGCGCAGTCCGCGAGGATGGAGCGGCCGTCAGGGTCGTCGCCGACGCGTCCGATACCGGCCAGCGGAAACGAGGCGCCGAGGCGGGCGAGGTTCTTGAGCACGTTGTACGGCCCGCCCCCGTTGCCCTGTGACTGGCCCACGATGTTCGCAAGCGCATCCTGCGCCGGCCAACCGTCGATCAGCTTCACATGATCGACAATCCAGTTGCCGCCAGCGATGACCCCGCGGCGGGGTGGAGAGGGTTCCAGGGCAGGTTTTTTCACAGGAGGAAACGGAGGTTTTTACAGGAGGCCGCAGAGGCCGCGGAGTAGATCAATGGTCGGCTCCGCGGAGAATTACGCGGGACAACCCGTCTCGCAGGCGAGATTCGTTGAAGTTGATCAACAGGCCCAAGGGGACATCCATGAGTTTCATGTAACTAAGAAGCTGGGCCTTGTGAACGGGAAGGACGGTCTCGACTGCCTTTACCTCGATGAGAACACACTCATCGACGAGCAGATCGAAGCGGAGTGGTTCGGTCTTCTTGAAGCCTTTGTAATCAACGGTGACTATCTTTTGGTTGATCGAAGTTAAGCGTCTGAGTTCGAGTTCGCGCATCAGGCACCATTCGTAGATGGATTCGACCAACCCCGGACCTTTGTGCCGGTGTACTTCGATGGCCGCGGCGATGAGGATTTCGGTGATTCTGGAGGCTTTTGGATAGAGGGGGTGCATTCAGATCCTCTGCGATCTCCGCGAGCTCCTGTAAAATAAAACGACAATCAATGGCGTTCGTCTTGCATTGCGCAGTTCACCCCAAGCGTACGACGCGTTGATCCCGGTGGCTTTCCAAGGCCGCTGCCCACCATTCGTGGTGGGTGACGGCTTCGTCGGGGGTGGCGCAGGCGAAGCGGTCGCCCAACGCGCCTGCGCGTTCGGCGAGGAAGGCCGCCCACATTTGCTGGAGGATGTCGGGGAAGCCCGGCTCGAAGATGCCTCCGGTGATCGTCTTGAACGGCGTGCCGAAGCCGAGGTCGGTCTTCTCCCACCACTGCTCCTTGTCGCGCCGGTAGATCCAGAGTGTCTTGGGTTCCTTCGTGGAGTAGCGCACGCCACCGTCCGTCCCGAGCACTTCCATGCTCCACGTATTCGTCTCGGTCGGCGCCATGCGTTTCATTTCCAGGGTGAGGGGAACGTCCTCGCCGGCGATCGGGGCGGTGGCGTGGACGACGGCGTTGTCCCACGTGTCGCACGGCGCGCGCCCGCCGCGGCCGTCGGGACGTTCGGTGTAGATCTTCTGGAGCTGCGCGTAGAGGCGTGAGGGCTTCCAGCCGAGGCGAAGCGGCACATGGGCGACGTGCAGGCCGAGGTCGTTCATCACGCCTGGTTCGCCGCAGAAGGTTGTCTGTCGCTTCCAATTGACCGGCTTGTCCGGGTCGAGGTCGCTGGCGTGGTGAAACGCGAAACGCGCCCCGAGGGGCCGCCCGAGCGCTCCCTGCCGGGCGAAGGCGATGGCGCGCTGGGCGCCGGGCAGGAACGGGAACTCTGAGGAGACCCGCACAAAGCGCCCCAGCCGTGTCGCCGCGTCGCGGATACGTCGGGCCGAGGCAAGGTCGATGCCGAAGGGCTTCTCGGCGAGCAGGTCCTTGCCGGCCTCGAGCGCGTCGGTGTAGATCGTCTCGTGGAGGTGATGGGGAACGGCCACGTAGACCACGTCGATGTCGGCGTGCGCGAGCAGCGCGCGATGGTCGGTCTCAAAATGTCGTACGCCGGGGACGCGCCGGAACCACTCGAGGGTAGCGGCATTGGCGTCGCAGACGCCCACGAGCTCGGGCGTCACCGGGCAGTCGAGCAGGGCGAACCAGCGACCGAAGGCGCTGGCGGCTTCGCGGCCCATCAGGCCGGCGCCGATGATACCGACGCGAACGGCGGGCGCGCTCATGCGAGCAAGGCCAGCGCCTTCTCCGCCGGGACGCCGTCGTGCACGACGGCCATGAGGGCGCGGGTGATCCTGGCCGGATGCGGATGCTGGATGATGTTCCGCCCGTAGACGATCCCGGCGGCGCCCTGTTTGAGCAGTCCCTCGGTGCGCGTGAGGATCTCGCCCTCCGACGCCTTGCTGCCGCCACGCACGAGCACGGGGATGCCGCCGGCGGTGGTGATGACCTCATGGTAGGTGGAGACGTCGTCCGTCGGGTCGGCCTTGATGATGTCGGCGCCGAGTTCGATGGCCTGGCGGACGAGCGGCACGATCTTCTTCACGTCGCCATCGACCATGTAGCCACCGGCCTTTTCATTGGGCTGGAAGACGAGGGGCTCGATCATCAGCGGCATGGAAAGATCGTCGCACGCGGGCTTCAGGGTGAGGATGTTGTGGATACACTGGTCGGTGACCTCCGGCTGGCCGGGAATCTGGAACAAGTTCACGACCACGCAGGCGGCGTCGAGGCGCACGGCCTGGTCGACGGGCCGGTCGATCATGCGGGAGAAGAGCGTGCGCGGGAGCTGGCGTCCGTAGACGTTGGCGACGTCCGTGCGCAGCACGAGGGCGGGCTTTGGCCGCACGGGCAGGGACTGAAGCAGGCGCGCCTGGCCGACCGTGAGTTGGATGGCGTCGGGCGCCGCCTCGACCAGGGTCTTCACCGCGGCGGGCAAGTCTTCGATGCCGGCGAGGAAGGAACCCTCGTTGAAGAACCCGTGATCCACGGCGACATCGAAGCATCGTCCCGAGCGAGGGTTGAAAAGACGGTGGAGGCGGGCGGTTTTCATGGGTAAATCAGGAGCTGACGGTGTGGATTTTTACTCCCGCCGGCGCGAGCGCCTCGCGGTCGGCGCGGCTGAGGCGCACGTCGGTGAACCAGTGATCGAAGTCGGACCAGGCGGCGAAGGTGACGGCAGCGGTCTGGTCCCACTTGGACGCGTCGGCGAGCAGCAAGGCGGTGCCGGCGCGGTTGACGGCCTCGCGCTTGATCGCGGCCTCGTTGAGCTCGGTCGTGCTGACTCCGTCGGTCCGGTGCAACCCCGAGGCGCCGACGGCGGCGAAGTCGAAGCGGAGATGCTTCATCCACTCCATCGCGAGGGCGCCGACGAGCGCGCGACTGACCTCGCGGACCTCGCCGCCGATGCAGACCAGCTGGGCCTTGGGTCCGGCGCGTTCCTGCAGGAGGGGGGCTGAGTTCGTGAAGACGGTGATGTCGCCCCGGCGCAGGAGCAGTTTGCCGAGTTCGAGGGTCGAGGTGCCCGCGTCCACGAAGATCGTCGCACCCGGAGGCACGTGCGCGGCGGCGGCGGTGGCGATCTGCCGCTTCGCCTCGACGGCGGCGCGCGCCTTGCGCGAGAAGGCCGGTTCGCCTCCGAGAAACTCGGGATGCAGCAGGCCGCCGTGCGTGCGCAGCAGTTTCCCGGCCTGCTCCAGCTGCAGGAGATCCCGGCGCAAGGTGGCGGGCGAAACCTTCAGCGTCGCTTCGAGGTCGCTCACGCGCAGACGCTTCTTGCGGGCGAGGATCTCGAGAATCTGTTGCTGACGTTCCTGAGCGAACATGATTGAAACGACTCAAATTCGTCACAAAAAAGCAATCCCATGATTTCCTCGGGCGATCCTTTTCTCGCGTCACGTTACGCCGGACTGAACGACACGGCCACGCAACGGAAGCTGCGACGGCTGCGTCCATGGCCGGTGGGCGTCGTCTTCATCGAGCGCCCGGGAATGACGATGGAGGACATCCGTTCGCATTTTCGGCACATGCGGAAACTGGGTTTCAACTGCCTCAAGCAATGCCAGCTTTGCGAGACAACCGACTGGCGCGCGGTGTATCACCTGGCGCTCGACGAAGGGATCATTCCCTGGTGGTACGGCGAAGCGGGGTGGGAGGATCCGACGCCGGAGAAGCTTCGCTCGCTCGGCCTGCCGGAGGAAATTTCACCTGAGGAATTGCGGACGAACGAGGTGTGGCTGCGGCGTCAGGATGAGGTGCTGCGTGCACGCATCGACCGGCGAGACCCGGCGAACCAGCCGATGGTCAGCCACGAAACGGACGGGGTGCCCGGAACATTGAAGCGCGACGAGTACGGTCTCTCACCCGAGGCGCGCGACCTCTTCGTCGACTGGCTCAAGGCGCGTTACGGAACGGTCGAGGCGCTGAAGGAGGCGTGGAACTTCCACTACCCGATGGTCAACACGCGCCCATGGAAGACGTGGACGCAGGTGAGGAAGGACGTGATCGCCGTCGTCACGGCCGAGCGTCAGGAGTACCGACGCATCGTGGACGTGCTGCGCTTCCGGGCGGACATGCACCTGCGCATGATCCGGCGGGCACGCGACGCGCAGCGCCCGAAGGATCCAAATGTACCGCTGCGCACGGGAGGCGAGATGAGTTTGTTCCTGCCCTTTGCGGCGCGGTCCACGGACATGGAAGGCATCGCCTCTGCGATGGCCGAAGGCGGATCCTTTTATCCCTCGATTCATCCCGGCTGGCATTTCGAGGAGGCGGACTTCGAGTTCGCGCGGCCGATCTATATGCAGGCCTCGCTGGCGACGGATTGGTTCAAGGGAGGCTGGGCGGCGACCTGGGAATCGACCGGCGGCCCGCAGCAGTTGAGCGGGGGCAAGGCGCCCTTCGTGCCGGAGGTTCGTAGTCAAGTGGCCGGTTTCACGGTCAACGAGCACACGATCCAGCAGCTCATGCTCTCGTGGATGGCGGGTGGTTTCAAAGGTTTCGGTCTGTGGTGCTGGAATGCGCGCGGCTTCGGTTGGGAGGCCGGGGAGTATGCGTTGACCAACCGTCACCAGGAACCCTGTGCGCGCACGGTCGCCGCCGGAAAGATCGGGCGGGCCGCCTCGCGCCTGCGCGATGAACTGTGGTCGGCGCACAAGGAACCGCTCGTCGGCGTGTTTCAGGATTGGGAGAGCGATGCGTTCTGGGCGGCGGTTTCCCTCGCGGGCCGCGATATGTACAAGCAATGGCCGGTGCGTGCGCGCATCGGGGTGTCCCGCGCGCTCATCGACGCCAACGTTCCCTGGGAGCATGTCACTGCGCGCAACCTGCACGCGGGCCTGGCCGGACGCTACCGGGTCATCTACCTACCGGCGCAGCTGGCGATCGACGAGGCGGTGTTGACCGCCCTGCGCGCCTTCGCGGAGGCGGGTGGCCGGGTGGTGCTCGACGCCCCGGGCGCCTGGTACGGGTACGACGGCAGGCTGCTTCCGACCGGGGAAGGCTCCGCCTTCGAGACGCTCTTCGGCGTGCGCATCGACGACTATCAGTATTCACGGAGCAATCACGCCCGCTGGCGGATCGGCAGGCGCGAGCTGGCCGGGTTCGCGCTCGACCTGCGGACGACGACGGCCCGGGTGGTGGAGCGGTTCGAGGGCGGGGCGCCGGCGGTGACGGAGAATCGCGTGGGGCGCGGCTCGGCGGTGGTGCTCGGGTTTGAGGCGTCGCTGGGGTGCTGGAAGCCCGGCGATGCCTGGCTGCAGGCCCGGCTGGTGAAGCATGCGCTGGGAAAAGTTCGCCCGTCCTACACGTGCCAGGGTGGCATCGCGTACCGCCTCGCGTCGCCGACGGCCGATCACTATTTCCTGCTCAACGACGAACCGGTCGCGCGCCGCCTCCGCCTCGATGTGCGCGGGCAACGGTACCGTCGGTGGGAGGATCCGGTCGAAAGCAAAGCCGTCCCTTCGATCGCATCCGTTGCCGTGCCGCCCCACGGGGCGCGATGGTTGCGGGCGGTGAAGTGAGGCTGGCGGTCTGCCTCAGGCGTACGGGCCGTAAGCAACCGGGATTGAATCGTTGCGGCCGCGCGTCTCGGTCGCGGCGCCACCCGGAACAAGGGTGCCTTTCAACGGCTTCAACGAACCTCCGTTGGACGTGCCCGGCAGAACCCGCGACGGTGTCCGGCGTTACCTCGTCCATGACCAAGGTGAAGATCGGCATTGTCGGCCTCGGCGTAGGGGCGGCACACGCACGCCTCGTGCTTAAGGGCGCCGTTCCCCGCGGGGTGCTCGCGGCCGTGGCGGATCCCGACGCCGTGCGCCGGGCGATGTTTCCGGGCGTGCCGGCGTTTGCCGACGCGCGCGAACTTTTCCATGCGGGTGTGGTGGACGCCGTGGTGATCGCGACGCCGCATCGCCTGCACGTCGGGCAGGCGACCGAGGCGCTGGCGGCCGGGCTTCACGTGCTCGTGGAGAAGCCGGTCGCGATCGACGCCCGGGAGGCGCGCCGGCTGATCGAGGCGCCGCGCGCACCGGACCGCGTGTTCGCGGCGATGTTGAATCAGCGCACCGACCTGTTCTTTGGCAAGATCCGGGAAATCGTTCGCTCGGGCGCGCTCGGCCGGATTCATCGTATTCACTGGATGGTGACGGATTGGTACCGGACCGACGCCTACTACAGCTCGGCGGAATGGCGCGCCACCTGGGCGGGCGAAGGCGGTGGGGTCCTGCTC
Organism: uncultured Opitutus sp.; assembly: GCA_964406745.1. GTDB lineage: Bacteria > Verrucomicrobiota > Verrucomicrobiia > Opitutales > Opitutaceae > CAMAXB01. The sequence continues at coordinate 17,526 of CAYOSX010000022.1, forward strand.
AATCAAGGCCTCCATCAGCTCGACCTGCTTTCGTGGATGTTCGGCCCCCCGGCCCGGGTCTGGGCGCGCTGCGGCTTCGGACGCTTCCACGACATCGAGGTCGAGGACGATGTCACGGCCTTCCTCGAGTTTCCTGACGGTGCGGAGGGTGTGTTCACCACCTCGACCGGCGACGCTCCGGGGACGAACCGCCTCGAGATCGCGGCGGAACGCGGCCGGCTGGTCTATGAGGCGAACCGGCTCGTCCTGTACCGCAACGAAGTCTCATCGGCGGACTTCGCGCGGGCCTCGGACCTTCCTTTTGACCGTCCGGCGTGCCATGAGGAGACGTTCGCCGGGCTCAGCCATGGCGGGCAGCATGCGGAGATTCTGGCTAATTTCGTCGATGCCATCCTCGACGGGGTTCCTTTGATCGCCCCCATTGAGCAAGGCCTGGGCTCGGTCGAGCTCATGAACGCGCTCCTGCTTTCGGCGTGGACGGAGGGGTTTGTCGCGGTGCCTCCGGATCCGGAGACGTACGCCGCGCATCTGGCGGGGAAGGTCGCCGGGTCACGGTACCGCGACCGGCGCGGCGTCTCTGCGCCAGCATGAACGCAGCGGGTGTGCGGATCGGGATCGCGATGTGCGGCCGGATTGGCAAAACGGATTCTTATGCTTCCTCCCCATACGCTCCTTCAACTCACACCGGCCCGGGTGGCCCGCACGCTGGCGCGCCTGAAGACTGAGATCTGGAGTGAGGTGGGCGTGGCTGCGCTCCGGGCGACGGCCTCCCTGCCGCGGCACCGCACCTGGCGGGAGGCGCGACGCGAGCCCCTGCGCCCGGTGGCGACGCCGCAGGCCTGGGGAAAGCTGTGGGATCAACGCTGGTTCCGCGTGGACCTGCCCGTGGAAGCGAGGCGTCGCGGCGGTCTGTATTTGGAATGGAATGACCAGGCGGAGGCGACCTTGTACGCGGACGGGGTGCCGCAGTACGGCTTCGATGTCGCGCATCGCCGGGCGCCGCTGCCGAAGGGCGCGCGGGAAGTGTGGATCGAAAGCGTCGTGGCGCAGACGGGCATCTGGCATCCGGAGGCCACGGGGTTGGATCCCGAAGGATCGCGTCTGGCCGGGGCGAGGGTGCTGAGCCGCGACGAGGATCGCTGGCAGCTTTATCACGACCTGCTGGTGCCCTACGAACTGGCGCTGGACGAACTGCGCCGCGAGTACGGCGTGGAGGCCGGTCGTTTCAATGGGTTCGGGCTGCGGACGGCGCTGGAGAACGTTTCGCCGCTGCTTCGCCGGCTGCTGCGGACGCTGGATCAAGGTATCGACGCCTTGGAGACGGATGGCGTGCAGGCGGCTCGGCGGGTCATCGCACGCGGGCTGCTGGCCCTCCCGGCGGATCCCTCGGCTCCGCGGGCGGTGCTCACGGGGCATGCGCACATCGACCTTGTCTGGCTCTGGCCCGAGAACGTCGGAGAGTTCAAGGCTGTGCATACCTTCGCGACGGCCAACCGGCTGATGGAGCGATACCCGGAGTTTCGTTTTGGATACACGCAGCCGGCGAGCTATGCGGCGGTGGGACGGCGGTCGCCGGAGATGGCGCGCCTCGCAAAACGGCGGCTGAGGGAAGGGCGGTGGGAGGCGACTGGTGCGACCGAAGTCGAGTCGGACTGTCTCCTGGCCTGCGGGGAGGCGCTGGCGAGAAGCTTTCTCGTCGGTCAGGAACGCTTTCAGGAATTGCGCGGCTCGCCGGCGGCGGTGCTCTGGCTTCCGGATGTCTTTGGTTATCCGGCCTGCCTGCCGCAGCTCATGCGGGAGGCGGGGGTTGAGTCGTTTTACACCACCAAGCTCTCGTGGAGCGCATTGACCCGGTTTCCCTACAGCAGCTTCGTGTGGCGCGGGCACGATGGCAGCGAGGTGGTGGCGCACCTGACCCAGGAAGGCGGTTACAACCAGGAGGCGAAGCCCGATCACCTGCGCAACAGCGCCCGCGCCCATCGTCAGGTGGATGTTCACCCCGAGTTTCTCGCCCCGACTGGCTTCGGTGACGGCGGAGGCGGGCCGACCGAGGAGATGTGCGAACGTGTGCGGCGGCTTTCCCGGCTTTCCGGTGTGCCTCGCGCGGAGTGGGGAGGGATCGAGCCCTTCTTCGCCCGGCTGGGAAGGCTCCGGGACAAGCTGCCCGTTTACCACGGCGAGCTTTATCTTGAGTATCATCGCGGCACCTACACGACGCACGCCAACATCAAGGCGGCGATGCGCGCCGCCGAGCGCGCGTTGCAGACCCTCGAAGCCGTGCGCTGCACCACGACCGGGCGGCCCGCTCCCCGGGAGGACTGGCAGCGGACGATTTTTGCCCAGTTCCACGACTACGTGACCGGCAGCTCGATTCACGAGGTTTACGCGGAGGGGAGCATCGAGCTTGCGGCGCTTGTCAAACGGTGCACGCGGTCGGCTGCGAAGGAACTGGGCGGGCGCGGAGGCGCGCCGGCGTTGTTCAACCCGTTGCCGCGCGCCCGAAACGTGGTGCGCGGAATTGGCGAGGACGGCCGGGTCGGGAGGGCCGTGCTGGCCCCGCTGTCAGGAGCGACGGTGTCGGGCCTGGTCGTGGTTGATTCGGTTGAACCCGTGCGGGCCTCCGCGCGCAGGCTCGAGAACGGCCGGCTGCGGGCGGAGTTCGACCAGCGAGGGCGGGTGCGTGCGTTGACGATTGACGGCACCGCGGTGCCGATCGGATCGCCGTTGGGCGAACTCGTGATTTATCCGGATCGCCCGGCGTTGTTCGAGGCGTGGGATATCGACCGCCCCGCGATGTCGTTGGGAAAACGCGTGGGCTCACGCGCCGACATCCGGATCGTGCAGACGGATGGTCGGACGGCGTCCCTGGAGTGTCGGCGCTCTCTGGGGGAGGCGGGCGAGGCGGTGATTCGTTACACGCTCGACGCTGGATCGGCGGTGCTTGGCATCACGGTTGACCTCGATTGGCGGCGTCCCGAGGCGATGTTGAAGATGCTCTTCCCGACGACCTGTGCGGGCACCCATGCGCGATTTGCCGCTCCCTTTGGCAGCGTGTTGCGAAGGCAGGTGCCGGGCGACCTTGCCGCCGAGGCGCAGTGGGAGGTGCCGGCCAGCCGCTGGGCGGCGGTGAGCGACGACGCGGAACGCAACGGCTTGTTCGTCGTCACGAGGGACAAGTTTGGTTTCTCGTGTCGCGACGGCGTGCTCGGGCTCACCCTGTTGCGCAGCGCGGCGATCACGTGCGAAGGGGCCGACACCCACGCGCGTGCCAGTCACCCGCCCACGCTTCGCCGCACGCAGGCCCCGTCGAAGTATTCGGACCTGGGGCGCCACCAAATCGAATTCGCGATCGGTCGCCATGACGTGTCGGCGCCGCGTGACGAGCAACCGGCTGCGCTGGCGGATCTCCTCTTCACGCCGGTCCTTTCGTATCGCGGCGGGCCCCGTGCGACGGGTTTCCTCGGACTGGACGGAGGAGAGACGCTCCAACCCGTGTGGGCGAAACCGGCGGGGCGCGGCCGCTGGGTGTTGCGCCTGAATGAAACGCTCGGCCAGCGGGGCGTCGCGATGCTTCGCCTTGCGAAAGGCTGGCGGGCGCGCCGCATCAACCTGCGCGAACAGCCGGCCGGCCGCGCGCGCGCCCTGCGAACGATTGCCTACACGCCGTATGCGCTGATCAGTGTGATGATTGAGCGCAGTGATTGAGACGACTGCGGAAAGAATCAGACGCCGAGGAGCGGGCGGACCAACCGGACAAGCCGCTGCCGTTGCGCTTTCGTACCGCGCATCCAGAGGTCGCCGAGGTCGACGGCGCAAAGGGTGGCGTCATGGGTTCCGGCCAACAGCGGGCGACCGTTGCTGAGGTGCGGCTGCCGTGCACGCGCAAGGGGTTCGAGTTCACGCCAGCCTTTCACGGACGGAAGGCCTTTCAAAACGGGGAGCGGTCCGGTGTCGTGCCAAAGGCCAGAGCGCACGCCGAAGCGTTCGCTGAGCCCGACGGGCAGGCGGCTTGAACGCAGCCGGCCGGACTCGTCGCAGAACGCGGTGTGGGGACCGGCGAGCAGGGGGCCGCGATGACCCTGGATGCGATCGACGAGCGCGTCGCTTGCGATGGAGGTCAGGGGCAGGATCAGCGGATCGCGCGCATCAGCGGGCAGCCGGAGCAGCGCTTCATCGTCGAGGAAGTCGACGCGGTGGCCGCAGGCTTCCAGCAGGCTGTGCCATCCCACAAGGGCGCCGTCAAAATCATCGAGCGCGGGGGCAAAACGGGACATCCAGCGCAGGCTGTCGCGCGAGTAGTGCACCCAAGCGCGGGGACGTCGGAGGAACCGCGTTCGTTTGCGCACCAGCTCCTCCGGTTGCCGCGCCAGCTTCCGCACGAGTGCGGTCCGGGGCGTATCCGTGCCGTCGAGCGCCTGCACACCGTTCATGCCGAGCTCCTGTCCGCCCCAGGTCGGTCGCCAGAGAAACCACCATACCTGGCGGGCGCCGCGCTCCGCGTATACGCGGACCGAGTCGTGGAGGTAGTCGGGATCGAAACCTTCGCCGGCGAAGCTGTTGGGCCAGGCGCGCTCGTGAGGTCCGCCCTGGGTCTCGCTGATCACGAAGCCGGCGCCGGCGGCCTCGGCGACGCTGCGCATCAGGTCGGTGCTGCAGGCGAGTCCGGCGAGGTCTCGGTGTCTGTCACCGGTTGCCTGATACAGGTCGGTCCCGATCCAGTCGAGCCCGCGGGCCTGCGCGAAGTAATCCTGGCCGATCGCGACGGAAAGCCGCACGCCGGTCTCCGGAATGTTGCAACCGATGGCGGTCCCGGGACTGTGCCGTCGCAGCAGGTCCGCCTGCCAGGCGACGAACGCGGCCTGGTTCGCCTCGCGCCAGCGCAGGAAGTCGAGCCAGGCGTGGGGGTTGCCCGGCCCGCGGATGACCGCGGCCTCTTCCCAGCGATGCAGGCGTTGGGACCAGAAGTTGCCCCACCACGCGGCGTTCAAGGCGTCGAGGGAGTCCTTGTAGTGCTGCCGCAACCACGCGACGAAGGCGGTCCGGGCGTGGGGATTGAAGTCGTACCAACGCTGCAGGTCGGCGTGGACCTCCTCGGCGTAGTTTGGCTCGTTGTCGATCTGCCAGCCCCACAGGCAGCGGCGTCGGGCATAGCGCCGGGCCAGGCGGGTGACCGTGCGCGCAGCGTGGACGCGGCTGGCCGGATGGTTCCAGCTCCAGAAGTGGCGATGCGACAGGCAGCGACGACCCTGCATATCGAGCAGGCGTCCGTCCGGATACTTTACGTCAAACCACGGCGGCGGGGTCGCGGTGGGCGTGCAAAGGCAGAGGCGGAGGCCGCGTGCCTCGACGAGGTCGACGAAACGATCGAAGGCCGCGAAGTCGAAGCGACCGGGCGAGGGTTCGTACCACGACCAGCTGAATTCGCCGAAGCGGACAACGGTGAGGCCGGCGGCAACGATGCGGTCGAGGTCGCGCGCCCAGTCGGACTCGGGCCAGTGATCCGGATAGTAGGCGGTGCCGAAGGCGGGAGGCAGGGGTGGGGCGTGCATGCAGGAGAAGACCCGAGCATGTCAGGCCGGACGGGTGCACACTCAAGGCACAAGCGCGTGCGGTAAACGATTCTACCAACTCGCGGGTTTCGTGATTGCCGGGCCAGTGGCATCGGTGTTTCGCCCCTCATGTCGACGTCCCCTGTCAACCCCGAACCGGCTGCGCTGCCGGAGCTCACCGTGGCGAGCGCCGATCTTGCCCGACTTGCCGCGGCGGGCTGTGGAACGGAGACGCGGAACGAGGCCCAGCCGGGGGACGGTGAGATGCGAGTGGCCGTTTCTGAGGTGGCGGTGTCCGGCCTGATCTTCGGTGCGAAGGGCCAGGGCGTGGAGGTGCGCATGGAGAATCCCGTCGGCCGGATGGAGGCGACGCCGCGCGCCTTGGGATTGCCGGGCAACTGGCGTGACTACGACCACCTCGAGCTGGAGCTGGAAACGCAGGTTCCGGTCATGGTCGAGCTGGTGGTCGTGCTCCCGCGGGGACGCCTGGGCACCAGCCTTCGCGTGGACCCGGGACGTGCATCGACACTCTCACTCGATCTCCGCGATCTCCCGCTGGCCGCGGGTGTGGGTCCGCTGTATGAGCCGGTGGGGGTGCGAATCAACCTGCAGGCGCTCGCGGGCGAGATGCCCCGTTTGCATCTACGCGCCGTGCGGCTCGTGCCGGGGGCTGCGCCGCGAGGCGCCGTGGTGGATGGGCTCGGCCAGCGCCGGCACGGGACGTGGCCGGGCAAGATGGGCCACGTCCGTGAGCTGCGCGAACGCGCGTCGGCCGAGGCGGCTGCGCTCTCGACCGGACCGGTGATGGGACGGCACTTCGATCGATATGGCGGGTGGCGGGAGGGCCCGCGCTTCGATGCCACCGGACGCTTTCGCGTCGAGCGTGATGCTTCGGGGCGCTGGTGGTTTGTCACGCCGGAGGGCAACCCGTACTGGGCGCTCGGCGCGACCGGCGTGCGTCTCGATTCGGTGAACGACACAACGCGCGTCGCGGGACGCGAGGAGCTATTCGAGACCCTGCCCGGACCCGGCGAAGAAGGCTGGTTTTCGGGCGTGCAATCCTCGGCGGTCGGCGAGGTGTGGCTGGAGGGGAACGTGCATCTCTACCGCTGGAACGCGTATCGAAAATATGGATCCGCGAAGGCGTGGCGTGAGCGGGTCCTCGCGCGCTGGAAAGACTGGGGGCTCAATTCCTTCGGTGCCTGGTCCGACGACGTCATCTGCGACCAGGAACGGGTACCCTACACGCGCTTCCTGCACACCCGCGCCCTGTCCGGGGCGGGCCCGGCGGCGGGAGTGTTTCCGGACGTGTGGGATCCGCGGTGGGTCGAGGCGGTGGACGCCGCCTTTGCGCGCGGCACGGCGCCGGGGAAGGGGCGGTCGTGGCTGCTTGGATACTTTGTGGACAACGAGGCGCCCTGGCGCGAAATGCGCCTGCTGGACATCGCGCCCGAGGCGCATTTGCGCACGGCGTGGCTCGAGCTCGTGCGTTTGAAGTACGAGACGGTGACGGCCTTCAATCTCGCCCACGGCACGGCCTGCGGGGACTGGGAGGCGGTGCGTCGCTTTCGCACCGTGGATCTTCGCAGGGCGGGATCGCTGATCGCGGAGCTCGAGGCGCGTTACGCGGAGCGCTATTTCTCGACGGTGTCCCGTCTCCTGCGCAAGCACGCGCCGGAGCATCTCTATCTCGGCTGCCGCTTTGTGCGGGTGCCGCCGGCGGACAGCATCATCGCGGCTGCCGGGCGGCATGTGGATGTGCTCAGCGTGAATTGCTATGCGCGCTCGCCGGATCCGCAGGCCTTCGCCGAGTGGCATCGGATTGGTGGCGGGCGGCCCGTGTTGATCGGCGAATTTCATTTTCCGCTGGCGAGTGCGCGCCAGCTGCCCCCGCTCTGGGAGGCGTTTCCCGAACAGGAGCGCGAAGGCATGTTCACGACCTTTGTCGAGGGCTGGGCGCGCCAGCCGTGGTCGATCGGCTGCCACTGGTACCAACATGCCGACCAGCCGGTTGTCGGGCGCCATTTCGATGGCGAGAACCAGACGGTCGGCTTGGTCGATCTCACCGATACACCGTACGACCACATGGTCCGGGCCATACGCAGCGCCTCCGCGCAAATGTACGGCTGGCACGTCGAGCCGAATGCTTCTTGAGGCGGCGGTGAGCGAGGCGCGACGTTGCAAGTGGGCTTCACGAGTGCCCCCGAGGTGAAAGTGAGTGGCAACGGAAACGTCCAAAGGCTGTGAAATAGCACGCGCGCAGGGAATTGGCTTCGGGACGAAACCCGAACCTGTCATAAGCGTTTCTAAAGAATACATGCGCACTCCATGCTTGCTACTTCTCGTGGTTTCGTGGGTCGGGATGGTGGTGGCGGCGGTCGGCCCGAATACGACCCTCTCCCCGGATCAACAGGCGTCGCGTTTTCTGGCGCAGGCGACCTTTGGGCCGACGCCTGAGTCGATCGCCGAGTTGCGCCAATCCGGCTACGACTACGCCGGATGGATCGATCGCGAGGCGGCCAAGCCGGTCACGCTGGCGGTGGCCTTGCTGGAGTCCGCGCGCAACGCCGGGCAGATCACCAACAGCGATCGCGCCACGAACCGCCGGGCGCGCAACCAGGTGATGCTGACCGCCCCCGACCAGCTTCGCCAACGCATGGCGTACGCGTTCAGCCAGATCATGGTGATCTCCGACACGGATTCCGTCGTCCAGAATGGTCGCGACGGATCGAGCAGCTATTACGACATGCTGGCGCGGAATGCCCTCGGGAATTTTCGCACGCTGCTGATGGACGTCACCCGGCATCCGATCATGGGCCGGTACCTCAGCCACTATAAAAATCGCAAGGGCGACCCTGCCATCGGCACGCGGCCGGATGAAAATTATGCTCGCGAGGTGATGCAGCTGTTTTCCATCGGTCTGTATCAGTTGAATGCCGACGGGACCTATGTGACCGACGGAAGCGGACGGCAGTTGGAGACCTACACGAACGACAACATTACGGAGTTCGCGCGGGTCTTCACGGGCTTTACGGACGCGAGTTCCAACAACACGGGCACGGGGACGGGCCGGGCGAATTTTCCCAATGCGCCTGCGAATTACACCGAGCCGATGCGCATGTGGGAGGACCAGCATGACACGGGGCCGAAGACGCTGCTGAACTATCCCGGCGCGCGGAAGCCGTCTCTCCCGGGCGGTCAATCCGGGCTGCAGGACGTCCAGGATGCGATCGACAACCTCGTCGAGCATCCTTCGACCGCGCCCTTCATCTGCCGGCAGCTCATCCAGCGGCTTGTCTCCTCGAATCCAAGCAATGGATACGTGGGACGCGTGGCCGCGGTCTTCGTGAACAATGGCCGGGGGGAGCGGGGTGATTTGCTGGCGGTGGCGCGGGCCATTCTGCTCGATCCCGAGGCGCGGGACGCCGCGATGATCGCCGATCCCGAGCACGGCAAGCTGCGCGAGCCTTACGTGCGCGCCGCGCACGTGTTGCGGACCTTCAGGTTTACGGTGCAGGATGGCGTGCTTCCCTACGATCTTGGCGCGTTCAACGAGGGTAACATGGGCCAGTTTCCGCTCGGCGCGCCGTCCGTCTTCAATTTCTACGCCCCCGATTACCAGCCACCCGGGCCGATCGCCAACGCGGGCCTTGTCGGACCCGAATACCAGATTCTCAACGCGGTGTTTGCCGTCACGCTGCCCAACGCCTTCAACACGCTGATCACCAGCGGCACGGGACGCGTCCGCCTTAACCTTGCCGATCAGGAGTCCCTCGCCGAGAGCCCGGCGGCCCTGCTCGACAACCTGGATCTTCTCCTCACTCACGGCACGATGAGCGCGGAGACCCGCGCGGCGATCCTCACGGCCGTCAACGGCATCACACCCGCGATGGTGCCCGCCGGGAGCACCCTCAATCAGCAGCGGGCCCGCCTGGCGCTGTATCTCGTGCTCCTCTCGCCGGATTACGCCGTCCTGAAATAACCCCGTGAATACCACCGACCCCCTTTCGCGTCGTCAGTTCATCGGCCAGGCGAGCTGCGCCGGCGTGCGTGGCACGGCCTTGCTCTCCACGCTGCTCACCTTGCGGCTGGCGAACTCTCTCGCGGCCCAGACGGCCCCGTCCGACTACAAGGCCCTCGTCTGCCTCTTTCTCGCGGGCGGCAACGACTCGTTCAACATGCTCACGCCGCTGACCGGTGGCGAGTACGACGCCTACGCGCGGGTCCGGGGCAATCTCGCCCTCGCGCGTAATTCCCTCCTCCAGATCGCGCCCACCAATCTCGGCGGGCGTCTGCTCGGCGTGCACCCGTCGATGCCGGAGATCCGCGACTTGTTCAACGAGGGCAGGCTGGCCTTCGTTTCCAACGTCGGCTCGCTCGTGCGTCCCACGACGCTGGCCGACTACCGTGCCAACCGGTATCGTCCGGTGTCGCTCTACTCGCACGCCGACCAGATCAAGCAGTGGCAGACCTGCATGCCGGACCAACGCACCGCGATCGGGTGGGGTGGACGCGCCGCGGACATCATCAAGTCGCTCAATACCCCGGGCATGGTCTCGATGAACATTTCGCTCTCCGGTCAGTCGACCTTTCTCACCGGGGAGAACTCGTTCAACTACAGCATCGGTGCTAACGGCGCCACCGCGCTCGCGGGTTACAACACCGCCGCGCGCAACAATCTCACGGCCCTGCGTACGTCCGCTGCGGACAGCCTGCTTGAGAGCGAGTATCGGAGCCTTCTCGCGCAGACGTATGGCTCCTCCACGCGGAACGCGCTCAATGCGTATGCCCAGTTCTCCGAGGCGTTGAATGGCATCTCGATCTCGACCGCCGTCCCTTCCGGAAACAACCTCGCTTCCAACCTTGCGATGATCGCGCGCGTGGCGTCGGCCAACGGTCGGCTCGGCGCCCGCCGCCAAATCTTCTTTGTGCAGTTGGGCGGCTGGGATCACCACGACGAGGTGCTCAACAACCAGGTTAACATGCTCGCTACGGTGAGCCGCGCGGTTCGTTTCTTCTGGGATGCCCTAGGCGAGGCGGGTCTGCGGAACAACGTGACCTTGTTCACGGCGTCCGACTTCGGCCGGACCCTCACCTCCAATGGCAACGGCTCCGATCACGCCTGGGGTGGCAATCATTTCGTCATGGGCGGATCCGTGCGGGGCGGCCGGGTCGCCGGCAACGCCGACCAAGGTTATTATCCCGATTTCCAACGTCTCGCCGACATCGACACCGGGCAGGGCCGTCTCATCCCCGGGGTGGCGGTGGACGAATATGCGCGCGACCTGCTGACCTGGTTTGGCATCAGCGCGGGCGACCTCGACTACGTGCTGCCATCCTTCGGCAGCCGCTTCGGCGGGCGGCCCTCGCTCGAACTCATCGGTTCGGCCACGTCTCCGACGACACCGGGAGGCGGGACGACCACGCCACCGCCACCGACGACCCCCACGGGCGGCGGAGGAGGTGGGGCGACGTCATCGGGCGGCGGTTCGGGCGGAGGCTCGTTCGGCGTCCTCTCGGCCGCGGCAATCGGTGGAGCCATCGCATTGCGTGCGCTGGCAAAGCGGAAGGCCGCGCAGGCGGTTGCGGCGAAACCCGCACCCTGATCCCGCGCAGGGGGTCGGGAACGGAGCGGCGACACGACTGTCGCGGGGGTTGGTGGAGGACGGTTACTAGTTTTTCGGTCCGGGTGGGGGGTTCGGCGACAAGAGTGTCGCCGCTCCTTCAATCCCTGCGGTGGTGCTGGTGGCCCGTTCGCCTTACGGCACCGACATCAACGGCTCCCTTCGCGTGCCGCTTGAGCCCTCCGCGCTCTCCGCGAGCTCCTGTGAAATCAGCGGTTGGTCGCTCCTTCTTGTCCCTCCCTCGCTGAGGGAAGTTCGGCCTTCGACGGCGGAGTCTCTCGTCAGCGAAAGTGATTCGGCACTTCGAGCAGCAGGCGGCCCTTGGTCACCGGAAGGAGGAACGATCCATCTTCGTCGCGGGCGAGGGGTTCGCTGGTTCCGAAGACGCGGGCTTCGTTCGCTCCGGGGATGCGGAGGCGCTCGCCGGCGAAGCTCATGCGTTCCTCGAGCACGTCGAGTTCGAGGGCTTTGCGCAGAGGCACGTAGTGCAGCAGCGTCACGATCAAGTCGCGCCCGCGACGGCGCGGCACGCACAGGATGGTGGTGGGCAGACCGGCGCCCACGGGGGCCGGGCCGATGCGCTGCTCCATCACGCGACGCCAGACATCGCGCACCGCAATGTTTCCGACCTCGCGGTACTCGCGGAAGATCGGATCGGCGAAGTAGACGAACCCCTTTCCGCCGACGACGGCGGGATGGCGGTCGGGCTTTGCGATCGGAGGGGTTTGAAAATGGGAGGAGAACTTGAGGTCCGTGCGGTTGAAGTAGGGAAGGACGCGGTCGACCCATACCTCGACACCGGAGCCGGGCACGACGTTCATGCCCTTGGCATACACGACGCGGTCGCTCGCGCTGAGCTCGGGCCTCGCCGAGGAGGCCCTGTTCCGTGGGGTGCTGCAACCGGCGCTCGGCTGGGTCATCGGCTCGCTGGTGTTTGGGCTGCTACACATCGGGCCCACCTCGCGCTTCCTGCCA